>JAXIPJ010000002.1:0-16899 GCA_045402985.1 Anaerolineales bacterium
GCGCGAATGGTCTTGCGCCCTAGGAATACCATGCGCGGTTTCCGCCCTTTTCCCTGTCGTATCATGATCGACCCAGTTGCCAGTTCGATGTCGTCCAGGTTGATGTTCAAAAATTCTTTGGCACGTGCACCTGTATCGAGCAGACCCAAGATCATAGCTTTGTCTCTGGTTCCGGCATAATTACTCTCACAACTTTTAAGCATCGATTCGATTTCTTCTACATGGATAGGCTCAATGGGCTCGGTGGGCAGCTTTGGCGCCTTCACTCTGCGGATTGGATTTTTCCAGCCCTGTGGCATGATCTCCTCATCTTCAACCCAATATAGGAAACTCCGCAAAGGTCGGAAGCAGGCATGAACGCCACCCGGGTTATGGGTTTCAGAGAGTCCAAGCAAATATCTCCGTATCAGGTCGGTTGTCAGTTGGGAGATCTGTGTCAGGGCTTGGCCTTCACAATACTTAAGAAAGTACTTTAACTTCTTGGTATAGAAGTCAATAGTTTCAGGTGACAGGCCCTGTGACTTGCGGTCGATCAGAAATGACTCGGCCAAAATGGGTAAATAATCCTGTTGCGAGAGTACGATAATCCCCTGGTCTTGAGTTTTTAAAGTAGACATTGAAATCTCCTGTTTTTGAGGCCCCCATATATAGCAAAGGGTGGTCTCATTTGGACTGAGACCACCACATACAGCCAGGACTTTCACGTCCATTTTAGTGCCGAGGGGGAGATTTGGACTCCCGACCAAGGGCTTATGAGTCCCCTGCTCTACCACTGAGCTACCTCGGCGTTGTGGTTGGAGCGCCGCAAATATTACTATGGGAGTTTGGGTTTGTCAACACGAGCAGAAAATCGACGGTCTGGGATATAATCATGGCAAGGAGGCGCCCCTATTTATGAAGATCCTCGTCCTTACAAATGACTTGATGGAACGTACCGTTATACAACAGGTATTACAACGCAATGGCCATGAGATCATCCTGGCTGAAAATAGCGAAATCGCCACACAGTTCCTTCGACTGGGCGAGATACGATTTATCATTGCAGACCGCGCCACCACCGATATCGACGAAAAACAGTTTATTAAGCGCATCCGTGAAGCCAGACCTCCCTACTATATTTACATTCTATTGATTGCCACAAAGGTTCAGGATACCGACGTTACTTCGCCGCGCACAGGCGCAGACGATTACCTGCATAAACCGATCGTCCCCATTGAATTGAAATCACGCGTTCATCTCGGCGAGCGTATTCTCGGTTTGGGAGATAACCTTGTGCAAGCCAAGGGGGATGTTGAAAACACAGCCATGTTCGATCCCCTCACGAACGCTTTGAACAAGAAGGCTTTCCTGGCAATATCACGCGGAGAACTTGAGCGCGCCAGGCGTTCACAATCTTCGCTAAGTTTGATCGCACTGGATATTGATAACTTCAAAACCATCAATGAGCGCCATGGCAAGGATATTGGCAACGATGTGTTGAACGTTGTCTCGCAATCCATCCGCGAGAAAAGCCGTCCGTATGATGGCGTTGCGCGTTATGAAGACGACTTGTTCCTTCTGATCCTGCCTGGCGTGATCGGACAGGACGCCGAAAAGATAGCTGAACGAATATTGAAAGGTATCTTCAACATTAATATCTCCCTGCTGGATGGCACCGCTGTAAGCGTAAACCTTAGCGCCGGCATCGCCTCTGCCGTACACATTACTGCCGCGACCGAGATGGAAATGTTGATCCAGAAAGCCACTGAAGCTGTGCAACAAGCCAAGCGCGAGGGTGGAAACCAGGTCTATACGGTTTTTGTTTAATTTTGCTCAAACCGCCTTTTTCGCTCCCACCGCCGTCCTCGGCGTGTGGATGTATCCAACAGCAGAAGATCATAGAAAAAATTGCAACAGGAACAGAGCCAGCATGCCGGCGAGAATCGTGATCAATATGCTTTTGGTGAACCAGGCAACCAGGATCGCGACCAGCCCTGCCATCAGCCGATAATTATCAAGCGACAGATTCAGCGTCTCATTACGGATGAACAACTCAGGGAAAATGATGGCTGAGAGTACTGCAGGCGGGACGTAGTGCAGTGCTTTTCGCAGCGCTTCCGGGACGTGGAACCTGCCAAATAAATAAATAAGCGAGAAGCGCCTTCCGAATGTGATCAAGCCACCGAGAAGGAGAACAAGCCAGATATTCATGGCATTCCCTTCGGGGGTTTTCTTCCCTCCAGGAATGTCCCAATAATAATTCCTACCAGAGCCGCAACAATTAATCCAAGTTTATAAGGCATAGCATAAGCAAACAGTGCGACCACGCCGGCGGATAATGCCGCGGCAATGGCGGGGCGATTCTTCAAGACAGGTACGACCATTGCAATAAACGTGAGCGGCAAGGCAAAATCCAGCGACCAGGATTCAGGGATGGCTGCCCCAAGAAAGATACCCAGTGCGGTGCTGATCTGCCAATTCGTCCAAAGTGCGAGGCCCGCACCTAAAAGAAAGAAGTGACTGAAAGGGGCAACGCCTTCCCTTTCATAATGGATCACAGTCGGGGCATAAGCTTCATCGGTAAGAAGATAAGATAGTAATGCCTTCCAACGCGTCGAAAGGGAGGCAAGGTATGGGGCGAGTGAAGCGGAGTACAACATGTGCCGCAGGTTCACGACCGCGATGGTCAACACGATCACAAATCCGGGTGCTGATTCATGCACAAGTTGAGTTGTGATGAATTGCGCCGAACCCGCGAATACAAGCGAAGACATCATCTGTGCGGCTGAGGCGGATAGACCCGCGTTGATCGCCAACGCACCATAGATCAGGCCGAATGGGAAAACACCGAGCAGCAGCGGAATTTCCGAACGAACTCCTGCCCAAAATTCTTTTGCCTGTTCAGTCATATTCTCCTAAAGTCATTGCGCACAGAGGAAGAAGTCTCGTCTCCCATCGGGACATCGTGCCCACAGGGTAGAGAGCCGGGGTGAGGGAATGTAGCTCACAACGAAATAATAGACGCTGCGACTCGCTGTCCACTTTCGACTGCCCCCTCCATGAATCCCTGGATCGGAGTCGCGTGTTCACCTGCAAAGAACAAGCGCCCCGCAGGTTCGAACAACGTGCGCCAATGCGCGGTCACCTGGCCGGGGGCCAGCGCCATATAGGAACCACGAGTAAAAGGTTCATTCTGCCATGCAATTGTGGCGGTGTGTTCGATCAGATCAGACGAACCGGGAAAAGCTTTTTCGATCTCTGCCACAGCCACTCGGACCCGCTCTTCGTCTGATAATACAGAAAGTCTCTCACCGGGCGCGCCGCCTGTGTAAGCCGTAATGATCCCACCTTCGCTTTGAATATGACTCGTGGCAAACCATGTGAGCACAATCGGCGAGTCAGATGTGAGGCGTCCGTTCCAACCCATGTCATTCCAAAAACGTTTGCGATATTCAATCAGCACCTTGGTCACTGCGCCGTACGAAACTTCGTCCACCATTCTCTGATGCGCAGATGGCAGTGGCGGGTTGAACTCTATCAAGCGCGCGGTGGTCAGTGGAATTGCCAAAACCGCGAAGCTGGAATTAATTGTCAGATGCGAATCGTTATGTTTATAGGTAACCACCACTCCATCTGGTTGGATGCGAATGGCCTGCACCGCCGCGTTCATGCGCACATCTGGCAGAGCATCTGCCAGCGCGCGCGGGATCAAATCATTCCCACCGATCACACGCCAATTAGATCGTCGCTCCGCTGTGCTGTAATACATCGCCGAGTTGCGCGCAAGATCAAGCAATGAAAAACATTCAGGCTCGGCCGTATATTCCGAACGAATATGCTGGATGAAATAATTCTTCGCCAGCGGATGCGCCTTTAGCGAGTTGATCCAATCCCCTGCAGATTGCGCATCCAGGCGCTGCGCCTCACGCGACGCCTGGGGCTGATTCGGGTTTGGGACGTATTTTCCCAGCTGAGAGACTGCGTTCCAAACTTTCTCAACTTCCGCGTGAAGATCCGTTTCCCAAATTTTCTCATCCGACAACGGACCAGCTTTTCCATCGAATGAACCCCAATCGCCATCCTGTTTCTGCCAGCTTCCCACGCGCCCCAGTTGCAGATTAAATTGCTTTGCATAAGCAAGCATGCGCGTATGACTATCCTCAATAAATTCACCGCCACCCTCAGCCACCAAACCATTCGAGAAACTTCGCACGCTAAACACGCGCCCACCCACGCGCCCGCGCGCTTCAAGCACAGTAACCTGCCAGCCGGCGCGCTGCAGATCATACGCGGCAGAAAGCCCCGCCAGTCCCGCGCCAATGACCGTGACGGTTTTATTCTTGATGCTCATGAGACAACATTCTCCCGAATGATGAATTTGTTACCCCAAAATATAGCATATGAAACTGGAACCTGGCAATGTATATGAAAATCCACTCCGATCATGATGATCGGAGTGGATAATATTTACTGACTTCTCCGCAGAAATTCGCGTATAGAGATGGATGCCGCCGCGCCTTCCCCCACTGCGGAGGCCACCTGCTTTGTACTGCCATGCCGCGCATCCCCGGAGACAAATATTCCTGAAACGCTGGCTTCAAACGGAAGCGGTTCCATGCCCATGATTTCCTTTCCATGTGCAATATCGTGACCCGTCAAGACAAAACCATATTGATCCAGTTCCGCATAATCTTTCAGGAAACCTGTGTTTGGTGTTTGCCCAATAAATATGAACGCGGCGGCGGGGTGAATCTCTTCGATCACATCACTATCCTTGTAGCGATACTTAATTGTTTTCAGCTTTGAGTCCTGCCCTTCGATGGCTTCGACAATCGTGTTGTACTTAACATCGATGCGTGAGGTGGGCTCGTTGACCTTGTCAATCGCGATCTGGCTGGCAGTGAGGCGGTCGCCGCGTACGAGCAGAGTCACCTTCTCTGCAAAATTAGTGAGATGCAAACCTTCCTCCACTGCGGAATTTCCACCGCCTACTACCACGATCTCTTTGGCGTCTTTGTAGAACGGACCATCACAAGTTGCGCAGAAGTGGATCCCTGCGCCGATGTAGTCATCTTCACCAGGTACCTCCAAACGTCTGTACGAAGCGCCGGTTGCGATCAAGACTGCACGCGAGTGATAATGCTTGCCATCCGAAGTATAGACTTCATGATAGCCTGCTTCCATTTCCATTTTCTCGACATCCACAGCCTGCAATATTTCCACACCGAAACGACGCGCCTGCTGTGTCACGCGTTCTGAAAACTCCTGTCCGCTGATGCCTTCGGGGAAGCCAGGGAAGTTATCCAGCCCGACCGTGATGCCAGCCTGTCCGCCAAGACCGGAGCGTTCGACCAGGAGCACATCTGAGCCTTCGCGTGAAGCGTAGATGGCGGCGGTCAGACCGGCAGGTCCGCCGCCGATGATGATCAGATCGTAGTAGGTCTTTTTAGCTTCGGTTTTCAGGCCCAGCTTTTTCGCCAGTTCCGCATTGGATGGTTCCACTAGAAACGAATCATCTTCAAACACGATGGTCGGGATGATACGTTTGCCATCGTTCCTTTGTAGGACATACGCTTCACCAACTTTGTCCTGTTCGATATCCACCCATTTATAAGGGACAAATTGCTCACCCAGAAATTTCTTCGCGCGGCGGCAATCTGGGCACCAATACGCGCCATATATAGTGACTTTTGATTCGGTCATTTTGATCCTCTGTTATCAGTGATTTCTTCGCTATAGACGACGCGTTATGGAATTTTAATTTCCCCGGAATGGATCGTTAATTTTTGTGTAATATCTTAAGACAACCGCGCGTAGATTGCGTTCTCTAGCACAAATTGGCGTAAGACGCCTTTGAAGCACCAATTACACCCTTTTCGTGAAGTACTGAATTTCTCAAGGCAATGGATGCCAGAAGAACGCCAGGATCATCGCGGCGATCAGTAGAAGCGCGGCGAAAGCGGTAAAGAAGGCAGTGATCTCGGTAGTCTCACGGGTGGTCACCAGATAGGTTGGAAGATTCTCGAATACATTCTGAAGCTCGCCAGCACTCGTGGCAGCATAGTAGGTGCCACCTGTCATATCCGCAATCTGCGTCAGAGTTGCCTCGTCCAACTCCCGACGGAAGCCTCCGCCTCCACCCCCTCCCGAGAATGGTGAGCCAAATCCGAACCCGCCACCGCCAAACTGATCAGTCTCTTGAAATCTATCACCGCAATCCATAGGCGAGGAATTATTCAACGTGCCGAATCCGATCGTGTAGACTCTCACCTTGCGGTCGGTAGCTTGTTGTGCGGCAGTCAATGGATATGGCCCCGCGTTACTTGCTCCATCTGTAAGCAATACGATAATATGCGGCACATATTCCCCCTCAGGTATGTCGCTGGGCGTCACGCCTAAATCGCTGGGCGCAACGCGGTCGTCTATCTCGGAGATCGCGTCCAAAGATCGAAGGATGGCACTGCCAATTGCTGTGCGGCGCGCCGTTGTCAAATTTTCGATTGCATTCTCCAGCAACCTCAGATCAGTTGTGGGTGGCTGCACCAGTTCAGCAAAACCTGCGAATGCCACAATCCCAATCTGTCTTCCAGCGCCTTGGCGTTGAACAAATGATAGAGCGGCAGCTTTGGCAGCCTCCATGCGGTTGGGTGGAATATCTGTCGAGCACATGCTTCTCGATACATCAATGGTAAGGATAATCGTTGCTTTATTGGATGGTACGGTAACAGTAGCCACCGGCCGCCCCAATGCCATCACCAAACTGGAAAGCGCCAGCAGGAACAAAATGAATGGCAAATGCCGGCGCAACCAGGATTGATGAGCGGCTGCCTCACGTACCAGGGACAGGCTCGAATAGCGGATCGCAAAACGACGGCGCCGCCGCAACAATAAAATATAGACTGCCACGACCAGCGGAATGATCAGGAAAAGTATCAGGGAACCAGGCCATAGTAAGTTCATCTACTGCCTCCTTACACACATAAGGCCACCCAAAAAGCTCAAGGGATATGGCCAAACCAGAGGAGCGAGATCGCGCCTCCGATCAAAAAAACAAGCATACCCACGCCAGCCAGGATCGAAGTGATCTCCATCTCTTCTCTTCTGATCGACAATGTCGGCTTAAGGTCATCATAGATCTTTCTCAAATCTTCTTCGTTTCCGGCATTGTAGTACGCTCCGCCGGTGGTATCCGCAATATACTGCAACATGGGTTCGTTTAGTTGCGAGAGGACCGTAAAGCCTTCCACGGTGACCATCGCTCCTGCAGGCGTTCCGATGCCAACGGTATAGACGCGCACACCGAGATCCGCTGCCAGGTCCGCGGCCGCGACCGGGTCTGGATCCTGATTGTTCTCTCCATCCGTGAGCAGGACGATCACAGCAGATGTATACCATCCTTGCGGAGCAGGCACAGGCGTTGTAGATTCACCGGACGAAAGATTGCCAGTACTCAAGATCGGAGCATCGCCTGCGCTCACAGCAATCGTATTCAGGGCAACGAGCATTCCATTCCCCACTGACGTACCGCGGCGCGGCACGAGGCGCCCTATCGTCGCGGCGGTCTCGTCCCTGTTCTCTGTGGGAGCCTGCACCGAAATACCACCATCACTGAAGGCGACAACGCCGATCAACACACTGGATGGCTGGTTATCCACAAAGTCGAGCGCGGCCGCTTTCGCTGCCTCCATGCGCGTGGGTTTCAGATCATCTGCAGCCATGCTGCCTGAAACATCAAACGTCAGAATGACCGTTCCTTCAACGCGCGGCAGGCTGACAGTGGCCTGTGGACGCGCCATTGAGATAAGCAGAAGCGTGATACCGGTGAGAAAGATCAGAGCAGGGATATGACGACGCACGCCTGGGCCCTCCCCCTTTACATTGTGCACGAGCCCCAAGCTTCCATATTGCGCGGCAAACTTGCGTCTCCGTTGTTGCATTCGCAGGTAAAGCAGAACCAATAGCGGAACACAAAATAAAGTTAATAGCAATGTGGGCCAAACAAATGACATAATTATCCTTCGCTTATGCTCTCCGCAGCTAGAGCAGTTTCACAGTTCATTTACGATACTGTCGCCGCTGCTTTGCAAAACGCACAATGGCGCGCACGAGATCCTCTTCCGTTGAGAGCGATAAAGCATCCACGCCGGCGCGTTTGAACGCAGTCTTCAATTCGTCCTCACGTCGCTGAGCAACTTCAAAAAAACGCTAGCGGAATTTTGGGTCGTGCGTATCCACGAACAATTGCTCACCCGTTTCCGCATCTTCCATCACGATCATACCAACGTCTGGCAGCTCCACTTCACGCGGATCCCACAAACGGATCGCAAGCACTTCATGGCGTTGATTCAGCAGACTCAGCGGACGTTCCCAACCCGGCTCGCTGATAAAATCCGAAATGATGAACACCAGCGAACGTCGCTTGATCGAATTGAGCGCGCCCTCGAAAAGCGGCTTGAGATTCGTGAACGGCGCGCGGGATAAGCGCGGCTGTTTGAGCAAATCGTTGACGAGACGCAGAACCTGGATCCGCCCGCCTCGCGCGGGGACTGTGTGCTGGATCTTGCTCCCGAACATCATCGCCCCCACGCGATTCCCGTGACGCGTTAATAACCGCGCAATCACAGTCACAAAATCAACCAGCATCGTCCGCTTCTCGTTTTTCGTCTGCACAGCGCCGAAATCCACAGAAGGACTCAAGTCCAGCAAAAACCATGCGGTGATTTCGCGGTCTTCCACATATTGCCGCACGTATGGAGTATCCATGCGCGCAGTGACGTTCCAATCAATATACCGAATATCATCTTCCGGCTGATATTCGCGCAGATCGGCAAAATCGACGCCGAAGCCGTAAAACAGCGTGCGATAATCGCCCTGTAACAAGCCATCCAGCCTGCGGATGACGTTCCAGTCCAGGCGCAGAAGAATGCGCTCAGGCGTTGCTACGGACGTTGGCATGCTCATGCAAAGGTACCACTGGGATCGGGATACGATCCAGAATTTTTTCCAGAATATAATCGCCGGTCACATTATCAGAAAGCGCCTCATACGATAGCACAATGCGATGTCTCATCACATCGAGTGCCATATCCAACACGTCCTGCGGCAAAGCGTAGTTGCGTCCGCGCACAAATGCGAGCGCACGTCCCGTCAGGATCAAATTGATCGAAGCACGCGGGCTTGCGCCAAACAGAATGTAATGCTGCAATTCCTTCAAACCCACCTCATGCGGCTTGCGTGTGGCGGTCACCATGCGCACGGCATATTCCATCAGAGCCGGGTCCACATAGACGCGGTCTGATTCTTTCTGCAACGCGAGCAGTTGATCGGTGGTCAACACTTTCTGTATCGCCTGCAGCATACCTGTCATGCGCTCAACGATGACAAATTCCTCGGTCGTAGTTGGATAGCCTACCAGCACTTTGAGCATGAAACGATCCACTTGTGCCTCGGGTAGAGCATATGTTCCTTCCGTCTCAATCGGGTTCTGAGTCGCGAGCACAAGGAAGGGGTCCGGCACTTTGAAAGTCTCACGCCCGATGGTTACCTGTCTCTCCTGCATCACTTCCAATAATGCGCTTTGCACCTTGGCAGGCGCGCGGTTGATCTCGTCTGCTAGAAGCAGGTTTGTAAAAACAGGACCCAGCGAAGTATCGAATTTGCCGTCCTTTTGGTTATAGATGCGCGTTCCGATCAGGTCAGCGGGAACAAGATCAGGCGTGAATTGGATGCGTTTGAAATCTCCACCAATAGACTCAGCCAGAGTCTTGATCGCCATCGTCTTTGCCAACCCAGGCACGCCCTCCACGAGAATATGCCCGCGCGCCAAAAGCGCGACAACCATTCGTTCAAGCAGATGGTCCTGCCCCACAATTATCTTCTTTACCTCATATAACACTTGCTCCATTGGCGCTCGATTTTCAGGGTTTTTATTTTGAATCATTACTAAACTCCTTATCCAATCTCTAGTGTGTATTATCCGCTTCTAATATGGCGGCGATCCAATCCCCCCAGCCGCAGTACCAATTGGCACAGCAAAACCAATTCCAACAAAGAAATTTTCGTCTGTAGGATTGACGATTCCGGTAACGATCCCAATCACATGACCGTTTCGAT
The DNA here is from genome assembly GCA_045402985.1 of Anaerolineales bacterium. GTDB lineage: Bacteria > Chloroflexota > Anaerolineae > Anaerolineales > Villigracilaceae > Defluviilinea. Next base: position 10,093 of record JAXIPJ010000002.1, read on the forward strand.
TTAGCAACGGGCCGCCTGAATTACCAGGGTTCGCCGCAGCATCGAACTGGATCAATCCCTCGATGGGTTGAGCACTGTTGGGCGGCTGAAACGTACGGTTGAAACCTGAGATCACGCCTGCGCTCATGGAATTATGCAACCCAAACGGGTTACCCACCACGAAGGCTTCATCGCCTATTTGCATGGCGCCTGGGTTCCCCAAAATTGCAGGAATAAACTGCGGCGGCATGATCTGCGCCTGCAACACAGCAATATCAATTTCAGGCTGCGCAGAGATCACAATGGCATCCGATTGTGTTCCATCTGCGAAAGTGACCTGTATCTTCGTGGCATCCGCGACCACATGTAGGCTTGTCAAAATATCGCCAGCATCATCAATGATCACGCCTGTCCCCAGGCCTCTTTCAGTTTCCCCATTTACGCCTTCAACTTCCGATTGGATCCAAACCAATGAAGGCTGGATCACTTGATAGACCTGTACAGAATAGGGAGGGCGCGGTGTCGCAGATGCGAGCGCACCAGCGATCGCATCATTCACTTCAGTTTCAGTAACTTGATTTGCAGGGAATAGAAAATTGTAAAGAAAAAACGCCAGAAAAGCCGCCAGCACACCGGAAGCGAACGGAAACATCCTCCGTATGCGTTCACGAAATCGCCCCAAGCGACTCGGCACAATATCTTTATTTGTAAAAGATGATTCGTCCATGGCCTTCCATTTGTGATAAAACTGTTCAGAGTGGAACAGTCATTCAACGCACAGTTGAGAAATTTTTACCCAACCAGGAATGCTGACAAATATAGAACTTTACGATTAGCCTAATATGAGAAAAACAGCCAAATTGATGAGAAAATGCGCTTCTTCAATTATAAATGCAGACGGGATTAAGCGGGAAATGCTTACCGGTTGGATGAATAACAATCACCTCCAACCGGACCCTCAGCCTGCCATCGTTAAACTAACCGTCGCGCTGAGCGGAGGCTCTGAGTGCCTTTCGAAAAGCTGCAGTCGAAGCGTCCTATACATCAGTTTAGTGGCACTTTGCATTCCTATTTTGAATTCGTATCTTCAAGGATCTCTAACAAAACTCTCAGCCCCAAAGTGTATGACCGCCAGCCGAAACCTGTGATTTTCCCTTTGCACACTCCCGAAATGAGTGACTTGTGCCTGAACTCTTCGCGTGCATACACATTCGACAAATGTACTTCAACGACAGGAATCCCAATCGCAGAAATCGTATCCCGCAACGCGACAGACGTATGAGTATACCCGCCGGGATTAAACACAACTCCACCCGCCCACGAGCGCGCATCCTGCAAAGCGTCAATCAACGCGCCTTCATGATTCGATTGTGCACATTTCACCTCCGCACCTAACTCTTTCCCCAACTTAATCAACTTTCCATTGATATCATCCAACGTCAGCGAGCCATAGATCTCAGGCTCACGCGTACCCAGTAAATTCAAATTTGGTCCATGCAATATTAATATTTTCATTATTCCTCTATTCTTCGTCCTGAGCGGAGCCGCACGCCTTCGCGGCGCAGTCGAAGGACCGCGCTTCGTCTTTGGCTTTGTCAGACCAACGCCGCCTCCGCGCAGCGCGAGTGTTACTCCAACACCTCTTCCAAATCCGTTATAGCCACCAACTCTACTTTCCCAATTTCAACCGGCAAGGCAAAGCGAATTGCATTTGCAATTTTCTTTTTATCCCTTCGCATCGCGCGGATAATCCCCTCACGCGGCAATTCTTTCGGGATGTCAACGGGCAACCCTAAATCACATAAAACATTTTCAATTGTTTTCGATAGTCCTTTATTTGATAATCCTATTTTCTCCGCATATTTCGCTTCAATGACCATTCCGATCGCTACTGCTTCACCATGCCGCAATTCAAACTTACTGACGAGTTCAATCGCGTGCCCCACAGTATGCCCCAAGTTCAACGCCGCACGATTTCCCTTTTCATACGGGTCCTCTTCGATGATCTTTATCTTCACCGCCATGGCACGTTTGACAACATCTTCAAGATTATCTTTGACCCAATTCAATCCGCGTGAGCATAACGAAAATAATTCGGGGTCAGAGATAATTCCATGCTTCACCACTTCCGCCAAACCGGATATCAACTCTGTTTCAGGCAAAGTTTTCAGCAATTGCGGGTCAGCCAACACCAGCTTCGGCGGAAAGAACGAGCCAATCAAATTTTTTCCCTCAGAAAGATCAAATCCCGTTTTGCCGCCAAGCGAGGCATCCACCATTGAAAGTAAAGTTGTTGGGATCCCAACCCAATTGATTCCCCGCATATAAGTTGACGCAGCGAAACCTGCCAGATCGCCGATCACGCCGCCTCCCAAAGCAATAATAGTGCTCTTGCGGTCAAGTCCATTTTGCAAAAATGATTTCCATAAAATGGAAACTGTCTCTAAATTTTTGTGCTCCTCACCAGCGGGCATGGTTATCAACTTTGGATTAAATCCCATCGTATTTAATGAACTTATTATTTTTTCTGCATGAAACTTTGCCACGTTTTCATCTGTCACAATGATCGAGGTTTGCAATCCGCGCGCAAGAAACAAATCACCAATTTGTTCCAGGTTCCCTACAATGACATCATACTCACCCATTGCATGGAGATAAAAACGTCCGAGTAGAACTTGAACTTCCAGGGCGTTTTTGTCAGCTGATCTTCCATCCATCTGCACTCGCAAAGCAAAAGAGTTGTAATGTTCGCTACGTTTCTCAAGCATGAATGAAAGTTGAGTCCGCAGGTCTCCAGCCAATAAGGGGCGTTTATTGGGACCTTCATTCAACCTTTCAAGCAAAGTATCAAGCTCTGCCATTAACAAAACAACTTTGCCGGTCTCATGCGCGAACTCACGGTTTTCAGCGCTCAATAACGCCCCCCCGCCCAAAGCGATCACGCTTTCCTTTTCATTTGGAATGGATCTCAAAGCAGATGATTCCAGATCACGAAAAGCGGATTCGCCCTGCTGCTCCATGATCTGCACAATGGATATGCCCGCGTTCGTTTCGATGACGCGGTCTAGGTCCACAAACGGCAATTTGAGATTACGCGCAAGTATTTTTCCGACTGTAGACTTGCCTGTCCCCGGTGGACCGTAGAGGAAGATGTGAGGCATAAGTTTTTATAATCCATCGGTGGTTGAGTAGTTTCGAGCCGCTTTTAGGCGAGGAACGTACACTTGCACCGCACTGCGTTTGGTGCAGTGCAGGTGTCGAAACTACCTATAAGCAAAATAATTTGTTGGTCTCGATCGTCTTCGGCTGTCGCCTCAGGCTACTCGACCAACGGATTATTCCCAAAATATATGTGGGATATTATCCATTTGCAAATCTTCGAGTGTCGTTTTACGCAGAACATCAAAGCGCGGTTTCATTTCATTCATAGAATCTCCACCGAGTTTTTCGATCAGTGCATCTGCAAGCACAAACGCGACCATTGCTTCCAGGATCGGAACTGCGCGCGGCACAGGGCAAAAATCCGAGCGTTCGTATTTGGTGGGCGATTCTTGTCCGCTGGCAAGGTCAACTGTTTGCTGAGGAGTCAGAGTGGTGGCAATTGGTTTCATCGCAGCACGGATCACGATCGGTTGCCCATTGCTGATACCGCCTTCTGTCCCACCTGCTCTATTGGAGTTACGAGTTACCAGTTGCGAGTTAAGTCTCATTGCGTCATGGGCTTGAGTACCTGAGAGTTTTGCATTTTCAAAGGCGTCACCCACTTCAACTCCTTTTATTGCCTGAACGCTCATGAGTGCCATCGCAAGCCTGGCTTCAAGGCGTTTGTCCCATTGCATGAAACTACCCAGACCGGCGGGCAGGTTCAAAGCAACGATCTCCAACACACCGCCTAAAGTATTCCTGCTATGAATTGTCTTTTCAATTTCAGCGCGCATTTGATTTGCAGATGCCACGACAGGACATCTCACATCTGATTCTTCCGCGCGGATGAACCGTTCTTCATAAGGCATATCGCCAAAATCGGTCTGTATTTCCCCGATGGAAGAAACGTATCCGCCAACGATAACTCCAAACTGTAAAAGGAAATGTTTGCACACGGCACCCACAGCAACTCGCATGGTGGTTTCGCGTGCAGAGGCACGTTCGAGCGCAGGTCGCAAATCCTTATAGCCATATTTGACCGCGCCAGTTAAATCAGCATGACCCGGGCGCGGCGCGGTCATTGGCTCGATGGCTTTGCCCTTCCATTTGACATGATCATCGTTTTGCACAAGCATTGCAATCGGCGCACCGGTCGTTTCACCTGCCATTACCCCGCCAAGGATTTGCACGCTGTCTTTCTCGATCTTCATGCGTCCGCCTGAGCCGTAGCCTTTTTGACGGCGCGCCAGCTCACGGTCAATGATGGAGGCGTGGATTGAAAGTCCAGCAGGCAGGCCATCGAGAATTGCGGTGAGGGAGGGTCCGTGGGATTCTCCGGCGGTGAGGAAGCGTAACATGAGAAAACTCCGTAAATGCTAATTGGTAAATCGAGAACCAGTGATTAGAGAATTAGAGATGAGAGACTGGAGATTGTTCAATAGATGCGCGCATGATTTCGCGCGATGGGTTGTGATCTGTCCAAATCTCAAAGGAAAGCGCGGCTTGTTCGATGAGCATACCAAGTCCTGTGGTGGCACGCAATCCTTGCGCACGGGCATCTTTCACCAGCTTCGTCTCGCGTGGATTGTAGACCAAATCATAAACCATTATCTGTTTTGAAAGAGATATATTTTCTGGCAAAGGAGATCGATCAGTGTTTGGAGTCATACCAATGGGAGTTGTATTGACTAACAAGTCGAAAGTCGAGAGTCGAAAGTCGGCTAAATCTGTAAAGTTTATATCGTAATTGGCAAATGAGTCAGCAATTTGCTTAGCTTGTTCAATACGCCTCGCGGCGATAGTGACATTCCAGGCGCCATTAACTAAAGCATATACGACTGCACGAGCAGAGCCTCCCGCGCCAAGAACAATTGACGATTGACGATGTACGATTGACGATTTTTCATTGTCCAGAAATTTCTTCAAGTCTGCTAAAAAACCGGGAGCGTCGGTGTTATCGCCGACAAGTTTGTTATTAGATAAATAAATTGTGTTGACCGCGCCTATAGAGTTGGCAGTTGCTGTAAGTTCGTCCAAAAATTGGATGACATTTTGTTTATGCGGAATGGTAATGTTCAGTCCAGTAATTTCGCCAGAGCGAACGCGATCCAATAAATCTTTCAAGGTTTGCATATCATTGGGCACAATCGGAAATAGCGAATAGTCGCCTTCCAATCCACAAGCCTTCAGTGCGGTGTTTTGAATCTTTGGAGAGAGACTATGATTCACGGGATAGCCGATGAGACCAAGTTGATAGTAAGGAGTGGAAAGTGTCATATGCAAGGAAAGAAGAAAAAAGAAAGATTTTAATGTAAGGTATTTAGCACTTCGAAAAAGTTTGGGAATGTTTTGGAGACGCAGGATGGATTCTCTATTGTTATTCCCGGGACTCGCAAGCCAATGAGCGCGAATGACATCGCCATGCGGTGGTCATTGTAAGTTTGGATGACGGCGGGCCGCGTCTTTTCCACGGGATGTATGGTCATGCCATCTTCATGCTCTTCCACGCGGACGCCGAGGCGCGCGAGTTCCATGCACGTCGCGTGGACGCGGTCTGTCTCTTTGAGGCGCGCTGAAGCAATGCCGCGTATTCGCGTCGGTGAGGATGCAAATGGAGCGATCGCGGCAAGGGTTTGGGCAGTATCTGGGATGTCGCGCATGTCCGCGTCAACGCCGCAAAGCTCAGTTGTGCCAGTGACCAGCAAACAGTTATTGGTTTCGGTGACAGCGCAACCCATTTGTTTCAACAGATCGAGAAAAGCAATATCGCCTTGTACGGATTTTCGCGAGATGTTTTCCACGCAGACTGTCCCACCACAGATGGCAGGCGCGGCGAAGAAGTAGGATGCGGCGGAGGCATCCGACTCGATTTGGTAAGTGGTAAGTGGTGAGTAGAAGGCGGGCTGTATGTTAAAACATTCGTAGCCTTGGCGTTCGATTTCAACGCCGAAGTCTTTCATGATAGCGATGGTCATATCAATGTAAGGCCTGGAATTGAGTTCAGTGAAAACTTCGATTTCAACTGGAGTGTTGGCGTAGGGTGCCACCATCAAAAGAGCAGACAAAAATTGTGATGAAATATTCCCTGCAATGGATGTTTTCCCGCCCCGCAGACCAGACGCTTTTATTTTCACAGGAGGGCAATTTGAGGAGGATGTTTCGATACTTGCGCCTAATTGAGATAATGCAAAGATCAGATCTCCAATTGGTCTTTCCCTCATACGTTCGTTGCCATCTAAAACGAATTCACCATGCCCCAGTGTCAGAAATGCAGAGAGAAAGCGTGCGGCGGTCCCGGCGTTGCCAATGAAGAGTTCGACATTGTCCGCAGGGATTTTTCCGCCGAGACCGGTGACCGTCATTTCGTTGTTGGCTTTATCGAGTTGAACATCGAAACCCAGTGTTTGCAAGGCCCTGGCAAAGTAGCGTGAGTCATCGGAGAAGAGCACGTTGGTTAGGCGCGTAGTTCCTTTTGCGAGTGAGGCGATCAACAAGGCGCGATTGGTCAGCGACTTGGAGCCAGGCACGCGGACAGTGGCGTTGAGGGGATGCGTTATCGGTTTGATCGGGAGGGAAGATAAAGTGGTGAGCATAAAAGTAGAAAGACACTTGTACCGCACGCAAGTGCAGGTGGGAAAGAAGTGATCAGTAATCAGTTTTCAGTAATTGAGTAATACGAGATCG
>JAXIPJ010000280.1:0-14088 GCA_045402985.1 Anaerolineales bacterium
TGTAGGACAGAGGAACGCATCGAAGCCCGCCGAGGTATACCAATCCGCCACGGCCTCGCTGGTGCTCTCATCATACGTCCCATCCACCTGACCGGGATTGAACCCAAGCCGCTTGAGCGCGGCTTCCAGTTGCAGAACATCGTCACCAGTATTTCCAGGGATAATGTCCCGGTAGACCGGGATCTCTCCCTGAATCACAAATACCGGGCGACCCGAAGCGAGCATCAGTACGTCACCTTCATCCAAAGCAGCACCGCGTTCAGGCACCATTGTGATGATCCCGGGCCCAGATTTCAAAGTGGAAGGGGCAAGTGAGATGGACTGCGGCGAGCCAAAGCGCGCCGTGCCGCGAGTCACAATATCGGATGTGAGCACCCGCGTCTCCACCGGGACCAGGATTGGCGAGGGCGTGGGAGGCGCTGTCCGTGCTGCAGCCTCTGCCGGTGATAGAATGTTGGCCCCCGCGATCCAACTCACAATTGCGACCATGATCACAAATATCAGGGAAACCGCCAGTATCCGTTTGCGGTTATTCACGGAATCTGCAGGATTCAGGAATTTGGTGAAATCAACACGCACTGTGTCGCGCAGCCACTGCTCCCATTTTTTGAGATCCTCCGCCTGCCAGAAATTCATTTTTGGTAGCTTCATGGTGTCATCTCTGTCTACCTACTGTTGTGGCCCGGCATACAATTCTCTCTCAACCTGGTTTGCCACCGGGTCGAGATACCGGCTTTCACAGCTAACGGCTACGGAAGCAAGCGCTCGCTCATAGCCCTGAAGTTCCACGAGAGCGGCACCGGCATCGGACGATAAGCTTTCAACGGGGAGGCCGCCAGTGATGGCGTCAAGACGTTTTCTCAAGTCGGGCTCAATGTCCCTCTCATGGTTGTATTCAAATCCGGCGGCGCGGAGGCATTCGGCAAACTCCGCGTTGGCTGCAATCATGCGCGGATCCTGCTCGACAAGTGCGTCGAATGGATTGAGGAAGGTCGTGCTCAACTGCTCAGGAGTGAAAACCTGCTCGATGGCGGTACGCGTGCAGCCACCAATCCGGGAAAAATCCTCAGTTTCGAGAGCAACAGCAAAGGTCGCATCGGGGTGCTCACCAAAGAGCGTATGACTGTAGGCAACCTGGTCGATAGGGGACAGGTTTTGGAAGATACGCACGTTCTGCTCGCCCAGGCCCAGTTTGGCCGGGGTGGAAACGTCCGAGATCTGCGGGGCAAAACCCGTATATAAGGTTGAAATTCCGTATCCATATTGTTCGATGAACTGTCTCTCACCGAGCCCGGGCAGGGATTTGTCTGCGACCATGCCCCTTCGCACGGTGTTGTAATCGGCCGCGATATATTCGAAGCCGGCTTCCCTCATACATGTACTGATGAGCGCCTCGACAGCCTCGATATTGGTGACGAGTTGGTCCTTCGTCATGCCGAACTCCTCTTTCCCAGGCACGGCGCTTTGGTTTGTTGTGCTGGCCGGGTTCACGGGTGCCGCCGAGGAACTCGAGTTGCCGCCACAGGCAGTCAGGAGCATACTTAAAAGGACGCATAAAACCAATAGGCTTGTTGTACGGCCTGAAAGCCTGTTTTCTAAAACTTTGATTTTGCATGCAAAAGTATTTGGTTGCATCATGTTTCTTTCCTTCGCGTAAACTGTTTCTTCATCGTCTTGAAATAGTACCCAAATAACAAACTCTCCGCCATAATTGTAGCGGAGAATGATGAAGAAAAGATGAAGCCTTGTTCGGCTGGGTCTGGCTTGGGCGCCAGCACCTGCCCTCTAGCAATAGTTTACCTAAACAAAACGGTAAAGCTGCACCACTTTGGGGCTTCATGGAATCTGTTTCGTCCCTTGTTTTACTTGATTGAAAAGCAATTCCGCAAGGTCTACTGGCTCAAATGTGAGGGCCAGCGTTAATCACTTCCTGAGGCGTTCCGTCTTCAAACTTCTTGAAATTCTCAATAAACTTTTGGGCCAGCTGTTTATATTTCTTGTCGTATTCTTCGCGGTTCGGCCATGAAGACCAGGGCTCTAAAACATCGTCTGGCACGCCGGGGCAAGTGCGAGGAACTTCAAAACCAAATACGGGATCTTCATCGTATTGGACATCGGCAAGTTGTCCCGTTAGCGCGGCACTCAACAGGGCCCGCGTATGCTTAATTGAGATACGTTCACCTACACCAAACGGACCTCCCACCCAGCCCGTATTCACCAGCCAGCATTTGACATCGTAACGTTCTATTTTCTCTTTTAGCAGTTCTGCATATTTGGAAGGATGATGCACCATGAACGGACCACCAAAACAGGCTGAGAATGTGATCGCCGGATCTTTTCCCAAACCGACTTCTGTCCCGCCCACTTTGGCCGTGTAGCCTGAAATGAATTGATACAGCGCCTGGTTAGGCGTCAAGCGCGCGATCGGCGGCATCACTCCGCTGGCATCACAGGTTAACAGAATGATGTTCTTGGGATGCCCTGCTTTCTTCTCAGGCACAGCGTTGGCGATAAACTCCAACGGGTAGGACGCGCGCGTGTTTTCCGTGATCGAGTCGTCGTTCAGGTCAATTTCACGGGTAACAGGGTCGATTGTGACGTTCTCAAGAATTGTCCCAAACCTTTTTGTCGTCCCATAAATTTGCGGCTCTGCTGATTCAGACAGGCCGATCACTTTGGCGTAGCATCCGCCTTCGAAGTTGAAGACACCGTCGTCGCTCCAGCCATGTTCGTCGTCGCCAATCAGTCGACGTGTCGGGTCCGCGGAAAGAGTCGTTTTGCCTGTCCCGCTCAGACCGAAAAATAAAGCCACATCATGCTTGTCCTCAGGGTTGACATTTGCCGAACAGTGCATGGAGAGCACACCTTCAAGCGGCAACAAATAATTCAACAATGTAAATACGGTTTTCTTAGTCTCACCGGCATAGGCGGTATTGCCGATGATGGCCAATTTTCTCTCAAAATTCAGAATAATAAATGTTTCGCTTTTTGTGCCATCACGGGATGGATCTGCCTTGAAACCGGGCGCGGCCACGATCGTAATCTCAGGGATAAAGTTTTTATATTCATCCAGAGATCCCGGTAGGATGAACATGTTGCGAATGAACATGCTCTGCCAGGCCTGCTCGGTTATAAAGCGCGCCGACAGGCGATAATTCTCATCTGCGCCGGCGTATACATCCTGCACGAACACGTCCTTACCTTGTAAATACTCAGTCATACGGTCATATAATCCATCGAACTTTTTACCCTCGAACGGACGATTATAGATACCCCACCAAATATTATTCTCTGAATCTAAATGACGCACCACGAACTTGTCACTTGCCGAACGCGCTGTATGTTTGCCAGTATTCGCAACGAACGGCCCACCTACAGATGTGATACCCTCCCCGCGAAAGACTGCTTCTTCGTAAAGTGCTTCAATGGGCAAATTCCAATAAGCAAGCCGCACATCTCCAATTCCCTGATTCGATAGATCATATTCGGCTCTACGTGTCTGAGCAAACGATTCTGTTGGGGTTTTGGTTTCAAAAATATTGTTCATTGTCTGTGGTCTCCACGGGAATAGAGCTTTTCCAGCACATAGGTTTGTCTAGCCACCCAAAGCGGCGCTGACAATCGAAGTGTCACACGTAGCAATCATACTGAAAATTATACTACTGGCATGGAAACTTACCGGGCTCAGGGTCAGTTGCCAATGCCCAAACTCTTTCAAAATCCTGCATGTAAAGTTTCGCAATATCGGGGTTATCGATGATGATCACGTTCTCATCGTTGCTCGTTTCAGCGCTGGTGGAATAATTCAGAGAACCTGTGATCACATAGCGCTCGTCCACCACAATGGTCTTGTTGTGCATAAATTGTGGATTTCCATCCTGACGCACAGGCACTTGTGCACAAAGCAAAGTTCCAATCTCCGCGCCCTGCCCGCCACTTTGTGTTTTGTCGAAGACGCCCGCCACGTTAACTCCATTCTGCGAGCGTTTGATCATCGCATCTGCCAGTGGAAAATCGGTAAAACTAAAAGCTAGAAAGCGAATGGTCGTGGTCGCAGAATTAATGACAGGAATGATCGCATCTTCAATGGCAGGGTCTTCCGACGTAAAGATGACCTTGATCAGCGAGCCATCGACATTCGTGGATTGCTCCGCCAGCTGTGACGTCGATGTCGGCCCAAATTGCCCATCCCACATCTCCTGGAACTCGCGTTCATAGATCGCAGCCAGTTCAGGCGATTGGATGACGATCGTATTATTATCCTGCTTGAAGATCCCATTCTCTGTGATATTCGTTGAACCTGTCCAAACCAGCTCATTATCAAAAATCCAAAACTTATTGTGCATCAAGGCGGAGCGGGTATCTGCACGGACCTCAATGCCAGCAGCCTCCATCAGCGCAAATTGACCGTGACCCGGCTCTTCATCCGATTCGATGCCGAACTCATCATCCGTCACCCAACGCACATCCACACCGCGCTTTTTGGCCGCGATCAACGCTTCGGAAACCGGCGTAAGATCAAACTCAAAGGAAACAATATGAATGCTGGTTTGTGCGGCATTGATCTTCTCGATCAATCTGCCTTCAATGGAACCCTGCCAATCTTCGGGATTATTCACGTTCAGTGGGTCAGTAAAGTAGACCTCCCACCATGCGCCGCTGGCATTCACCGCAGAAGGGACACCTATAACTGGTGATGTACTCGTCGCCGATACCACTGTAGGTGTTCCATTCTCAGAATCAATTACACCGCCCGGGTCGTTACCTGTCAGCGCATAATAAATACCTAATATTAATATAATGACCAGCCCAAGTAAAGTTACGGAGCCATTCTTCCTTGAACTTCGACGTTTCTTCGGCATTAATTCTCCTTAACTGCTTGCTCGAGTAATTGTTTTAGTTTCAAAATGAGTTGATACGGAGTGTTATTTTTATTATCTACTTGATTCAATAATTCATCCAACTGTTCGATGGATGGCAACCGCGCATTTTCCCCAAAGATGACTCGGAATCTTTCAAGCATCTTATCGCGCAGTTCAACCCGGCTTTCCGGGTCAATGTATTTTCCCACCGCCCAATTCCCAATGGAACGCATTGATTGTCGTACTGCTTTCAAGCGCGGCAATATCGCCAAATTCGCAGCAAAATCATCCAAATCACTTGTCTTTTTTACAAGCGAAGTTGCCATTGCAGTCCCCCAATTAAGCATTTCAGATGCGGCCTCTGTTTCAAGCATTTCCAACAGGGCCTCATTGCCCAGCATTTCTTCGATCACACGTTGAACACGAGAGTTAATGTCAACCATGGCGGAAAGTATAGCCGATTATTCGTTCAATGCCGCGAAATCTTTTGGATTCCCCAACGCTACCCGAATAGCGGATGGATCGATTCGCTTGATCAGACCCAACAGCACCTCCCCGCTTCCCACTTCGACGTAGGTTTGGATCCCGCTTCCCAGCATCATTTGCACTGACTCAGTCCAGCGCACGCGTGACTGCATCTGCGCCTTGATATCCGCGCGCAATTCGTCCGCGACGGTCATGGCTTTGGCATGCACATTGCTGATGACCGGGATGGACGGATCGCTCATGGCGCAGGCATCCACTGCCGCGTTCCAGTCGCTTTGGATCGAGTCCATTAACGGTGAATGGGCGGCGATGCTGACGGGCAATGGCAGCGCGCGCTTGGCACCGGCGGCTTTTGCACCAGCCATGGCGCGTTCCAATGCAGATTTATGACCCGATATGACAACCTGACCCGGACAGTTATCATTTGCCACTTGTACAATTTCATCCGCGGTGCTGGCCTCCGCACAGACCTGGTCGAGTGTGGGAATATCCACACCCAGGATGGCTGCCATGCCGCCAGGGTTGAGTTCGCCGGCGCGCTTCATCAGTTCACCGCGTGTGCGTACGAGTTTGAGTCCATCAGAAAAGGGTAACGCGCCAGATGCAGTCAGAGCAGATAATTCGCCGAGCGAATGCCCGGCAACAGCAACTGGCTTGAAGCCCGGGTAAAGCCGCGTGAACGCCCTCCATGCGGCAATTGAATGGACGTACAAAGCAGGCTGTGTGTTGACCGTTTCATTCAATTCAGTGTCCGGTCCATCCCATATTAATTTTGAGAGAGAAAAGCCAAGAGTGGAGTCTGCTTCGTCAAATATCTCTTTTGCAATTGCGAATTGCATGGCGAGCTCGCTGCCCATACCCACTGCCTGCGAACCCTGCCCGGGAAAAATGAATGCTGTCGTTTGTGGATCTAAATTCATAATCACTCCTCAATCACTCGCGCTGAGCGGAGTGAGGACGCGCCTTCCGTCCGAACGCAGACGAAGCGAGTCTTCGTATGAAAGGCTGCGCTTCGTCTACGCTGCTTCGCAGCTCCGCTCAGCGCGATGATTTGCTATTAAAACACAAACGGGTCGTGTTCGTCACGACTCGTTTTGAGGTTGGTGATCGCACCAGAGCGAGACGCTTTGCGCCTCGCCCCTACTACGATTCCTTTTTCTTTTCTTTCTTTATTTCGACAACTTCGCGGCCTTCGTAAAAACCGCAATTGGCACAGACGGTGTGCGGCAGGCGCATGGACCCGCAGTTCGAGCAGCTGGTGAGGTTGCGTGGCACCAACGCATCGTGCGCGCGACGGTTATCGCGGCGGCTCTTCGAGTGCTTGCGTTTTGGATGTGGGGGCATTGACTTTCTCCTTAATTACTTGTGTAAGGGCGGAGCAATTCTCCGCTCCTACAATTTTTCTAATCGAGCGGGCAGATTATAGCGGTTGGAGGGAGGAGCGTCAAGTACGAGATTGGGAAACGCGTAAGCATTCAATGCAAATCGCCGTCGTGATTGATATAGGCGTATAATTCTGCCTAAAAGAGTTTATTAAAAGCGATTGGAACGCAATGATGACAGATAGTGAAAAATACCGTAGCAGAATTCGCGCTATCTTTGATTTCAGCACTTCACTTAAAGCCCGCACTATTGTTGGCGTCAGTACCGTACTTGTTCTAACTTGTCTTTTATACGTTATTCCTAAGATTTGGGCTTTCATCCTAAATATAATATCCAAAGCAGAACTTACTCCCTAAATACCACTTAGATTGTTTGGATATTAGTGACCCGGCGGGAGTTTGTTGGCGAAGTCATGTTTGGAGAGCGAGGGTCATGAAAGGGGATACCCAAGGATCTTTTGGACGCTCACCCCGTAACCATTCAAACAACCTGGCAAGATTAATAGCAGCAGCAGAAGCGGTGTGCTGCAAATGGATGCGCGCCAGGCCGATGTATCTGGCAGACCGCAGCCCTGTACGTCGGACTCCTTGCGAGATCGTGCTTTCAATTCCCGCTCGTTGGGCATAGAGCTTTTTAAACTCTTCGGTCTGTTGCCTTTTTCGGGCTTCTTGTTGCGCTTCATATTGTTCCTGCGGATAGAGGGTCATGACGCGCCCCGCCTTCTTGGCTCGTGAACAACGGTTGCGAACGGGACAAGGTTGGCAGTCTTTTTTGTCAAAGAGAAAGGTAAAGTTGGACGTACCACGAGCAGTTCTGCTTGCATAACTATGGATGCTGGTTTTTCCCGTGGGACAGGTAATCTGTTGGTTTTGCCAGTCAATATGAAATTGTGTGTGGTCGAAAGCACCTTCGACGCGGTCTTGCCAGGTTTTGCTGGCGGGAATGGGACCCACTAGATCAATCCCTCTGTGGTGGCTCGCCACCAGCAGATCCATTTCCAGATAGCCTTCATCCACCAGGTGAGTTTCCGGTAACCGCCCTTTGGCAGCTAAAACATCCTGGATCCGGGTGGTCACTTTGCTATCATGAATCGTAGCGGGTGTCGTTTCCACCTGGGTAATGAGACGAGGATATTCCTCCTGGCAGGTCTCGGTGAAATGGACTTTGTAGCCTGTCCATTCCAGACTGCGTTTCACTGCATAATGTGCCTCCCGATCATCAGGAGACGCGATCATTTTCCCGGCCGGAGGCTGTCCCCATTTCTCCTTGGTTCGCCAGTAAACCTTTCCTTCACACCAGTAATATTGTTGGATCCAGATCCTTTGCAACACCTCCACTTTTGGCGACGTTTTTAGCTCTGGAGGACAGGTCTCGGCATGAATGGCCTGGAGTAAATAAAACCCATCCTCGCCAATCACGACCGCCAGTTCTTCTCGTTTGGTCTGGCTGCTGGGCAAGTGATACCCCTCAAACCGGTGCTCATAACGCTTGCTCCACTCCACCTTCATATGTTGGCGCAGCCACTCCGGAGCCAACCGAGCAGCTTCATCCAACACGCGTCGCATCGTCTCGCCCACCAGTTCCAACAAACTCAGTGCTCGCACGCCAGCCAGAACATGGGTGGAATCTGTGCGCTGTTTCTTCTTCCCTTTCAATAATCCCAACCCCTCACAACGCTCCAACAACGTTTCCAACAGCAGAGTTTCCGCTCCTCCGTCCAACAAACGTCCCCGAAACTCACTCAAGACCGAATAGTCGAACCCCGGATCTTCCAGGCTCAGCCCCAGCATGTATTTCCAGTCGATCCGGCTTCGCACCGCCTCGGCTGCCTGTCGGTCCGATAGATTTTCCACGTATTGCATCACCGTGATGAGTGCCAGGCGTCCCGGACTTTCTGCGGGTTGTCCCAAGCTCGGATAAAGATCCTGGAAGATTTCATCTTCAAAGATCGGTCCCAGCGTATCTCGCAGACTCACATACATATTTCCATTCGGGAAGGCGGCTTTGGCTACCTTGATCGTTTCCTCAGGGATTCCAGACTGAAAGCTCGGTTTTAACATTTTCGCTTCCTCCAGATTGCTTGTGCCTGGCAGTATAATCCCACTCGGTCTCTATATCTGAAGACTTCGCCAACAAACTCCCAATGGGTCACTAATATCCAATTGACCAAAATAGGTTATATACGGAACTATTCTTTAAAATATCTCCGTGTATTCTATTTAACAAACTATATCCCACATTATACGCCCCTCAATATACGCTGTGGCTTCCTTATGACACTATGCTGAGTTGGGGTTGGAAAGTGCCTTCCGGGCCATTCCAAGGCCGATGGCGAAGATCAATGCTACCGCGCCTAAGGCAGAGTCATACCAGGGCTCGGAAGGGCGACCGGCGGGCACGACCAGCGAGGCGATGAAATGACCTCCCTGTGCTGAAATGAATAAAACGAGCAAAAGCCAAAAACTGCTCCACTCTCGTTTTTGCAGCGGACCCCAGGCGAGAGCGATAATTGCAATATCAAG
Source organism: Anaerolineales bacterium (assembly GCA_045402985.1). GTDB lineage: Bacteria > Chloroflexota > Anaerolineae > Anaerolineales > Villigracilaceae > Defluviilinea. The sequence goes on from JAXIPJ010000280.1 coordinate 9,254, forward strand.
GCCGACAATCCAAATCCATGAGAGGAAGAGATGAAATTGAGCATGGTCTGACCAGGTCGATTCGCCGATGTGTCCGGGCAAGGCGTAGGCATACCCGAGAATCTGACCGACGCAGGCCAGCGTCATGAGGCGGGCAGCGTTTTTCATTTCAGAAAGATCTCCTCGAGGGTGTGGTTGACGAACATGTTTTCCGGATCCACTTGCAGTTGATTCTTGATCTGATTAAAACGTGCAATGTTTTCAGCTAAATTGGTTTTTAGATATTGTGTAATGCCCGGAATATGTTGAAACTCCTTCGCCCAATGTGGACGCGCCTGCGGTAGGGTGAGCCAATCCTGGGCAACCTGACCGGAAAAATATTTCCAGTCCGCTGGCTTTGCCCGGCTGAGGATCTCAATGTAGCAAGTGTGCCCCTCGCCAAAAGCGGGTGAGAGCCAACAGTTGCTGTTGTTGATGAAGCGCACATTCATGACGACGTTCAGCGGATACTGACCGCGCCGGGCGTACGTTCTCACCCGCGTGAACGCCTGCTTGATCGCCCATTTCACATTCTCGAAATATGAGTCAACCTTGAACGCCACCTCCACACATCCCATCTTTGTATATTCGATGGCGCGTCGGTAATGGATGGCTTCGACGATGTCCACGACCTTGTTCCCTTTGGATGGCGTCAGTTTGAACGTGAACCTCGAGAGAGGTGGCGTCAGGCGTGGGTATTTTTGAGAGAGATTGATCAGCCCGTTATGAACGCGCGAACCGACGTCCGATATCAATTTGTCTGCCCGGCTGCGGCGCGGCTTGGCGGTGATGGGAGTATAGGGAATCCGTTTCCAGGTCTTCACCCAGAACTCATTGCTGAAGGGCCACCAGAAGAGGTCGAAATTATCCTGTGTGCGCGCGAGATGCCTAAGATCCCCGAAGACATGATTAATCGGCAGACGTTCGTCCCGCGCGTGCACGATCCAACTCTTTTGGACGTTCATGGTGATGCGAAACATAATTCCGAACATGCCAAGATTCAAGCGGGCGGCGTTCATGATATCGTCGCTATCTGCCCCTGCTTCGAATTTGCGTATCTCCCCTGAGGCAGTGACAACCTCAATGGCATGGACGAGATCGGAGAGTGTGGGGTTATTCCAGCCCGAGCCATGACTGCCCGTGGCGATCAGCCCACCAAAACGCACGCTCTCCAAAACGACGTTTAGCGGTAAAGTGTAACCCTGCTCTTCCAAGACATCGTTGACTTCTTTCACTGTCGCGCCGCTTTCTATCACGACCTTTGGACGCGCATCATCCGAAAGATCCATGGTTACTTTGTTCAACTGATGGACATAGACCAAAACCCCATCGGTTGTGACCAGGTCAGACCACGAATGCCCCGTCGCAGCTACGCGAATTTTCAGCCCCTGTGCGCGCGCAAAATTGACGATTTGAATCAGGTCGTCCACATGTTGTGGATAAAAAGAGAACTCCGGCTGGCAGCGAGCCGTCCTGCCCCAATTTTCCCAAACCTGATTACGGGCATGGGGGATGTGCAGGGGTGGGGAAATTTCAGAGGTGAGGATTTCCTGTGCAGAGAGTTTTGATCCAGTGGTGTTCATGCATGCTAACCCTTTAGTTTGAATTTCTCGAGTTGAGTGGGAGAAAGAAGCAAGGACGAGCTACAAAAAAGGCCGGACGGCTTGCGGCCTGGCCCGCACGCTTTCTGCGGCTTCGCCCAGATCATAAGCAAATAGCATTTTGACAGTTCGCAAAATCTCATAACTGCTTAGGCTCACGTGAAATATGCCCGAACTTGATGACGGACTGGGTTAACTCAGGATCAGGCGCGAACGTTTAAAACTAAGCAGTGAGGCGACCAATAAAATCGCGTCAAGTACAACCAGAACGAGCATGATTATCAACACCACTTGGCGTGTGGTCAACGAGGCGGTCAACTCAGGCGGAAGAAGCCGGACGATCATGGAGATTGCCAAGCCAAGTATTATCAGGCCCAGGAGCATCGTTTGAGATGCCTGGCGTACGGTAGCAGATTTCAGCGAGATCAGTACTCCACCGCTGGCGGCAAGGAGAGTGGTGAGGAAGCACAAAATAAGCACTACCGCAAAGAGGCTGATGGGTTTATAAAATTCCCATTGCCCCAGCTTTTGGGATAAGTTGACTACCACGTCTCCAAGCAGCAAGCAAAATAGCGTCATCACCCAGTTATATCCAACTGTTACCAGCACCTTGCTCAACAGAATCGCTCGATCGGAGATGCGGCTGGCGAGCAAGGTTTCCAGGGTATGGCGCTCGCGCTCCCCGGCGATGGCGTCGCTAATAATAAGGGTGACAAACATAAATGGGGTAAAAAGGACAATTAGCACGGGCGCCGAGTCGAGGTTGATCCAGCGCTGGCTAAAGGACAAGGGCAAGATAATCCCCAATACAGCGATATTCAGCAGAGGCCGTAGTAAATCAGAGCGGCCACCTGAAAAGAGAAAATCCTTCCATTCTTTCCAAATCATCGTCCGCAAATCATTCATTGATTTTCCTCCTGCATCAACATCAAAAATAGATCCTCCAGACTCTCTCCTCCCCTGGAGATATCCTCTATTTCTGCTCCAGACTGGACAATCAGAGTTACTAAGGGACCTATTTTGTTCTCACCATTAAGCTCAATGATCAGGCGGCCATTTTGAATTTCAACCCGTTTTACTTCTGGACGGGCCCGAAGTAAGGTTAGGGTCTTTTCATTGAAACCTTGTCCAATGATCTCAACCTTGTGTCCGCCCTTTCTTAAACGTAATTCGTCCGGGTTGCCGAGCGCAATAAGTTTTCCATTTCGGATGACGCCAACTTGGTCGCATAGTTTTTCGGCTTCTGCAAGATTATGCGTATTGAGGAAAACGGTGACGCCTTCATTAGCGACCAGGCTGGTCAGGTCTGCATGCAAAGCCGCGGCCGCTATCGGGTCTAGACCGGCGGTTGGCTCATCCAGGAAAACCAAGGGTGGGTGATGAAAGAGTGCTCGGGCGATGGCAATTTTTTGTTTCATTCCCCGACTCCAGTTGCCCACCTTCTCCTTGCGACGGTCCCAAAGTTCCAGATGCGTAAGCAGTTCTTTGGCGCGTGCTTTCCGTTCGGGTCCTGGCATGCGGTAGATGCGCCCGTACAGGTCGAGATTGTCTTGTGCGCTCAAGCGTTCATATAGACCTGAAAACTCGAGCAGCGCCCCGCTTCTATTACGAATTTCATCAGCTTGTGAACGTGTATCAAAACCCATCACCCTGGCCTTGCCTTGGGTTGGTTCCAATAGACCCAGGAGAAGATGGATCGTGGTAGTTTTCCCCGCACCGTTTGGCCCAAGAAACCCAAAAACAATCCCGGCCGGTACATCCATTGACAGGCCATCAACCGCCTTAATGGTTCCAAACGAGCGGCAAAGTTGTTCGGTGTGAATTATCGATTCAGGCATTCATCCAATTCCTATAAGTGTTCAGGTGCAAGATTCGCCGTCATAAGTGTGTTCATTGAGTTCGCCTTCATGGTCATTCTCAGCAACACTATCGCGGCCTGTCAATTATTCTAGTACTCTTAGCCGCCTAACGGCTTGCGGCCCGCCCTATGCGCTCTTCATGGGGTACCCGTTGCGAAGCATGGGCGGGACGAGACAACGCGATTTTACTGGAACCAGCTTCAAGCCAGAAAAACTGCCTCAAAACGCGGCGACTCCCACCACCACACCTGCACTGCACCAAACGCAGTGCGGTGCAAGTGTAGCCTCGCTGCTCTTGCGGGGTTCGGGCGCACGTCGCGTAGCATTCCCGAAGGGGCTGTGTTGGGCGGCGATAAACGACTCAGACTATAGAGATGATGGCCCGGCAGTCTGGGGTGGGCGCCCCGACCGCGTTTTAACATCATTGTGTTCATGCCTTATCCATCAGCGCGAGCAATTTGGTGGTGGTGTTCCAATTGCGGATGGTCATATGCTGATATATGGGAAGGGTGCTTATCCTCGATATATGGCTTTGCGTCGCTTTGCTGATCAACAGCGAGAAATAGAGCACCCCCTGTCCTTTATGGGCAGTATCGACACCCGGTTTGAGGCTGACACTTTTCATGGTCTCGGTCGCAGTCAGCGGCTTTTTCAGAAATATGACGTGGTAGCGGTATGTGTCCGGTTCTGTGCCAAACCCATCAGGAGCGTGCTCGACGATATGCGTCAGTTGTTTATGGGTGAGCACGACCACGCGTGACGTGTACGCAAAGCGCGCGGACAGCGCTCGTTCTATTTTGCTCACGAGTCGGGCTGCGTCTCTTTCCTCGGATCGAAACATGACATTGCCGCTTTGAATATATGTCTTGACATCTGCACCACCGATGTTCTCAAAACACTCTTTCAGATCGGTCATTTTGATGCTGTTGCTTCCACCGACATTGATGCCACGCAGCAAGGTAAGGTAATGAACTAGTGTCATGATGTTTTTCTCCTAATGAAGTTGATACCCGTGTGGGGCCGCCCAACGGCTTGCGGCCCGTCCCGTGTGATCTTCACGGGATACCCGTTGCGGAGCACCCTGATGAGGGCTGGTGTGTCTCGACAGGCTCGACAACCAGGCGGACGAGACGCCGCCGTTTTGACGGAACCAGCTTCAAGTCAAGAAAACTGCCTGCCTGCACCCCGTTTGGGCCGTGAGCCCGACGGGGCGAAACGGCCTTGCCGCACGTAGTCCCGATGCTCTGTCGGGAGGCACAGGTGAAAACGCGGCGAGTCCCACCACGCCAGCTCCGGCGTACCCTGCCCCGGCTGTTCGGTGTCGGGGTTTCCGGGGTTCGGGTGCATTATCCCGGTG
>JAXIPJ010000048.1:0-5780 GCA_045402985.1 Anaerolineales bacterium
GGGGACTGTTATCGAGCAAATTAAAAATGATAAAGTACGCGAGAAGATTGAGAACGCAAAGATTATTTTTGATGGTGTCGATTAACGCCTCGCACAAAGCCTGGAAAGGCCCATCCGTGCGTTCGTTGGTACATTAGATTCCCTGGCGCCGAACAAAGAAAGATTACTTCGTTGGGAAGCAGCCAACTTTTGGCTGCTGTCACTCTTACCGCCTATGGATTGTATAGCTTGCTAAATGACATTATTAGAAACTCTAACTAAGAGTCTGCTGCTCATCGACGAAATAGAAACTAGCGGCGAGTATTGGTAGTGATAACACCAAAACTGGATTTTATTCGTCGATGTGGTGCTTTGGGTCGGTGAGGCGTTTGATGAGCGCACCGTCATTAGTGAGCAATAATAATCCTTCACTGTCGCGATCCAGGCGCCCAGCCGCGTATACATTCGGGATGTTGATATATTGCTTGAGAGTGGGATGCCCCGTGCCTTCATCTGTAAACTGCGACAGGACACCAAAGGGTTTGTTGAAGAGTATATGCATTTAGCATGTCAAAAAAATCAATGTGGACTATAATTCTCGCCATCAAACCCGCATCAAAAAGAGGAGGCTTTCATGGCAAAGGTGGATTCTGATAAGGGCAAATACGCACTTGGTGGTTCAAAAGATACTGACCTGGAGGGCATCAACTCAGACAAGTACGAAGTTTTCACTGACGTTGAGAAATTACGCAGTGCTGAGAATGCTTACCCGAAGTATGATTGGTTTGCATCGTTCACGATAAAGAAAAAAAATGAAGCAGATGAGCCGGTACCAGCGTATACAGTCACGTTTGATCGGCCTGATTCGGGAAATCTTTATTACTACTTGAACGGTACGGCTCATCAGGTGCCATATTCTGATGCTGACAATAAGGGAAACAAGAAACGGGTAAAAGCCACACTGACGGTGGACGATCCGCCCATTGGTATGGGCTAGCAGAAAATCAATCCCGTTGGTATTCCTGCCAGGCTTGTTGAATGGCACGCCGCCAGGGAACGTTTTCCACATACATGCGGCGTGCCTCATCGTCGCTGATCCTGGAGATTTGCTCTGCAAGCTGAGAGTAGGCGCGGTTGAGAAGATCGTCTGCGCGCGCATCCAGGTTTTGGCGCAATGCTGAATAGCAGGTGAAGTAAATTCGAAGCGGCTCTTCAGTCCCTTCGAGAGTGCCTCCATTTGCCATATGTGAAAGTATCCTCTCTGCCTCCACCTGCGCAGAGGCCCCATCATTTTTCAGCAAACGGATCTGGATGAGGCCAGCGACCGGTTCCATTAGAAGGGCTGGTTGGCCCAGTTCAAACCGGATCTGGATGGATTCTTGAAAAGCGGCCTCAGCTTCTTCAAGGTCCCCAAGCATTAAAAATCCATAACCCAAATATAACAAGGCCCAGGCCTGCCCGGATCGCTCACCATTCTTGCGGGATAATTCCGCCGACTCTTGAGCATATGCCAGCGAGGCTTGCGCGTCCTGCTGTATACCTGTCACCGCGCTGAGATTGATCAGGGTGTAGGTTTCCTGATAAACATTCCCAACTTCTCGGGCGATGATCAGAGCAAGTTCATGATACGTGCGCGCGGCAGGCAGGTCGCCCTGCATACCTGCCGCCCAGCCGAGGTTTCCCATGGCGATCCCTTCGGATGAACGATCCCCGCGCTCATGGACGATGGCATAGGCCTGCTCATAATACTTGCGCGCGGCAGCATAGTCATAATTGATGAAGCCGGCGGTATTCCCCAGATTGTTCAGGCACTTTGCTTCCAGGTTGCGATCGCCCACTTCCTGCGCGATGGATAATGCCTGCTGTAAATATCCCTGGCTGGCGGTGGGATTCTTTTGCTCGAGCGCGATCAAGCCCATGGAGTTGAAAATATTTCCCTCCTTTAGACGCTGGGCCGTAGCTTGCGCAAGTTGCAAACCATCCTGCGCAACCTGCATGGCGGAGTCTAATTTACCAAGACGCAACAGGCCCAGCGACCAGACCACGTAGGTATCCAGCGAAACTTCCACATCTTCGACGGGCTTTCTCAAGTCCATGACGCGCGTGGCATGTTCCACAATGGAGAGGTACTCGCCAATTGCAAAATAGTATTGTGTGTAGAGCATCTCTGCCCTGGCCATGCATCTTTTGTCGCCAAGCTGGCGCGCTAATTTCTCCAGTGAATCCAGGTCACGGGCCTGGGATACACGATCGCCCACGCGATGATAAAGCGTGATGCGTTCTGCCAAAAGATCGAATTGAGACGCCAGATCGTCAAACAATGTAAATGCCAGTGCACGCGTGAAATAATCAATTGCCTGAATATTACGATACGCATCCGCAGATGAACCGCCAGCCAGCCAATAATAATACTGCGTCTTATGAGGCAACTCTGCACGCTCGGCATGATATGCCAGTTCGGCAAAATGTAATTTGAGTTCATCCGCAAATATTTTTTCGAGGGCATCCACGGCCAGCTTGTGCAGTTCCTGTCTGCGGGCGCGCATCTGCATGGTATAGGCCGCATCCCGGAGCAACCCGTGGGTGAACACATAATGATCCTCGCTCTTGCGCGCCCAAATCTCGGACTGTTCTGCATCTGTCGCAATGCGCTCGATATGATCCGCTTCATTTGTCATTTGTGCCAGCACTGAAAGCGCAAACTCACGGCCAAGCACGGAGGCGGTCTGCACCACGTCCTTGACCTCCTGTGTAAGTTGATCGAGTCGCGCAACCAGTACTGCACGTATATCACCAGGCAGGAAGAAATCGCGCGTCCGTTTAACCTTATTCCAGCCCACCTGACTCATTTCGATGAAATTCTCTTCCTGAAGGTAACGGATGATCTGTTCAACAAAATACGGGTTGCCCTCTGAGCGTTCCGTCACGAGTTTCACCAACTCAACCGCGGGAACACCACCCAATAATATCTCGGTCAGGCGGGCAACACCTTCCAATGAAAGACCCGCCAGCTCAACATGCACATCCATCACGCTGCTGAGCACAGGATTATTTGTGTGTTTTCTGCATGTGGCAATGATCGCGATGGGATACGTCTCCTGCCCGGCCAGGATGGCGCGCTTCAGACGCGGTAGAAAATTCAGCGTGTCTTCATCAATGAACTGCACATCTTCAAGAAACAAAATCAATGGTTGTCGTAGACTCTCCGCCTTGATGAGTGCGATCAGTACGAGCAGTGTGCTGTTATAGCGTCCTTCTGCATCGAGTTGTTCGTAATGCGACTCGGTCCAGTGCAAGTCCACGAGGGCACCCAGCACAGAACGGAGACGATCCAATTCCTGCGCGAGCGGGGAGTTGTGAGTCGCTGCTATCAGTTCATCCAGCTTCGAATCGAAGAGCTGTCTGCGTTCGGAAGGGTTGTTGGCAGATGAAAGCCCAAAATAGCGCAACAACCATCCGCTGATCGGGTTGAACGATTGACGCAGGATCTGATCAGATTGACAAAGCGCCCAAAGCGCCTGGTGTTTCTCAAATAATTTAGATGACCGAAATTCATGCACCAGCCTGCCCTTCCCGATACCCGCATCTCCCAGCACAAGCAGCGATCCGGCGAAGTTCCCATCCCACAGTGGTTCAGCGAAATTTTCGAGTTGGCTGAGTTCCTGCTCGCGCCCGATTAGCTCGCCTTGATAGATCAGCTCAGCTTCGCGCTTGTGACCCTTCAGCAGGTTAACTCTCTGCTCGGCAGAAAACCCTTTGAAGCGTTGTGTGCCAACATGTTCGATATCGAAGCGCGTGGATACCCGGCGCGCGATGCGGTCATCCACCCAGATCTGGTCCGGCGGCGCGGACATCATAAAACGGGAGGCAAGGTTTACACCCCAGCCATAACAGGTGTAATCCTCACACATCGCGCTGCCCAGATAACCCGCGTGCGCGATGTAATAGGTGAGGCCGGTCGTGATGGCGAAATCGACTCTGGATCGCAGGTCCAGAATAAAATTCAATGCGCGAGTAATATCGTTTTCATAAGCCACCGGCGCGCCCCACAGCATCAGCATATTGCAACCCTTGTCGCCGAAATCCAGCCTGTTAAGCAGGCCGCCATATTTTTTTTGCAACTCAAAAACAATATGGAAGAATTCAATTAATTTTTCATTTGGCAGGTCGGGAAAACGCATGAATAAATTGACGATCTGCCTGAACTCGCCCCGCAAATCCTGCACGATGATCTTTTCGGGCATGAACACACGAGCTGTTTCCACGTCCACTGGTTGAAAAACGGTAGGAATGGCAATCGGCATTTCGACACGGAACCTGCCAAATCGGCGGAAGGAACCGAGCGGCCGCGTCCGGATCGCATCCTTCAAAAGTTCGCTCATTCCATCCGTAATGATGATCTCCCCCGCGCTGGCGTGATGTTCCGCTTCAGCCGATTCATCCACCGGAGTTCCACGAAAATAGTAGGTGGCAGTTTCATGATCCTCCGAGCGCAGGATGCCCCAGGCAACCGTTCCGATGGCGAGGCCGATCTTCACAGAGAATCGAAATTTTCCGTAAACCGTTTGACGGCCTGGGTTTTCACCAAGCCGCTGTTGGATCTCCGAAGCGGAGGCCAGCGCGATCAATGCAGTGGATCTTGCATCCGATTCAACCGGGAAGAGCGCCATGATGCCATCACCAGCGAAACTGATAATTTTTCCACCATAAGCAAATATGCTTTCAACAAGAGGATCGAAGACACCATGCATCAACCCCGCCAGCACCTCGGCACCATGCTGACCATGCTGCATGAGAGTATCTGTCATTGTAGAGAAGCCAGATAAATCCAAAAATATCACCACCGCAGGAAATTCCCCGCTGTCGCGGCCCAGGCGATAGTTTTCTATGATAAGTTCGGGAACAACGCGATGCATTTCTCCTCAAATAATCGCCTCTAATTGTAGCATGTATAATAATCCCATGCAGCCAGAGTCTCATCAAATACGCACATGCCCAGCCTGTGGATTGCGATACCCGCACACGCAAACAAACACTTTTGGGACTCGCTGTCCCGCCTGTTTGGGGGAGACGCGCATCACGCTTCGAATCCGACGGAAGCCGGATCCTGGACCCGAGCGTTCCCTCACCCCTAACGCCTCTGCCGAGCCGAAGAGGGAGTTCGCGGTACTGCTGGATAACATTCGTTCGGCGTGGAACGTTGGCTCGATCTTCCGCAGCGCGGACGGCTTCGGATTCGCGCACGCGTATCTATGCGGCATCACGCCCACCCCCAACAGTGAAGCGGTGACGAAGACTTCGCTGGGCGCGGAGAATACTGTTCGATGGTCTTATCATAAGGACGCGGTAAAACTGGTTAGAGGTCTAAAGAAAGAGGGTTGGCAGGTTTGGGCATTGGAGGAACACGAACGTGCTGTGCCTCTTTCCAAAAATGCTAATTCGCAATTCTCACTGCCGATTATCTTGATCGTGGGCAATGAAGTGACAGGCATTGACCCTGGCCTGCTTAACCTTTCTGACACCATATTTCATATCCCAATGCAGGGCAGCAAGAAGTCTTTCAATGTGGCGATTGCATTTGGCATCGCAGCGTATAAATTAAAGTGATTGTCATTCCAATGAATTGTCATTATACTTACAGAATATCACCCAGGCAGCATAGGAGTTAACCATGGCAATCAAATTGATCGTCCCAGTCAATGGTCCCATTACACAGTTATTCGGCGAGAACCCCGAGTTCTATAAAAAATGGGGCTATGCCGGGCATAATGGAATCGATTACGGCATTCCAAACGGAACGC
>JAXIPJ010000039.1:0-29591 GCA_045402985.1 Anaerolineales bacterium
TTTGTTGAGACAATAGATGCCCTTGTGTAGTTTCAATGTGCCTGATGGGCTAACGTTGGGGAATGTCTGGTTACCAGAAGTAGGAAAATAACCTGGCCAGGCTTCGTAATTACTGCCGGAGCCTGTAATTGACCCGGCTTGAGAACAAACAGGATTGGGCAATTGATATTTATCGGGATCAATTTGTGACCCGCAATTGCCATCAGGTGGAGGATTGATGCCATTCACACTGCCCGGAAGACCGTCTTGACCCGGAACGCCACCCACAACACAAACACCTTCATCAGTTGTCACTGAGTTAGTATTTCCATTATCCGTAAAGGCGGGGTCACATATCGAATTCACAAAAATGCCAGAATCATTTATGATCGTAGTGCCATCGCCACCAACTGTAAATGGATCATGTGGATCGCCTGCTGACCGGCAGCCTTCCATCGTAGAGACTAGCGCCTTGCCGTCAAACCACGGCGTGACTTCCGGGACGGATGCCCGTGCGATGGCATCTGTATGGTTGGTTACTTCCTGCCACCCAATGATGCGCGCAAAGAATAATTTAACTGTGGAAGTAATGCGCACTTGAACATATTGATCCTCAGCGCCGACGGGTAAGTTTGTGCATGTAGCACCCGCATCGCTGCACAGGTGCACCTCAACTGTGCTACCCGTCGCGTTGCTATATCCATTAACTTCGGCGCGGTCGAGACCGCTCTGTTCCCAGTTGGCAGTTGCGCGTGCTCTGGCAAGTGCCGCGGCCAGTGCTGCGGTATCAGACGCATTTTGGGAGTGTCGGCGGTCTGAAAAGACAATACCTCCGTCAATTGCGAGTGCTGCGAAGGCAAATAGACCTACAGCCGCAAAAGCAATAACAATGAGTGTTTGACCACGCTCTTTAAAAAAGGTTTGTTTGTTCATAGTCTTTCTCTCTAAAAATAAATCATGGTGGACACAGGGGTGAAAGGATCGTATCTGTTACAGTCGCGTTCAGTGGAATAGTGGAACTGCCGATAAATTGGGGAATGAACGGCATAAATATTTGATGATCGTAGGAAACAGTCACCTTTATTCCATTTCCTTCGCATGCTGAACCAATAATCGTAATTGCGGGAGTAATGGTGGTTAGATCAACAGGTGAACTCGATGCTCCCTGGACGCGTGCAGTAATTCCTGCAGTATCGCTGGGATTCATGGAGCCATAGAGGGCACCCTCCTGTGCTGCATCCCGTAGTTGTACAAATTGAAAGAACGCCAGCCCAAACTCTACTGCTCCAGCGAGAAGGTAGACGAGAATGACGATGCTGATGGCAAGTTCCACCAGGCTTTGTCCGCGTTCACTTTTGATATGTTTCATAGTTATCTCTCTCTTTTTCCTAATTAACGGCTACGGAAAATGACAACCCCTTCACAACCAGGAGCAGCCAGGGTAATTGAAATACTTTCAGTTGGAGGGATATCCCAAGTGTCATACGATTGATGGAAAGTAAAAGAGATGGTGGAGGTACCAGCCGGAACATAGGTGGATGACGTGGGTACCAAAGTCTGGCTTTCACCCGGAGCACCAACAACGTCAGTCCAGAAAACGGCTCCTCCCAGGCTTGCAGACATCAATGCAAGTGTCTTGTCACCGCCTAATAGGTGACCCTTATCGTGGTTCCAGGTGACAGTGACATCATTGACCAATAATGCACCAAAAGGATTGGTGATCGTCATACGCATCGTACTGCCGTTTTGCGTGATAAACCCGGTTGTGATGGAATTACTACAATTGGGGACTGGCGTAAGGGTAAGCGTGGGAGTACGTGTTATGGTTGGAGACAAGGTTATGGTTGGCGTCAGTGTTCTTGTTGGTGTGCGCGATGGCGTGTTGGTATATAGGGGTGTAGGAGACAGAGTCGGTGTCGGTGTTTTGGTGGGCGTGTTCGTAGGTGTATTCGTAGGAGTAAAAGTATAAGTTGGGGTGCTTGCCTCCCAAGTTTGAGGAGGAGCAGTAACCGCAATGGAAATGGAAACAAGAATTGTGCGGGCACTTTCTCCCAGGATCGGATCATTATTGGCTACAGAGCGTTCGATGAACGGCACCAGTTTTGGAACGATCGGGAAGAAATCTCCTTTAATTTCCACATTGATGCGAGTAGTATTGGCAGTTGATGGATTAACGCCCGTATCCACTGATCCATCGCACGGACTGAAGGGTAAAAGTGGAGTGCCTGGGCCGCTATCATAAGTAATCACAATATCAGAGCCTGTATGATCAAAAGCATTTAAGAAATCTGCTTTGTTGGCCGCTGCGCGAATACCATCGCAGTCCTGATAGCGCGGGACGCCGCCAGTGCCGACGCCGGTTGCAGAGCCGTAACGGACAGCCTGTCTGCTGGCAGTGACGATCGTGGAATACAGGAACAACAATCGCCCTGCTTCCAGAATGCCGTACAACAGCATAAGTAAGATCGGCAGTGCAATGGCAAACTCGACCATTGCCTGTGCTCTGTTCTTTTTTGGAAGGTACATCTTTGATTTCATATGAAAAGTCCTATTCTATTAATCCTAATTCTTAGTGTAATTGCCGTGTTGTATAGTCCAATGCGACATTCGTACTAACGCACACCAACAATCTTGCAAATCACGGTCGAAACAGTATTAATGATGCGCCAATGATGTAATAAGGTCCATAAGGGATAAATGTCATCAGGGCATCACTGGAATATCTGCGTCTCACCAAAAGTGCGGCGATCAAAATAATACTGGCCAGGCCGCCAAGCAGGGCCCCATACACAAGGGCGCTGATAATGGGCAGGCCGAGCATTAACCCCAGCACGCCAGCCAGGTAAACGTCGCCACCGCCGAGCGCTTCTTCTTCGTCGTCATTCTGGCCTGCGGCTTGCATCTTGCGAGCGCGATATCGTGCAACGAGTTCGCCGATCTTGTAAAGCAGGAACATAATGCCGAACCCAATTGCGCCTCCGAGCAGTGACCAGCCTGCGCCAAGCAACAATCCGTCCCGCTTGCTGTAGATAAACGTTCCAACGATGAACCCCAAAATCGCGCCCGCAACACTGGTAGGATGCAGGATCAGACGATGCTCAAGATCAATGACGGTAATGATGCCGAAATAGATCAGCACGATCATTCCAAGGGGAATCCCTAGCGCTTTGGACGGGAACAGCCAAAAGTACGAAAAAGAGGCGACCGCGAAAATCTGAACCAGCCAGGTCCGCAGACTGCGCGTCTTCCCACAGGTTCGGCAGGCGTGTAGCGTCAGATAATCCACCCACGAAAAAGGTGTATGGCATTGAGGGCAAGTGGGCTGGCTGAAGCGGCGGGTTTGTGGGAGAACGTCTGATGCATAGTTCACAAACAGCCCGCTCACCCAACCAAGCAAAATTGGGATGAGTAAGGTGACGTCCATTTCCATTATTATATTCCAAACATACCCAAAATTTGACATGTAACTGCATGTAAGTCAACTGTAATGTGCTTGCCGTAGCGTACAATCTGCCTTACAATCCCGCTCTCTTCATTCCCCCTTTGAGCAGAGAGCGGGACAATCTCGCCGATATTGCCCTGGAGATAAATATGGAAAAATTTGTCATTGAAGGCGGGACTCCATTAAACGGAGAAGTGACCCCCGCAGGAAACAAAAATGCTGCGCTCCCACTGCTGGCCGCCTGCCTGCTTACAGATCAGCCGATCATATTGAGAAATGTACCACAGATCAAAGATGTGAGCATCATGCGCGAGCTGATCGAAAGCCTGGGCGCACAGGTTGAAGACTTGGATTCAACTTCGTGGCGAATCACTGCGCGGGACCTGCGGCCTGCGGACTTGAACCCGGACCTTTGCCGCCGCATTCGGGCTTCCATTCTGATCGCGGGTCCCATGGCAGCACGGGTTGGTGAATTCAAGCTGCCTCCTCCCGGCGGAGATGTGATCGGCCGCCGACGCCTCGATACACATATCCTGGCTTTGCGCGCCCTGGGCGTGGATGTGAAATATGAGCGCGGTTTTACGTTTCAGGCCGATGGCTTGCGCGGCGCAGATTTCCTCATGGATGAAGCCAGCGTCACCGCGACAGAGAACGCCATCATGGCGGCAGTGACTGCCAAAGGCGATTCTATAATTCATAACGCGGCTTCCGAACCGCACATCCAGGAGTTGTGTCATTTTCTAAATATGCTTGGCGCCCACATTGAAGATATAGGTTCGAATACACTTCATATTCATGGGGTTCCAAAATTACATGGAGGTGAGTACACGATCGGGCCCGATTATATAGAAGTGATCAGTTTCGTAGGCGCGGCAGCAGTGACGCGCGGAAACGTGCGTATTAAAAATGCAGGTGCAAAAAACCTGAAAATGATCAATCACATCTTTGAGCGCATGGGCGTCTGTTGGGCGGTGGATAACGACGACCTGATCATTTCGTCCGACCAGGAACTTAAGATCATTCCCGATCTGGATGGCGCAATTCCTGAGATCAAGACGAACGTTTGGCCCGCTTTCCCAACAGACCTGATCAGTATTGCCATCACAGTGGCGACTCAGGCAAGTGGATCGATCATGTTCCATGATTGGATGTTCTCAGGACGCATGTATTTCACGGATAAGCTGGTGGGCATGGGTGCAAAAATCATTTTGTGTGATCCGTATCGTTGCTTGATCCAGGGACCAAATCAGCTCTATGGCGAAAATTTGGAGAGCCCCGATATTCGCGCCGGCATGTCCATATTGCTGGCCGCGTTGGCAGCCAAAGGGCAATCGACGATTCGCAATATCGGTCAGATCGAGCGCGGCTATCACGATGTTGATGGAAAGCTGCGTGCCCTGGGGGCCAGGATTGATAGAGTTAAAGAATAATTGTCAGGTGGCACTGAACTCAATTTTAATGTTATCGAAGTCTTAAGCGCAGGCGCGGTAAAATACAGCTTGAACATGTTGTCTTGAATCTGGAAAGATATCTCAAGCGAGGAAACTTAATAAAGTATGTCTTCAAATGGAAAACACGTAAAAGTATTAGTGTTGGGATCAGGACCAACAGGATATTCAGCCGCGTTGTATGCCGCCCGCGCGGAACTTCAGCCTGTGGTGTTAACAGGTATGCAATTGGGTGGGCAGGCCGCACTGACTTATACTATCGAAAACTATCCCGGATTCCCTGAAGGAGTGGGCGGCGCGCAGTTGGGCGAGTTGTTCCAAAAACAGGCAGAGCACTTCGGGGCGGTGACCGAGTTTGCATCCGCAAATTCAGTGGATCTGTCCCAACGTCCGTTCAAAGTGGAATCAGATAGCGGAGAGTATCTGGCAGATTCGTTGATCGTAGGTACGGGCGCGAGTCCAAACCAACTTGGTATTCCTGGCGAAGTGGAATTAACAGGGCGCGGCGTTTCGTATTGTGCAACCTGTGATGGCTGGTTCTTCAAGGACAAGAAAGTTGTTATTGTTGGAGGCGGAGATAGCGCGCTGGAGGAAGGTCTGTTCATCACGCGCTATGCATCTTCTGTAACGATTATTCACAGACGCGATGAATTTCGTGCCAGCCCCATCCTGCAGCATCGCGCCAAGGAGCATCCAAAGGTTGATTTCATTCTTAACACGGTTGTGACAGGTCTGATCGGTACAAATAAACTCGAAGCCTTGAAATTGAAAAACGTAAATACAGGTGACGAGACCATTTATGAAACCGATGGCTTGTTCATCTTTATTGGTCATACTCCCAACACCGAGATGTTCAAAGGTCAATTGGATATGAGCGATCTGGGTTATATCCAGGTCAATGACAAAATGGAGACGAACGTCCCAGGCGTATTTGCTGCGGGGGAGGCGGCAGACCCACACTTCCGCCAGGTGGTAACGTCCGCGGGGATGGGTGCGGCGGCGGCCATTCAGGCCACCCGTTTCCTCGAAGCGGAATCAGGCTAAGGCCTGGAAAGCTTGCGCTGAGTGAAAATCGAAGCGAAGCGTGCAGGACTTCCAAACTGGAAGTCCTGCTTTTTCTTCATCCATAAAATGTTTTTAAATTGCACTGATGCGTATGAAATTATCGGATAAAATTGATTGCATAAATATTTCGGAGGAATCATGAATAAGATCTCGGTCATCGGCGCGGGTATGACGGGCGCCACCACTGCACACTGGCTTGCTGAACGTGAACTTGCCGACCTGGTGCTGGTGGATGTTGTTGAAGGATTGCCACAAGGGAAAGGCTTGGATTTATTGGAGGCGATGCCAATCATTGGCAAGGATGTGAACATCGCAGGCTCGAATGATTATTCCGCGACACATGATTCCGATATTATCATCATCACGGCCGGCCTGGCACGCAAGCCTGGCATGAGCCGCGATGATCTCTTGAAAACGAATGCGGAAATTGTTGGCACTGCCGCAACCGAAACACTTAAACATTCACCGAACGCGATCTATATCATTTTGACGAATCCACTCGATACAATGGCGTACCTCGCCCTGAAGAAGACCGGATTGCCGCGCGAGCGCGTGATCGGACAGGCAGGCATTTTGGATTCTGCGCGCATGCGTGCCTTCGTCGCGATGGAAACAGGTGTGAGCGTTGAAAATATTGACTGCTACGTGCTGGGAGGACATGGAGACGAGATGGTGCCTCTCACGCGTCATTCCAATGTTGCCGGGGTCCCGTTAAAGGAATATCTCCCAGCTGACAAATTGGATGCGATCGTAGCGCGTACGCGCAAGGGTGGTGGTGAGATCGTGAATTTACTTAAGACAGGTTCCGCGTTTTACGCACCGGCTGCAGCTTGTGCACAAATGGCGGAAGCGATCCTGAAAAACAAGCATCTGATCGTTCCGTGTGCAGCTTACATGAATGGCGAGTATGGTTTGAATGATATGTACTTCGGCGTACCGGTCATGTTGGGCAGAAGTGGCATGGAACGTATCGTTGAATATAAACTTGATGATGAAGAGAAAGCTATGTTTAAAAAATCCGCTGCGGCTGTGAAGGAAACACACGAGGCGTTGAAGAGTTTGGTAAGTATCTAATTTCATTGCGAGGGCGTTTTTTCCCCGAAGCAATCTTCTCGTTAAGGTGGAGATTGCTTCGTTGGACTAAAGTCCTCCTCGCAACGACATAACGCTTTTTATTTGGAGGCAATCATGATCTTGCACGAGAAAATTTCTGAACAACTGCCCAAATGGCGGGAGCGCGTGCGCGCCCTCGCCAAAGACCATGCCGATGTGGTAGTGGATACTGTCACCATTGGTGAAGTTGTTGGGGGTATGCGTGATACCAAATCCCTGTTGACCGATATTTCATATGTTGACCCTGCGGAAGGAATTCGTTTTCGTGGGATGACGATCCCTGAAGTATTGAAGGCACTGCCAAAAGCACGTGGCAGCAAGATACCAATGGTTGGTGGCTTGTATTATCTTTTGATGGTGGGTGAAACCCCGACGAAAGAACAGGCGATGGAAGTGGAAGCCGAATGGGCAAAGCGTGCGGCTGTTCCAGATTATGTTTTCAAGATGCTCAAGTCCATGCCGATGGAGACTCATCCGATGACTCTCCTTTCGCAGGCTGTGCTGGCTTTACAAAGTGAATCGGTCTTTATGCGCAAATATCACAGCATGAAGAAGGACGCGTATTGGGAGGCCGCGCTTGAAGACAGCCTCAACCTGACCGCAAAATTGCCTTCGATCGCAGCGTTTATCTATCGTATGAAATACTTTGGTGAAACCAAGAAACCAAAATACAATCCCAAACATGATTACGGTGCAAACTTCGCGCGGATGCTGAAAGTTTCCGATAAAAAAGGATACGCTGAATTAATGCGCTTGTATTTTATTATTCATAGTGACCATGAATCCGGGAATGCATCGGCTCACGCCACACATCTGGTTGGTTCCACCCTCTCGGATGTCTACTATGCTTTTTCCGCAGGACTCAACGCTCTCGCAGGACCTCTGCATGGTCTTGCAAACCAGGAGAGTCTTGCCTGGCTTTTGGATGTGCATAAGCAATTTGGTGGAGTCCCTTCCCGAGACGATCTATATAAATTTGCCTGGGATACGTTGAACAGCGGACATGTGATCCCTGGTTATGGACATGGCGTCCTGCGCGTTATTGATCCGCGTTTTGTCAGCCAGATGGAATTTGCCAAGAAGCGCTTCCCGGATGATGAATTGCTCCGCCTTGCAGACATGGTCCTGGATGTGGTACCGACGGTTCTCAAAGAACAGGGCAAAGCCAAAAGCCCCGCGCCGAATGTGGACGCGATCTCTGGCACACTGCAGTATTATTATGGAGTGCGTGAGTTCGAATTCTATACAGTGTTGTTCGGTGTAGGACGCGCATTGGGTGTGACTGCTAACTATGTTTGGGCACGAGCATTGGGACAGCCGATCGAACGTCCAAAATCAATGACGACCAAAATGCTGGAGGATGTTGTGGCAAAGACTGCGCAACAGCCTGCGTAAGGTAATTTCACTCACCTTCTGCAATGTCATTCTGAGTAAACCCACAGCGAACAAAGCGTCGCTGTTTAAGCCAAATGACACATCCCTGCTCCAATATCTGTTTTTCCAGATGGGGGTTGTTTGCCTTCCCAAATTTAGCGAGTATTATGATGCGGGCTTTGTCTTGTATTCTCCATGGGAGTGTTTGGCATTCTGCAACAACGGGAGCACCCAGCTGGTCCCCCGCTGACCATTTCAGATGGTTGGGCGGGATTAACGAAGCCATGGTCGAAGTCTACAGCTGCGGTAGACCCCAACCCGCAAATAGCCAGGTTGCGACTGGATGTACCTGCAAATGTTCAAACAGTGAGATGGGTACAGCCGGTTTGAAGGTACAAAGCTGCGGGTGATCTTTGAGACGCAAACCGAAGTGATTGCGAGTTTGGGTAAAAGCACCGCTTACATCGAATGCAGCAGTCTGACTAGCCGGTTGTTCAACAGTCGCCAAGTTGGCAAAACTCTGGCTTTTTCCAAAGATATTCAGGTCTAATCGAAGTTTTCGATGAAGAAGAATCTGGGATAATAAAATTGGGTTCCGCAAGGAACCCAATTTTATTGAAGCATCGAATTTGGTTAGGGGACGGCTGTGCAACTGACGCTATCCGGATCGCGGGTGGTTGTGCAGGTGTAATCCTGCAACAGCAGCAGAGCGCCGGTTGCAGTGTCATGGACAGAAATTGTAGCGTTCGTCCAAAAGACAAAGTCAATTTGGGCCGTCCAATTGTCATTCGGACATCCGCCTTGGGTCCCAGTGATCGGCCCGGGTACCGCTGTAACATTTATGGGGGCAGTGCCCTTCTGGGTAATGTCTTGCGGTCCAACAACCTGTTCAACGTTGACTGAAACCTGGGACGGGTTTTGCCCGGGAGCCTGGTTGCCGTTCTGATTAGTACAAGTAACAACCGGGATGCCACTTGCGACGAGTTCCGCTATCACGCCCTGGTTGTAGCCACCCAGGCCAGTCAAAGTCCCATTGGCCCGGAGCGAGCCCAGACTGAATATGGCGCCTGAAAGTTTGACCGCACCCCCTGCTGATGCAGTTGAAGTGATCAGAGCTGAAAGAAGAAAAACGGCCAGTATGGAAAAAAACTTCTTGTTCATAGGCCTCCTCCTCTGATTCTGAGCTGATCGCGAAAATCTGGCAAAAACGGTATCTCATTCATTTTTGCACATCTTCCTTCCAATCAATGGAAAAAACAACCTGTTGCTGAGAAGACAAAAATGCTTGATAATAAGATAAATTTAATTTTCATTGTACTGCGTATGTAATACTGCAGCATACTGAAAAGCTTACAATTATGATGGTTTCATTGTTTAACAGGTTGCATGAATATACCCAATAAACCGACTCGTCCAAGAGAACGCGAAAACATCGAGCAGGCAATGATTGCCCTTGAATCAAAGCGGTCCATGCTGGGAGATGAAGTAGTGGATATCGCCATCGCTTTGATGCGCGAAAAACTGGCGAACCTGGAGGCGGAGTCTCGGTCTTCTCATGCGCTCCCGGAGCGTAAGCTGATCACTGTCCTTTTCGCGGACGTCTCTGGATTCACGGCCATTGCCGAAAGCATGGATCATGAAGTTGTCAGTGGTGTGATCAATTCGCTTTGGTCACGAGTGGATAAGGCGATTCAAGATCACGGCGGGATGATCGACAAGCATATTGGCGATGCTGTCATGGCTCTTTTCGGCACACCCATCGCCCGCGAAGATGACCCTGAACGAGCTATCCGTGCGGCGTTACAAATACAATCCGAAATTCAGGACTGGAAGACGGAGTTTGACGAATCCTCATCGGGCCAGCAATCCCAAGTTCAGAACATCCAACTGAGGATTGGTATCAACACAGGTCCGGCTCTCCTGGGGACGGTTGGCACGATCGGCGAGTATACAGCGATAGGCGACACAGTAAATCTCGCCGGCTGGCTGCAGCGTGCTGCTGCCATTGGAGGAATCCTGATATCCCGGGACACACACCGCCATGTACGCGGCGTTTTCGATCTCACAGCTCTCGAGCCGATGGACGTGAAGGGAAAAAGCAAGCCAGTTCCGGTATTTGCAGTCAATGGAGTAAGGCCCCACTCGTTTCGAGATACAACACGCGGGCTCGAAGGCATCGAGACGCGCACGATTGGGCGGGAGAAGGAATTGGCAGGGTTAAAAGCCGCCTTTGAGAAGACCGCAGATCAGCGCCAAACATGTTTGATCAATCTCGTGGCAGAAGCCGGGATTGGAAAGTCCCGTTTGCTTTTTGAATTCGGAAAGTGGCTCCATGCGCAGAGGCGCCCTATTCATCTTTTCAAAGGAAGAGCCACGCAGGAGACCTCGCAGATCCCTTATGCGCTTCTGAGGGGGATTCTTTCATCATCGTTCGAGATTCAAGATCATGATCGCGGTGCAGTTGCGTGTCAGAAACTGGAACATGGGATTCTAAAATACACGGGCAACCAGGAAAATGCCAACTTATATGCCCATTTTATCGGTCACCTGATAGGGTTGGATTATTCGACAAGCCCATACCTGAAAGGCATCCTGGAAGACACACGACAGATTCGCAGCCTTGCGTACCACTATGCGACGCAACTTTTTACGGATATCACGCGCAAACAGCCAGCAGTCACCTTTTTGGAGGATATTCATTGGGCAGATAAAGACTCGTTGGATTTTTTCGATCACATTATGAATGCCCAGCCGGACCTGCCTCTTCTTGTAATCGGGTTGACAAGGTCAACGCTATTCGAACGACAGCCGGAATGGGGAACGGGCCCGATTCAAAACCTAAGACTTAACCTGTTGCCTTTATCAGAAGATGATTCACGTCTGCTCGTTGCTGAAATCCTGCACAAGGTTCCCAAGGTTCCGGATAGGTTAACCGATCTTATCGTCAAAAAGGCGGACGGAAGCCCATACTATATTGAAGAGTTGATCAGGCTGCTGATTGAGGGAGGAGTCATCGTCAGAGGAACGGATCAGTGGGTAGTGAAGATGGATCGCCTCTCCGATCTAAGGGTCCCGACCACTTTAACCGGTTTATTGCAGGCGCGCCTGGACGGCCTGACTCCAATCATCCGCGAAACCTTGCAACAAGCTTCTGTCGTGGGACGCGTTTTCCAGACGAATCTTGTTGAGAAAATGCATAACCCGGTCCCTCAATATGCTGAGGCTCGTATCCCGGTCCTTGTCCGGCTTGAAACCTTACGAGCAAAAGAACTCATTTTCCAAGATGAAGAGTCACAATCTGCCGAAGCTCTCGAATTCATCTTCAAGAATTCGATCCTTCATGATATGACGTATGAAAGTGTCCTGCTCAGGTTGAGGCCCATTTATCACGTTCAGGCAGCAGAAGGTCTGATTGAACGAGGGGGCGAACGCGCAGGTGAAAATGCAGGACGCGTCGGAGAGCATTATGAACGCGCTGGCGAATGGCTCAAGGCAGCGGATTGGTATTCTCAGGCTGGCAGGAAGGCACAGAGCACATACGCCTCAGGCTCGGCGATAAGCTATTATCAAAAAGCGCTCGATTTCTACAATGAATACGGCGGTCCTGAACACTTGCAAAAGAAACTTGGAGTATGCCTAGGATTGGGAGAGGCACTGAACTGGCAAGCCAAATATTCCGACGCAATAGGAGTCTACAATTCGATGCTGAAAATGGCGCAGGAAAACGGGGCGATTGTTGCACAATCACGCGCTTTACAAAGTCTGGCGACCTCCGTTAGCTATCAGGGAGATCATCGCGCCTCGCTCGATTACGCAAAACAGGCGGAGGGACTGGCGCGCAGCGTCAACGAAAAACTGGAGCTTGTAAAAACCATTTGGGCACAAGGCTCTGCCCATTACAGGCTTGGCGAATCTCAGTCTGCATTATCGCTGGCCGAGCAGGCACTTGCCATATCCACTGAATTAAACGATCAAAATGAAATGGCTCGAAGCCTAAAGCTGCTTGGTGCAGCTGATTACGTGTCGGGACGATATGAGAAAGCTAAGGATTGCTGGGAAAAGGCCCTGAGGATATTCCAGAAACTTGGGAATCGACAACAGGTTATAGACCTGCTTAGTAATCTCGGTGTGATCGCAGATGCGCGCGGGGACTACGAGACTGCATTCCAGCGATATGATCGTGCCCTGAAAACCGCGCGTGAGATCGGATATCGAGACGGCGAGATCGTTTTCCTCACGAACCGCGGAGGTGAACAGGTTGCGTTGAAAAACTACGAGGCGGCAGAAGCCGACCTGCGACAAGCGATTCAAATGGCCGGCACTACGGGTTCATGGTGCATGCCGCTCACGTTCAATTATCGTGCAGAGTCGTTGATTGGATTGGGTAATTATGAAGAAGCCTTTTATTCCGCGCGTCAGGCGCTCGTCCTTGGGGAGGAACATAAAATGCCTGAGTATATTGGCATGGCATGGCGAACACTCGGCATGATCTGTGACCATATCAAGGATGTAGTGCGCTTTTCAGATTCGGAAACACATCAAATGCGCGAATATGATGCGGAGACCTGCTTTAGCAAAAGCGTAAAAGTCTTCGCGGATGCGGAAATAGACTCTGAGCACGCCCGAACCTTACGTGAATGGGCACGCTATGAATTCAAGCGGGGCAATAAGGAGCAAGGTGCAAAAATGTGGCAGGAAGCGCGGGCTATTTTTGCAAGACTCGGCGCTCAATTGGAAGTGGATCGGATGAATGAATTGTAATTCAAGACCAGATCATTTATCTCAAACCATCGAAGAGATTGGTTTCCACTTTTCTGCCGCCCTTCACGAGACTGAAGGCTTGGTAGAAGGTTCCCTTTTCATCTTACAAACATTCACTAATTCATACCCCAATGACAAACTGTCTTCGCAACTGCCTATCCAATCATCTTAAGGAATGCCTTCACAACCAGCGGGTCAAAATACTTTCCAGATTGTTCCTTGATGTATTCCAAAGCTTTTTCCTTTGTCCAGGCGGGACGGTAGGGCCGGTTGCTGGTTATAGCATCCCATACATCTACAACAGCGAAGATGCGTGCTACCAGGGGAATTTGTTCGCCCTTTAGCCCGTGGGGATAACCTGTTCCGTCCCATTTTTCGTGATGGCAGTATGGGATGTCCAGGGCGGCCGATTTCAGATAGCGAATGGGCAATAGCATTTCGTATGCAAAGACTGGATGTTTTTTCATGATTTCCCATTCGTCTTCGGTTAACGCATCGGGTTTGAGCAAGATATGGTCTGGGACGCCCATCTTGCCGATATCGTGCAATAATGCCCCGCGGCGGACATGGACCAGTTGATCATCTGAAAAGCCGAGCCGAAGCGCCAATTCCATTGTCAGATGTGTTACTCTCTGAGTATGGCCCTCCGTTTCCTTGTCGCGCAAGTCGAGTGCTCGCGACCAGCCTTCGATAGTGGCTTCGTAGGCAAGTGATAGTTCGATATTGGAAGCTTGCAAATCATCAAATAATTCTGCATTATCAATCGCAATCGCTGCCTGCCCGGCCAGTGTGCTGAAGAAGTCCAGCCAATCCTGATCCCGCTCAGTAAACGAACGATTGAATACTTCCAGAACGCCAAGCACTTTCCCTTTGACAATCAAAGGCGCGCCACGGTAACTGACAAACTGCTCCTCTTTCAGGAAACCAGTAAGGAGGAAATCATCGGGTTTATCCGCCAGACTGGGGATTTGTATAATTCGCCGTTCCTCAGCAACTTTTCCAGCATAATCCTTCCCCAACCTCACGCTTACGTTCTGTACTGCATTTGTGCGAAAGCCGATTCCAGCGCCGTATTCGAGGGTACGTTGAACCGGATTCAAGAGTAATACGACGGCAGCGTCCACAGCCAGAAGTGTCCTTGCGCGGGAGAGCAGGATATCCAGGCTCATCCGCACGTCAAAAGTGGAGGCAATAGCCTGGTCAATTTCTCTTAATGCCGTAAGGCGCTCAACTTGTTGTTGTATCTTTTTTTCTGCCTGTTTTCTTTCGGTGATGTCGCGATAGTTGAGGACGATGCCTCGAATACTTGGATCATCCAGGAGATTGATAGCTGTTCCCTCTGTCCAGCGCAGGGATCCGTCTTTGCGAATCAGACGGAGTTGAAAGTCCTTGTGCTGCGCGGGATGCTGGAAGAGCCATTGATAAAGCTTTCGGGCAGCAGGTTGGTCGTCAGGGTGGATGCTGGTAAAAGGAGTTGTCTCCACCATTTCCTCCGATGAATACTCTGAGGCCTGCAGCACCGATGGACTGATATAGATCGGTTTCAGTTGGGAGTTGAGATCTACGATCTCGTCCAGGCTACTTTCAACCAGCGCGCGGAAGCGCCGCTCGCTCTCCCGCAGTTCCTGTTCCGCCTGCCGTTTCTCCACCCGCAGACGTTTTTCTGCCAGGGCGCGCGCAATGGCCGGACCCAACCTACCCAGGCGGTCCTTGAGCAGATAATCTGCCGCGCCTTCGTGAATGGCGGCCACAGCCACATCTTCACCGACCGTCCCGGCGACGAGGATGAAAGGAATATCCAGTTGGCGCGCGCGCAGCAGGCGCAGGGCCTGCAGGCCGCCGAAGCCGGGTATGAAATAATCGGACAGGATGACGTCGAGGGCGGAATCCAGGTGGACAAGGAAATCCTGTTCCGTGGTGACCTGCTCCCAATCCGGATCGAAGCGGGCGCGTCGCAGTTCGTGGACGAGTAGTTCCACATCCTCGGGACGATCTTCAAGCATCAGAACGCGCAGAGGTGTCGGTTCATCAGCCATTTGAGTGAACTCCTTAAGCACTGGCTCCTGTTCAACCAGCCCCCAGTGCTGATTGATCTTCTTGAGCACAAAACTCCAAGCTTCGTCATATTCCAAGATATCATCTGGCTTGGCTGGCAACAAAGCATCTTTCAGATTTGGCAGACTTTTCACATGCTTTACGATCCATCGTGAAATGCTTTGGCGATGGATGGCAAAGACCCGTGACAGACCTCGGAAACTTATTCGCTCTTGATAGGCACTGACAATGACTGGTTCTTGCGTTTTTTTGCCTCTCGGCTTGGCTCAAGTATTTGACGTGCGCCACAGTCTTGGCAATGATGTTGCTGTTGCTTCAGACGGTTCGTGCCGTTTTTGACAATGTTTGTGCTTCCGCACATTCGACAACGGTACGTAACAATTTTCTGGATCATTCCAACTATCTTACGATCACTTACTTTTCATCCCCTACCAACTATTTATCCAAATGAAGATCGTTTGCTTTTCCAAATTTTTCAAGTTTTACAATGCGCGCCTTGTCTCGTATCCTCCAGGGGATGATCTGTTTTGCATGCTCCTTATTATCTGATTCAATAATCGCCCATCCGCAGTGCGCGCCATCATGACATCCCCATTCGAAGTGGTGCAGGTAGCCCGCCGCGTGGATTTCCTTGATGATCGCATCGCAGTCACCGGCATCATGTGGTGATTCAACGAGATAACGGTCCATATTGCCTCTTATTATTAATAGAAATTATGTCGAGAATTATATCTCTGTCTTAATTTTCCATCATTGTGATAAGCAACACGCTGCAATGGCATTTATTTTCCATTCAACCTGTCGATCAGAAATGCATATTCGAACGCCACATCTCTCAAATAATCATAACGGCCCGATGCGCCTGCATGACCCGCGTGGAAGTTGGTCTTAAGCAGCAGCAGATTATCATCCGTTTTGTGTTCACGAAGTTTCGCTGCGAACTTGGCTGGTTCCCAATAAGGCACGCGCGGATCATTGAGTCCGCCTGTCAAAAGGATATGAGGATAGTCCGTGGCGCGGATGTTATCGTACGGTGAATAGGAAATCATGTAATCATAATGATCCTTGATGGCCGTGTTGCCCCATTCGTCATATTCGAGAGTAGTAAGTGGAATGCTCGGATCGCTGATCGAATTGATCACGTCTACGAATGGCACTCTGCCAATGACTGCCTTGAACAGATCGGGCCGCATCACCATGCTCGCATTCACCAGCAGTCCGCCAGCGGAGACACCATAAATGGCAAGTTTATCTTTGGATGTAAACCCTTCCTTGATTAGATGCTCGGCACAGGCGATAAAATCTGTAAAGGAGTTTTTTTTCTGCAGTACCTTGCCGTTTTCGTACCAGGCGCGTCCAAGATCAGAGCCGCCACGAATATGTGCGATACCGTAGATGAATCCACGGTCCAGAAGGCTGAGGCGATTGGGCGTGAACTCCGCATCCAGTACCGCGCCGTAGGCCCCATATCCGTGCAGGAGTGTGGGATTCGTTCCATCCAGTTTGAGATCTTTTTTATACGCAATGGAAATGGGGATTTGCAATCCATCCGGGGCAGTCGCATAGATGCGCTCGGAAATAAATTGTGACTTATCGTATCCGCTTGGGATCTCATCCTCCTTCTTTAATTCCCATGCACCGGTATCCATGTGATAGTCAATGATCGAGAAGGGCGTGATCAAAGATGAATATTTGAAGCGCAAAATGTTCGTGTCATATTCGGGATTCGGCTCGAGTTCAAAGTAATAATCGTCTTCAGGGAAATCTACATAACGCACGCTAGTCGTCCCATCTACGGCGCTGATGCGGATCTGCTTCAACCCATCCCTGCGCTCATAAAGCACTAGGTAATCTTTGAATGTATCAATCCATTCGATCATGGCCTCCGCGCGCTGCGGGGTAACTTCCTGCCATTTATCCCTGGCCAAATTTTGAACGGATGCCTTCATTAACTTGAAGTTTTTTGCATCTTCATTTGTTGCGATAAAGAAATATCCATCCTGATGCGCGGCGAAATATTCGACACCATTTCTGCGCGGCGATATCACTTTCAACTCACCGTCATGCTGGTCAGCGGCTAAGAATCTCATCTCGGTCGTCAGCGTGCTGTGATGGTCTGTTAATATATATGTATCATCGCGCGATTTGTGAAAATAAAGATAGAAGCTGTTATCCACTTCGTGAAAGATGATCACATCCTGTGATGGTTCCGTGCCAACCTGATGTCGCAAGAGTTTATAGGGGCGTTGGGCAGAATCCAAAGTTATGTAAAATAAACTCTCGCTGTCATTTGCCCACTCCAACCCTGTGTGCACATAGACACTGCTATATGTGTTGGGAATCGATTCTGGATAATGCGAATCATCGGCAAGATTTTTTATATAGATGATGTAAACTTCATCGCCCTGAATGTCAACTGAGTAGGCGAGTTTGGTTCCATCAGGGCTGACGACGAATCCGCCGACACTGCAAAAGATCTGTCCATCTGCCAGCGCGTTCTGATCGAGCAAGATTTCCTCGGGACTATCAGGAGAATCTTTTTGGCGGCAAAAGATGGGGTATTGCTCCCCATCTTCGGTGCGCGTGTAATACAGATACCCGCCTCTTTTCTCAGGAACAGTTGAATCCGTTTCCTTGATCCTCCCCTTCATCTCGGAATACAGCGTCTCTTGCAAGGGTTTGGTGTGCCCCATTACTTCATCAAGATAATCCATTTGCGCGTTGAGATATTTCAACACTTCGGGATCTTCGCGATAGCGCAACCAGAAATAATTATCCACCCGGGTTTCGCCGTGTTGTGTGATCTCGTACGGTCGTTTTGGGGCGATTGGGAATGATGACATGATATCCTCTAAGACATTGAATTGGATGCACTCTCAAACCAGGCCAGCGGGATTATATCTAAGATGACGACCTTCATATTCCGTTAGATATGTATTTGTATGTTTTCTTTGATTGTCAGCATAGACTGCTGGAAGGGTTTTGTTATTACCTGTTCTGTCGTATAGCCACACCGAGTCTCATAATTTTATGGGATGCGAAAGCTTGTCACATATTTTTTATGATAGACGGAGATCCAGACGGCATCACTTTGGTTGCCTCCCAGACACACAACATAGTTACCAATATCTCCCAGATAAAACGAGATATGATCCCAGCCATCATCCCAGCGGAAGGTGATCACACAGCCCCTGCGAATGGCGGGAGGCTTTACACCCCAATTTCTCCAAGGGCTTACAACAGCAGAGTTTGTAGATGGGAGGCCAACCTTTTCGATACACCAATTGACGAATGCCGCGCACCAGTCCGTTTCATCAGGCAGGGATGGATACTTTGCAAGATCTGTGCTGCGGATATACTCGAGGATTCTGGGATTATGTTGAGTGCCAGGGATTTCGCGGATACCAAACTCTGCGAACGCGACGGGAATATATGAAGACTCTTCATTCTCCTGCTGCATGGAGACATCACCCAATTTGCCAAGCCGTTCAACTGGATACCAACCCGATTCTCCCCAGGCGTTCGTGCATTGTTTCCAGCGGCCATCTGGTGAGATCACCTCCACGTTGACGACCCGATTGAATTTCAGTTCACCAATTACGGGATAATTTTCACCGGGACCTTCCCGCATGGATAAGGAGTCTGATAGTGCACGATGAAAGCCTGTTGCAGGATAGTCTTCTGGAGACGCGAACAGTTCAGTTCTCTCCATTAGATATCGCGAAGAACACCAGCCTGTCCTGTTTTCCTTCGTTTTGATATTGACCCAATCCCATGCAGGTGATGCATTTAGGTAGATCACCGTCTCACCGCGATGGACCTGGCCTGTGATGGAATATCCCGTGCCGGGGCCTGAGCGCATGTTTAATGTGTCAGTCGTGACGATCATTTCTACATCGGTTGGACTGGGCGGGGATGGGGGCGTGACTTTCGTCAGATACTTGAGCGATGCCCAGCCTGTGACGCCGCTGGTCTTGCGAATCTGCGCCCATTGGTTATCGGCAGAAACGGCCAGGCCTTCTACTACTTCGCCTTTCTTTAGCGAGCCGATCGTGGCGTAGTTCAACCCGGGTCCCTGGCGGAGGTTCAGCGTGCTCGCATCCACGCGATAAGATTCGTGGCCCGGAGAAGGTGGCGTTTCATTGATCAATTCAAGAAAGCCGCGATGACTCCATCCAGTTTTATTGTCCGCCGATGTGATGTGAATCCAATCACCATTGATCTCATCACCTTGCACAATATTATTCCTGAAGAGCGCGCCAATGAC
Source organism: Anaerolineales bacterium (assembly GCA_045402985.1). Lineage (GTDB taxonomy): Bacteria > Chloroflexota > Anaerolineae > Anaerolineales > Villigracilaceae > Defluviilinea. The sequence continues at coordinate 19,505 of JAXIPJ010000039.1, forward strand.
TGTGTGTGATGTGCCTGGCCCGGAACGAATTCTCAACACGTTTGCAGTAACAATATATTTTGGCATGAATGCTCCTTATTACTTCTCGCTTCGTCCGCGTTGGTCGCGAAGACCGCTCCTCACTCCGCTCAGCGCGAGGCGTTTTGCGCGGTCTGATAGATCTTCGCGATCACTTCTTCAAGCGGCGGGTCGGAGATTGTGATGTCCACGACGCTGCCAGCATTTGTGAGATGCGATAACACTTTTTCAACAGGTGTTGTGCGCGTGTCGAAGCGCAGTTTGACCCCGTATTGGCCGGTTTTCAAAACTTCCGTGCCATCCACTGTAAAAGTCTTTGGCACTTCTTCACCGTAGCGCACCTCCACTAATTTCGATGTGAGGAATTTTCTTTTGAGATTCGATACTTTATCTTCATAAACAATTTGTCCATGATTAATAACGATCACGCGCCTACACAAGGCTTCGAGGTCACCCGCGTCGTGAGAGGTGAGTAACACGCCAACGTTTTCGAGCCGCGCCATTTCGCGGATCGCGTCACGGATGTGTTGTTTGGCAACCACATCCAGACCAATGGACGGCTCATCGAGCAGGATGAGCTTCGGACGGTGAAGGAGCGAGGCGGCCACTTCGCATCTCATCCGCTGGCCGAGTGAAAGCTTCCGTACGGGAGTCTCCAATAAATCCTGAATCTCAAATGTTTCGGCCAGTTGACTGATGCGGATCTTCGTTTCACGGTCATCCATCTCATAAATTTTGCCGAAGAGCGTGAATGTGTCGATGGCGGGCAGGTGATACCAGAGTTGCGGGCGCTGGCCGAAGACCGTGCCAATGTGATAGGCGAGTTTTTGACGATCTTTCCACGGGATGTAGCCAAGCACTTTCGCATCGCCGCCTGTTGGATGCAGGATACCCGTGAGAATTTTGATGGTGGTGGATTTGCCCGCGCCGTTGGGACCGATGAAGCCTAGCAATTCGCCCGCTGCCATTTGGAACGTAAGGCCGCGCACCGCTTCGATAGAATTATACTCAGGCTTGAACAAAGACCGCACCGAGCCGCGCATCCCTGCTGCTTTGCGTTTGCTCTGAAATGTTTTTTGGAGGTTTGTGACTTCGATGGCGGGCATGGGGGATATTTTACAACTATTAGTACTAATCAGGTTCTAATGAATTTCATTGATTTGGCCCTGTATAGAGAAATAATTTGTTCCATTTTTCTTTAAGCAGACTCTAAGCTGACTTTTGGCGTAACAGTGTAATAATTTTTATGCACGCTGGCTGATCGCTCAGACAATCTTGATTTCCTGAAATTGATATCGAAAGGAGGTGATGTTCAGCGAAGTTGCTCTCAATGCAACTGTCTCAGGAATACTGTAGACAGAAAAGTTTAGTTTTCTGTGAGGAGAATATAAACATGCAAACTCAATCTTTCAACCTTCGCGTACAAAGGCAGTTCAAGACTGCGTTCATCATTGTGCTTATTGCCAGCCTGGTATTGGCAACTGTGGCATATGCAAGCCACGCCACAGATGGCACCGACGCGAAAATTACCAATGACAATAACAATGTAGATGGGGGCACACCTAACCCTGGCTTCGATGCCCAGAACCGTCAATCCAACGAAACAACCGTCGCCTTTAGCCCGGCAGATCCGAATATCATCGCTGCTGGGGGGAACGATTATCGTATGGTCACAGTCACCGGAGACGTTTGGTTTGGCGTCTATGTCTCCGCGGATAACGGTACTACCTGGTTCAACACCTTTGTGCCTGGCTTCCCATCTGATACATCTGCGGCCGGGCTGGCTTCGCCCCTTTTGGGTTTGGATGGGTCAGGTGACCCCGTTGTTCGTTTTGACTCGGACGGTAATCTCTATGCAGTGGGTATTGCGTTCAATCGCAACTTCGATCAGGCAGATCGGCCGGTAGATACGGTCGTTTATGTTGCGAAGTATAACTATACGCCCGGGACGTCCGGCGGGACTAGCACACCGAACTCGGCTGCAAACCCGCCGAACTTCACATACGCTGGAACCACAATCGTTGACCGCGGCTCGGTTGGTTTTGCCGTGCCTGGCGCGGCGGGTTTTGCCGGCACATTCACCGACAAGGAATGGGCGGAGATTGACCTGAATTCGCCAGAGGCAAGCCAGTGCGCGGGCAACATTTATGAGGCGCATACGAACTTCCACGCGAACTTTGGCAGCTCGCCGATCATGTTCAGCCGCTCAACCGATGGGGGGGCGACCTTCTCGAACCCGAAGACAATCACGACTGGCGGCCCGTCTGGCACCCCTCACAACCAGGGTGTGGATATCGGGGTAGCGCCCAACGGGACAATATACGTTGCTTACACCGCCTTCCAGGGCGGTGGCAACAGCGCATTCAACGGGATCGCCATCGTGAAGTCAACCGACTGCGGCAAGAAGTGGAGCCAGCCGGTGTTCGTCGGCACGATCAACGACCCGCAGGCACCCGGCGTTGCCTTCCGCACGCCGACATTTGCCTTTGTGGCCGTTGACGATACGGATCCGAACATTGTTTATGTTGCCTACCAGAGCCTGGCAGGCGATTACGACATCTACGTCCAGCGCTCGACAGATGGTGCGGCAACCTGGGAGGCACCCGTGCAGGTCAACGAAGACCCGGGTGCCAGGCACCAGATCTTCCCGACCATCGAGGTATCCCACGGCGCTTTGCACGTTGCCTGGTATGATTTCCGCAACAGCGTGCCCCCAGCTAATGACGCGCTGGATGTCTACTATGCCTCCACCAACAACGCAGGTTTTGTTTACCCGGCGTTTAGCGAAAATGTGCGCGTGAGCGATGTCTCGCACAATGGGAACTGCCTGCTGTTCGGCGGAGGGACGGCGGGCTTCCACGGCGATTACAACGAACTGGATGCACGCTGGGATGGTACGAACCACAAGGTGTATGTGGCCTGGGCCGATCATCGTGATGTTGTCCCATGCGATCTGGACCCAGCGGCGGGACCTCCATCGAACAACACGGGCAACCGCAACGAGAATATCTACGGTAGTATGCTGACGGTATCTCCGTAAGCTTGAAATCTCCTGTTTCATGAAGGGCAATGGCGTAGGCGTAGCCGTCCGTTGCCCTTCTTTTTGTTAACCATGTCCCCAAATATGGATGCCAGTAGCTGGCTTTCGCAGGGTAATCCTTCGTTGATCGTTCGCTCGTCCTTCGCTCATCGTTCGTTTTGCCCTCTTGATGAGCAATCCCATATATAGGGTGAGCTCTACAGACTGCAGGACATGGCGCAACTTTCAGCTGAGTGAACTTTATATCTGTTTAGAATCAAATAGCCCCTCAAGGATATTAATATTCTTGAGGGACAGGCGATATAGTGAGAAGGCACTTGCCAGCTGCGTTTGTGGTGTAAGTGTTGATTGCATCCTCCTCAGCGCGGTCTTATTTACTTTCCTCCTTCAGGAAAATTGCTTCATTCATGGCGCTGACTATTCTTTCCACAGCATCCCTGTCACTGGCTTCCAAAATATTCAGTTCACGTATTGAGCTTCTGACCTGCACACTGCTGCGATCAACATAAAAAAATATAGGGACAAATAATTTTGGCTCGTGCACATGCAGGCGGACTGTATCGATGTTTGACATCGAGTAGGTTTTTAGGCCGATCATCGCTCTTATATTAGTGATTTTTGCGTTGCCTTCCTTTAGACTGATAACTTCACCACTTTCCTTCACTCCTACCTCACGCACCACAACTGATGACACATGATGACTCTGACGTGAACTTGTAAAACTCATAATTGACCGCACACTAGCGCTGGCGCTTCGCTTTCATATGATACCGAGAATGCTCTGCTGCAAATTTTATGGTTGAATTCTAATGAAGGTCAATAAGTGAGGCCATCAGGTTTAACCCCCATGCTCCACGTAATTACCCGCGCAATTTAGTTTCTCCTCCTAGCAAAACCTAATTTATATCCTCTTGCAGTTTTTCGAGCAGCGCGCACATAACAAATTTGTCATGAGTTTCTATCAGGATGGGCTCTTAGTTCACCATATAATTGGAATTAAATTATCGACTTCATAAAGGGAAGGTAATTTGCAGACAATTGCTGTTTGTCCCTCAGGGCAGCTCCAAAGGAGATTAAGGAATAGATGGAGAACAAAATTATATTGTTGGTGGAAGACAACGCTGATGACGAGGCCCTTACCTTGCGAGCGCTCAAAAAGAATAATATTGGGAACAAAGTCTTCGTCGTACGCGATGGAGCTGAAGCACTGGATTTCCTCTTTTGTACAGGCGCATATGCCGACCGCGACCCAAGCGAAATGCCTCAAGTTACCCTGCTTGATCTGAAATTACCAAAAGTGGATGGGCTGGAAGTGCTGCGCCAATTGCGCGCAGATAAGCGCACTCATCTATTGCCCATTGTGATCCTCACATCGTCCAATGAAGAGAAGGATGTGGTTGCTGGCTATCAATTGGGAGCCAACTCCTATGTGCGCAAACCGGTGAACTTCATTGAATTTCTTGAAGCTGCACGTCAGCTCGGCTTATACTGGCTGGTGTTGAATGAGGTGCCTCCGCAGCCAATTTCCTAAGCCATTTTCTAAAACCAATCCGATATTTACTCCGTCAATTTCAAATTTACTTCTTCAGATATCGGTCAAAGAATTCAATTGTGCGCTGCATGGCGAGGCTGAAATAATTTGAAATGTTATGGTTATCTCCCTCGTATGTGTAAAACTCCGCCACCTGGTTGGCCGCCAGCATTTCATCATACAGCATTTCCGAGAACTCCCAGGGCACATCATGATCCGCAGTCCCATGGTGCAATTGAATGGGTCTGTTGAGATCGCGTACATAGGCGTTCGCCGAAATGGAATTCCAAAATTCGGGGTTTTCTTCCACTGAGCCATAGGACTGTTGCAGCGAATAAACCCATGACCCTGGCGATGCAGACGTGAACCGCGCGCCTGCGTTCCAGCGCGTGAACAGGTCCGGGTAGCGCGCCACAACCCCGGCCCAGATCACTCCCACTTTGATATCCTGTGAAACGACCATCGAACGCAGGGTAATATAACCGCCCATGGAGTGCCCCCACATCCCTATGCGATCCGGATTTGCGTCCGGATACCGTTTCACGGATGCAACCCCGTTGAGTACGTCTATGCTGTAATTTGGTTCGGTATACACGCCACCTGCAGCGCCTTCAGACCTGTCGTGGCCGCGATAATCTGACCGGAAGACAATATAGCCGCTGCGCGCGATCAGGTCCACGTAGGCGATATATCTTTCCGTAGTGCGGTACACATCCGGTGGGATGTATCCGTGATTGAAGATGATGACAGGCCAGCCAGTAGATGGCTTTTCACCGTCCGGAACAGTCATGAGTGCGTAAATTTTTAATCCTTCAGACAGATATGAAACATAGTAGCGGCTATAGTTCACGCCGGGGTCCAGGACGGCTTCAATGACAATGTCACTTCCAGGATACGAGCGCACGCGCATTGCGTCGATCTGGAGCGGAAGTGTTGTTGACGACACTGCGGCCGCAGGCAGCACGCGCAGTGTAGTGCCTGATGAAGATGGACCAATGAATGGTCTGTTAGGAAGGGTGGCGGGGTCAGTGCTTGAACAGGCAAGCATGATCACCAGGATCATGCTTGCGAACCAGTAATATCTTGTTTTATTCATGCTGCTATTCTCTTAAATTGTTAAAGGTGATAGGCCTACTTACCGTCCCTTAGCCCGAATGAAGCCTGATTGGCGACCACCAGCCAGCATGTACATAAAGTAATTTGCACTATGTGTTCCCAGGCGGCTGAGTCTGTTCGGTTCGCAAGATGTATTGGTAGCCGGGACGTGAAAGTATGTATTTGTCTGTTGTGAGCCTGTCCGTAAACCCTTTTTCTTTCGCGGATCAGACGCACTTCATATTATATTAGAACATGTATTCTAGGTCAAGGAAAAGGTTATTCGCTCACTTTGCCACTCATTCCAAGCATCGACGCCTTGCTTCAAAATCGCTAGCTGTTCTTGGTTTGCCATTCAAATCCACTCCTTGTTTATCTCATTGGCTGGCGGAAAGGCACTTGTTTGTAGTGGTTAACGACCGCGTCTTGGCCGATCCAGTTTAGGGTGGGCATGTGGTTAGGAGTCTCCCGTGAATGAATTTTAGCACACAAGAAAAACCTCGTCCGCGCAAGCTGATCCTCATACGCGAATGTTCTCTCCCATATATCCTGGTTGGGCGGCAGACTGGATTTTTCGACCCCTTGTGTCAAAGACGCTGGAAAACCCAGCCCGGCTTAACTCTTATTCACCTGTGCGACGATACAGCACGATACCCGCACCGACGGTCCAAATCGATATAATAAGCTGAGAGCCAATAAAACCAAACAAGCTAACGATGCTATAGTCGAAGAGGTAAAAACCGGCTCCTGCAAACACACCAAGCACACCTCCCAAGATGGCGGCTATGCTAATCCATCTTGGAAAGACACCGCTTTGGATCATGGCCGCGCCATAGAGTAAAGGCATCAAGCCCAAATACCAAAAGAAATAGATACTTCCAGAGGCTATACCTAACTTGGTCATCAGCAGCGCCGCATACAATGCCGCGGCTGTCTCGCTAGGGGGAGCACTCAGCCATAGCTCGCTAGCCGCTTTCATGCCATAACCATCCACTACAAAGAAGACTGCCAGAAGACCGGTGCCGATCAGCGCGCTATAGGTCGCCAAAGTGGGGAGAAACCCTCCAGGCCTTTGGGCTGACACATCAGAGATCGCAAGCAAGCCCCACAAAATCATTGCGCCCGCTACCAGGAAAACAAAATGGTCCACGGTCCAACTGTGATCGGCGGCAATCGTCTTGAGATGTGCCGCTGAGTCGTACTTAACCAGGTCCTTCGGGTGAAAGAGATTGGCAATCAAGGTCGCCGAGCCACCCACAATGGCGCATATTGCACCGATTTTGCGAAATACCTGTCCTTGTTCGGTATTCATAAGGTTATATTCCTTTCGATACAAGAATTTGATTGTTGGCACGACGCATTTGTTTGTGACGGTCAACGACAGTGCCTTTACTAATCCAGTTTAAGGTGGGCATGAGGTTAGGAGTCTCCCGTGAGTGAATTTTAGCATATGGCGAACCCCCATCCATGCAAGACTCCTGAACACTTGAATAGCACAAGGACAGGGAGCACAGGGACGGTGAGAAAAGCATTGTGAATATTTAATGAATAATCAGGGACGATACACGACCTTCCAAAGGTGCACCGCTCCATTGGCGCGGCCAGTGGTGCGGCCAGTGGTGCGCAGTTCGCCATCGGGCGAGTAAACCATGGCTGGCGTGTTCCAGAGCTCGGATCGTTTTATCTGAGATTCTGGGAAGCTCCCTGTTCTTTGCTGATTTGTTAAATCTTTTACACATCAAAGCATTTAAAATGATATTGCCTTTTTTCTTTGTTGAAAATTTAGATTTCTGAGTGTAAGATATATAGAAGGGCCTGACTATTAGAAGGCTCATTGTTCAGGAGAAATATTTTGGATATTTTTGAGAAGTTTTGCCCTGTTTGCAAGCAGAAAAACCAACTGGAAGCCATTGTTTGTGTGCGTTGTGGTACACAACTGGAAACATATGCCATGGACGATATAGGGGTAACCAGAACCACCGAGGTGCAAACGAGGGTTGTGGAGAGAATGGGAGAATTGCTCATCAATGAAGCATTGACCCCAGTCGGTGGCATTGCGATGTATCTCGCGGGCACTTCCGACCCTGTTTTTTTGTCATCTGACACGGAATTTGTTATTGGTCGCAAGGCAGGGGAAGATGGGACAACGGGAGCCTTTCTTGATCTTGCAAAATGGGGCGGATATCAATTGGGGTTATCGAAACGGCACGCGATGATCCGACGGGCAGATCATGGATATGAAGTGATCGATCTTTCCAGTAGAAATGGCACATGGCTGAATGAGGATCAACTGGTCCCGGATAAGCCTTATCCATTGGCCAGTGGCTCACAATTACGTCTTGCCCGCATGCGATTATTTGTCCTGTATCGCCCTGTGCTGGCAGCCAAACAGAAAATGTAGTTTTACTGCCTATATATCTTATGAACAACTTTGACGATTACAGAGCACCGAGGCGGTCCTCACGTAAAAAGAGACAGGAGTCGATCTTTGTCCTACTGTTCGGCGCGTTCCTGTCTTTTATGTGTGTAGGCATTGTCGGATTAGCTCTTTATCTGGGTGGCTATAACCCTTTTCTTTTTCCATCCAATTTGACTGCAACTGCCATCTCTGAGTGTCAGGTATTGATTAATAAGGCAATTCAATCTTCGGGCAGTTACTGCGGCGAGACCAACTCGAACAATGTGTGTTATGGCAACACAACCATTCAAGCAGAACTCGCACCAGGTGCCACAGAGCGATTTTCAGAGAGAGGGGATATCGTCGCTGTTGATGAGCTGCGCCGTCTTTCCGCCGCGCCGTTAAATCTGGAGAATGATGAGTGGGGGATCGCGGTCTTCAAAGTCATTGCAAACCTGCCTCGTTCGCTGCCTGGTGAAACCATCACAATGGTGGTGTTTGGCAATACAACGCTCGACAAGGATAGTGGAGGATTGGAATCGTTTTACTTCTCCAGTGAACTCGGACAAATTGCTTGCGAGGCAATTCCATCGGACGGCTTGATGCTCACTTCACCCGATGGAAGTGGCCTTCGAATTAACGTCAATGGAACCGAACTGACGTTGAAGGGTAACGCCAACCTAAAGGCAGTAAAAAATGGGGAGATGGAAGTGAGTCTGTTTAGCGGATCGGGCAGAATCGTTTCGAATGGCCAGGAGCAGTATTTTGGCGCGGGTCAAAGTGTTAATGTTGGGTTGGGCGGCGAGAACGGCGTTCAAGCCATCACTGGGCCCTCCGATCCTGAGCCGCTGACGCAGGAGGAACTCAACACAGCCTGCGCAATGACAGGGCAATATTGTTTACAAAGTCAGATTACCCCTGTTTCTGAGGCAGAGGCTCAACAACAGATACAGGCTGAGATTACAGTCACTCCAACAGTGATTACTCAATCCCCGACGGTCCGGCCATCGCCAACTCTCTTCCCAACGAATACGAGCTTTGTATTGCCCTCCTGGACACCACGGTGGACATTAACTCCCACACGCACGCTAACACCGCTTCCTTCCGCTACGCGTACGCGGACTCCCATTCCAACGACGACAAGAACACCCACTCCTACACTCACACCCACGCGCACAGCTACCCCAACAATTACACCGACTCCAACAGCTACCGCGACTCCAACATCAACACCTTCAGCTCCCACAGAGCCGCTATGCAGCACATTGGGCGTACCAGTATCACTCGGTCCCCTGACAAATCCGAATCCCAATGAGATTGGGATGGATATTACCAACACCAGTGGCTCCACGATTACCATCAACAGATTTTTTGCATATTGGGTGAAAACGCCTTCTTCTCAAAAACTCCAGGAGCTGTTTATTAATGGCCTTTCAATATGGAATCCATCGGACCCGGATTCTCCGAGTGATATTCCAACTGAAGGTGGATTTACAAATGGTGCTGACCTTACAATCCCTGATGTTACTGCGCGAAGCTTTCTGGTGCAATTTTCTGATAATCTGCAACCAACTGGTTATGAAATACACATTGTCTTTGATATTGGTTGTCAGGTGGTCGGAAACCAGTAACTCCGCCATCTCATTTTCTTCATGACATGACAGTCCCTCATCCTGACTCTTTAAGTTTGCTTTCGCCTGATGGATCCTTCCGTCAATATCAGTTGCTTGAGCAGATCGGTGTCGGGGGACAGGCAGTGGTGTGGTCGGCCATCGACAAGAGCAGAAACCGTGTTTTGGCAATCAAGTTCAATAAAATTCTAGACTCCGATCCAGACAAAGCAGAAGAAATCGGGATTGAGTACAAGCTGGATAGACTAGTCACTCTTCACCATGCCCATATCCTTCCGATTTATGAATACGGATCCGAAGAGAGAGTACGTTTCCTGGTCAGCCCATATATTCCTGGCGGCACATTAGCCGCAAGGATCAAGACAGCGCCCTCA
>JAXIPJ010000010.1:0-2868 GCA_045402985.1 Anaerolineales bacterium
CCTGAGGCTGATCCCCAGCTTTGAGTTGAAAGCCGTTAAACCGTACGACGCGCGTTATCTCTCAAACTGGCCCGCGGAAGTCTACGACATCCCCATGGCGGAAGCGTCACTCGACGCACGCGCCCAAAGTTTGTCGCGCTACCAACGCGACCTGCCGAATCTGCTGACGCCCATGCAACTCCTCTCCACCACATCCGCCAACATGACAGTCGAATCCTTCAGGCTCAACCTGCTCCCTGTGTGGATGACCGAACTTCCCTTCGGCGGCCGCGAGCATCTGGTGTTGATCAATGGCTGGAATGGAACGGTGGCAACTGATATTCCTGATCAGTCCGAAAAATCAGGTGGGTTGTTTGATTGGTTGGGGGAATTGTTGGATGATTGATCTTCACAAGTTTCGTATTATTGCTAAGCCAATACTCAATGAACAAGGTAGGATCTAGAACAAAACTCCGAGATCATCTCGGAGTTACTCGTTTCATCCCTTGTTATTTGAGGATTTTCTTCAAAACTGGAATGATCACAGGCAAATCTTCCTCTATTGTTCGCCAGACCACTTTGGTATTGACACCAAAATACTCATGGGTCAACTTGTTTCGCATTCCAGCGATTTCCCGCCATTGGATTTTGGGATTCGCTTCACGTATTTTCTCGGGGACTTGACGAGCGGCTTCACCTATGATTTCAAAGGCACGAATCACTGCATACATTGCCTTGTCATCATTACAAAAATCATCATAGTCCATGCCCTCTACAAAAGAAAGCGCTTTTTCTGCGTTCTCCAGCATATCGCGCAGATAATCTTCGTACTCACGCTTCATACAGGGACTGCCTCGCGCAGGATGTTCTTCCCAATCGCCGGTTTGAGTGAATCTTTCATTACCAAATCCACCTTGACCCCTAGCAAATCGGACAGGTAATTTTCAATCGCAATAAAAGTTAACAGGCTTGGCGCTTCCTTGAATGTGACCAGAATATCCAGATCACTGTCCTTCTTCTGCTCCGAGCGGACATAAGACCCGAACACTTCCAGCTTTTCCACGCTGTAGCGCTCCGCCAGCAATGGAACTTGCTGGTGGAGTATTTCAATGAGTTTCTTCAAGGAACGTCTGCGTGCCATAACTAAATTATACAACACAAACATAAGCAGAAATTACGCTACTGCCTTTCTTCTTTCCTCTTTTATCCCTTCGATAAGCTCAGAACAAGCCTTCATAATTCATCCTTCATCCCTTACAATATCTCCATGCCCTCCACCCTCCCTATTCTGCGCGCACGACGCGAGCGACGGCTTGCGAGGCAGCGCTCAAATGAATCTCTCAGGCGCAATGGCCTTCTCAGTGTGGGGATGCTGCTGTCATTTCTGGGTGCCGCGCTGATCATTACGGCTGCATTTACATACGTCAATCTCACGCGTGATCTACCTTCGGTGGAGATCCTTCCGGGTTTATTAAACCCTCCCGACGGGCTTCTCTTCCAGCCCACTCGCATTTATGACCGCACGCGCGAACATGTATTGTTTACATTTGCTCCCAGCGATTCGCCGCGGCGTTATATCCCTCTCAGTGACACAAATCCGCAATATCTTCCTAAGTCTTTGGCAGATGCAGTCATAGCAACCTCCGACCCAAACTTTTGGGATCACGCGGGCTATTCATTCACCACAATACCTAATTACGAATTGCACCCCACCCTCGCGCAGCGGCTCGTTTTCGATCTCCTGCTCTTCGACGAACCTCCTTCCCTCAAGCGCGCGCTTCGTGAGCGCATCCTTGCGGCACAGATCACTGCGAAATACGGGCGAACGCAGATCCTTGAGTGGTATCTCAATCTGGCGCACTTCGGTCGTTACGCGTTCGGCGCGGAGGATGCCTCGCAACTTTATTTCGGAAAATCTGCAACGCAGCTCACGCCGTCCGAATCTGCCATCCTTGCGGCTGTAAGCGATTCGCCCAGTTTGAATCCATACGACGCGCCGCAGACCGCGCTCGAACGCGGACGCGCAACAATTCAATTAATGCAGACTCAGGGACTCCTCTCGGATGAAGCGACTGCGAACGCTTTGGGCGAATCTCCGTTATTTCAGACTCCGCCTCCTTCTGCGCCTCAGCCTGCCGCGGCCTTCACGAACCTGCTCCTCTCCCAATTGGACTCACATTTCCCGCGCGCGCGCATCGAGCGCGGCGGCCTGACGATCATATCCACGCTGGATTATGATCTGCAGAAACAATCGTCCTGTGTCACTGCCTTTTATGCCGCGCGACTTGCAGGTTTGCCAGACCCGGTCATTGAATGTGAGTCGTTGAGATTCCTGCCCGCGCTGCCGCCCGCGCTGACAGTCACAGATTCATCTGCGAGCGCGCTCATCACTGACCCGAAAACCGGACAAATACTCGCGGTTGTCGGTGAAACTTTCCAGGCGCAGGAAGCGCCATTGATCGCGCCACACAGGGCCGGGTCCGCGTTGGATGCGTTTGTCTATTTAACAGGATTCACGCGCGGGCTGGGCCCCGCGTCGCTAATATGGGATATCCCCGGCAGGACGGATATCCAAAACTTTGATGGTGAATATCATGGGCCCATTCGTTTGCGGGTTGCACTGGCAAATGACTACCCAGCGCCAGCCGCGCAAGTGCTGGCACAGATGGGCGTGGAGAATGTGGATAAGATCACCGAATCATTTGGTGTATCGCGCGATGAGGATGCTTCTTTGTCACTCGTGGATGTGGCGGGTGCATATGGTGTCTTTGCGCAGCAGGGAGTTTATTTTGGGCAGGAGATCCACAATACGCTCGGGCCTGTGACCGTTTTGCGGGTGGAGGGAAATGATGGGAGTGTATGGCTGGATTGGACAACACCGCAGGCGAA
>JAXIPJ010000445.1:0-19307 GCA_045402985.1 Anaerolineales bacterium
AATGAGGATCGCCCACCACGCGATCCACACAAAGACAATGCTAAAGTTATGACTCCCAACAGGTGTGCCGATGAGTCCTGCAAGAATGGCAAAGATGTACCCAACCAGCATAAACATAAATACTGCCAATTGTGGGTAACGGCTTTTGAGCGCACTCTTTATGAAGGAATTACGAGTAAGTTCAATCTTTGCCATGATGAAATTACGCCTCGGGTTTTGCGGAAACAATCACGCCGACGACAGCTAGCAGTGCCAGCCCAATGGAACGGAAAAGCCAGTTGTTGGAACCTACGTTCAATTTGCCGATCATGAACGGGTGCATCGCGCCGCAGGTGACGTTGCATCGAAAGCGGAAAGAGCCTGGCTTTTCGGCGGTGAAGGTCAGGGTCGCGGTTTGACCAGGGTCGGCTTCGACAGAAACATCGTAGCCAACTATGTAGAGTCCATGCACGACATCGGTGCTGACGAGTTGGATGGTCACAATATCGCCAGCGTTGACATTGAGCTCGGAGGGAGAATAGGCAAATTGTCGCGCGTCAATCTCAACGGTCCGGTTTTGAGGCGTGGGGGAGGGAACAGGCAGAGGCACGAAGGCAACTACCAGTCCAGCCATCACAATGAGGAGAAGAGAGAAGCGGCTGTTCATCAAATTATGGAATGTTTGATGGTCCGTATTTGGAATAGGCGGTGTCTACATACGCCCTGGCATCTTGCGGACTTTTGCCTTCCCGCAACATCCGCATAACGTCCTGGGTGATGTCCACACAGATGGAACAGCCCAGGGCGTGGTTATCAAAGGTGAAATTTCCTTTGTCATCTACCTGTGAAACGTAGCAGGAATAATTGGAGGTATGACCGATGTTTCCACATCCACAATAACAGGGGATATTTTTCATACCGTCAGGGTTGGCAGCAGTAAACTGATAAGCTTCTTGCACCGTTACAGGTGCAGACTGCACATCCGCTGGCATTTGATCCATTGGCATCATCTGCAGATCGGTAGTTTTCTGGGAAGAACAGGCTGGCAAGCTGACAATTGCCAGGATGCCAATCAACAGGGCAAAGACAAATTTGCGGGAAAATTTCATTGGGAGCTCCATCTCAGGATTTCATCATAGCTAGGTGGCGCATCGCAAGCCAGTGACAAATGCCATCCAAGCCGATGAAATATGACCTGTTTTAACTTATCCATTGCATTATGATTTCATAGCGATGATAAAACTGATGTCTCATCTCAGACAGCGTGAAATGGCGGCATAAGCTATACGCCGAATGGCTTATGATAAATGTCATGAAAAAGCCTTCGGAAGTCTACAAGACTTCCGAAGGCTGTATTTCAATTTTTGTTTGACGACTTGAATAGTTATAGTCAATCTTCTTCAAGAGGATGTTCCACTTCGCCGGCCATAAATGCATCGGGATCTTGTTCAAAAACGCGCAGACAGGCACGGGTGCAGAAGTAGACAGGCTCCTCCTGATACACGGCATTGGGATAATTTGACGGATCTTTGAGTTTGCCCCCGCAAGCAGTTTTGTATTCTGGCACGGGAGTAGTGGTAGTTTCAGTCATAATTTAGTCCTTCTTATGATGTAAATTGTGATAGATATTCCATGCGCCAAATACGAGCACCGCCACAGCAACACCGATCAATCCCGCGAGAACAACAAAGGCTGATTCAAAATTCAGCCAGTTTTTCCCAAACGACCAGAATAAGAGGACGCCAATCAGAAAAGCGGAGATGTAGGTAGTCGTTGACCAATCTCTATTTTTGTTATTCATGTTCATGCCTCTCTTTTTATTCCACGATCAACTTACCGCGCAACATGCCCATCTGGCATTGAAAGCCATATTCGCCGGGTTTGTCGGGTGTGAACTCGATTGTCGTTGGTTCACCTTCAGGCAGAGGCGAACTCCTGTTGAAATCGGGGAATAACACCTGTTCCGAACATGCTGCGCTTTCCTGACGTGTAAATGTCAAGCGCACGGGACGACCCTTCTGAACAACAATGACATCAGGCGTGTAGCCTCCTTTTACCGTGATGGCTACTTCCTGAGCGCCTGATTCGGCTACTGCGGCGCGCGTCTGGGTTCTGGGTGCGAACCAGAAGTACCAGGCGATGAGGATTGTGAGAGCTATTCCGCTCATAATTGCGACAATCTGAACTGTGGTCATAACTGCTCTTCCTTTTGTTTATGGGCTTCGTAAAACCAGATCGGTCCGAAGATGTTGGTCACAAGCTCGGCTTCGGAGATGGCATCGAATCCAGCTTCTTTCAACATGGATGGTATACGGCCGTTGAAATTGTCGGCTGTTTGTTCGAACAATTTGAAGGCAAGAGCTTGTATGCGCGTGAGAAAATTCACGGGACGCCCAAAGTCGAGGATATGGAACCAGCCATCGGGTTGCAGGACGCGGCGCACTTCTTTGAATGCGCGCACCTTATCTTCGCTGACCAGGTGATGAATCACGAAACTGCTTACGGCCACGTCAAAGTAATGATCGGGATAAGGCAGCTCGCAGGCCAGACCATGATCCAGTTGGATACTCAAATTGGCTCGTTCAGCCTTCGTTCTGGCAATCGTCAGTACCTGCTCGTCGCCATCCAAACCTGTGACGTGCGCTTCAGGCAAAGTCTGTTTAATCATGATCGCCAACGTACCCGTGCCGCAACCAAGGTCGAGTACGCGCTGACCTGGTTGAATATTCGCGCGTTCGATTAGGCGAGACTTGATTGAATCCTCTCGCATGCCCCATTTGAGCAGGGCATCATAGAATGGCGTGAGCCAGCGAAATCTTAGGGCGGGAATGTAATGTGAATGCTTGTTTTCCATGATGTTACCTCACACTGAATTTCGGCTTGAACCCGCGCAGGCGATTGGCTTTGCCCACGACTGTGACCGACGAGAATGCCATCGCCGCACCCGCAATGAGTGGGCTGAGTAACAACCCGAAGAAGGGGAAGAGAACACCCATTGCGACAGGAATGCCCAACACGTTATAGAAAAACGCACCGACCAGGTTCTGATAAATATTCTTCATTGTGGCGCGGCTGACTTCAATCGCGGTGACCACGCCCTTGAGACTACCCTTGATGAGGGTGATGTCGGAGGCTTCGATGGCAACATCCGTGCC
Source organism: Anaerolineales bacterium (assembly GCA_045402985.1). Taxonomy (GTDB): domain Bacteria; phylum Chloroflexota; class Anaerolineae; order Anaerolineales; family Villigracilaceae; genus Defluviilinea. Next base: position 3,135 of record JAXIPJ010000445.1, read on the forward strand.
AGTGCCGATGGCAAGACCGACATCGGCTTGTGCCAAAGCCGGCGCGTCGTTGATGCCGTCGCCGACCATCGCAACCTTTTTGCCTTCGGCTTGTAGCAAATGAATATTATTTGCTTTGTCTTCAGGTAGGATTTCAGCCAGTACGCGAGTCACACCGACTTTGCGCGCAATCGCTTCGGCAGTACGGCGGTTATCGCCCGTAATCATGACGACTTCAATACCCAATCCCTGGAGAACTTTAATTGCTTCGGCAGAATCTTCCTTGACTGTATCTGCTACAGCAACAATTCCTGCGGCTTTGCCATCCAGAGCAATGAACATAGGAGTCTTGCCATCATCAGCGAGTGACTTTGATTTGTCGTCGAGCGAACCCAGCGCGATCTTTTCGCGGTTCATCAACTTGAGATTACCGATCAAAATACTGCGTCCATCGACCTTTGCTGAAACACCATAACCGGGAATGGCCTCAAAGTCTTTTACTTCTGCCAACTCCAGCTTACGTGCTTGTGCACCTTCCACGATCGCCTGTGCCAGTGGATGTTCGCTGACCTTCTCAACCGAAGCAGCCATTCTTAGCAATTGATCACTGCTTACCGGTGACTGCTCATTGAGTAGCACGTCCGTCAACTCAGGCGTACCTTTGGTAATAGTGCCTGTCTTATCTAACACCACGGTTTGAATAGCACGGGCAGTCTGTAAGGCTTCACCCGAGCGGATGAGAATCCCGTGCTCTGCGCCTTTGCCGATACCCACCATCAGGCTCATAGGTGTGGCAAGTCCCAGGGCACATGGACAGGCGATGATGAGCACGGTCACGCTGGTGACGAGTGCATAAACGAGTTGCGGTTGGGGACCAATTACGAACCAGATGACGAACGTCCACACCGCCAGGATCATCACGATGGGAACGAAATAACCAGAAATGGTATCTGCCAATCTTGCAATCGGTGCCTTGGAGTTTTGCGCATCCTGCACCATCTTCACGATTTGCGCGAGCGCGGTGTCCTTGCCGACTTTGGTGGCGCGGAATTTGAAGGCACCCGTTTTATTGAGAGTCGCACCGATGACTTCGTCACCCATCTTTTTGGATGCAGGCAATGACTCACCCGTCAACATGGACTCATCCACCGCAGAACTGCCCTCGATGATGACACCGTCCACGGGCACCTTCTCGCCAGGGCGCACTTGAATCACATCACCGACCAGCACTTCTTCGACAGGCAAATCCAACTCCTTACCATCACGAATGACGCGCGCGGTCCTGGCTTGTAAGCCCAGCAGTTTCTTGATCGCTGAACTGGATTGTCCTTTGGCGCGTAGTTCAAGCGCTTGTCCCAAAACAACCAAAGCAATCACTACGGCAACCACATCATAAAAAGGTTCGGATGTTCCCTCGGGAAAGACCGATGGGAACAGAATCGCAAACGTCGAATACAACCACGCCGCGCCGGTGCCTAATGCAATCAAGGTATTCATGTTTGCCGAGCGATGTTTGAATGCCGCCCATGCGCCTGTAAAAAAGTCACTACCTGACCACAACATGACTGGTAAGGTCAACAATGCCGTCACGCCCCACAATAGTCGTAGGGAGTCCATGCTCCAATCGCGCAGGATGGGCACCACCTGATAATAAGCCGTTATCATCACAAACACAGAGATGGCGGCGGCAAACCAAAACTTGTTCATCAACTTGCGATATTCTTTGGCGTGGGCTTCTTCCTGCTTATCCACTGGTGCGTCACTTGCCGCAGGGCGCGGCTTGTAACCCCATGCCTCAATGGCTTTGTTCAACTCTGCCAGCGCTGTGTTTTGCGGAAGATAATCCACGGTCGCTTCCTGGGTGGCGATGTTCACGTTCGCATTCAAAACGCCCTGAGTGGATTTCAATTCGTCTTCGATAAACTTCACGCACGATGCACAACGCAAATTCTCGATTCCGATTCTGACAGTTGTCCCACCGACTTGGAAGCCAATCGATTTGACCGCGGCTACAAGTCGCGACACATCGACTTTTTGCGCGTCATACTGGACCTCAAGCCTGCCTGCTATTACGTTGACGTTTGCCTGATCCACGCCCTCTAAAGCGCGCAGAGTTGCCTCAAGATGAGTCGCAAGGTCCTTCAACGTCGAGCCGCTGACGGGTAGTTCGATGCGGGTGAGAGTCTGCTCGGGGTTGAAGCCTGTTGTCGCAGATGTCATCACATAACGATGGGGATCCTTGTCAAATTGACCCACGCAGGATTGAGAGCAAAAATAAAACGACTGCCCCATGTGCTCGCGTGTCGCGAAAGCGCTTTGGAGCTCGATATTCATTCCGCATACAGGATCACGAACGGTCATAGCTTACCTACTTTATAAGAGATACTCAAAGTGTATATTGATTTGACAACATGTTATAGGGGTTTTCAGCCCGATTCAATATAAGCAAAATGGCCTACATACCGTAAGCAATTTGATCTAGATAGTAGAGACATGGTTATAGATTCTCAATCACGACTTTCTAGCGCGAAAACGGATATAGGCCAAATTGCTTATTGGATCTTAAAGCATTCCCCTGACTTAACTTAGGAAGACTCCTACTTGTTGATTACTGGAAATGTCCTTACACTTTATATACCATTTGGGGTGTCGAAATGTCACGCTGTACCGAATTCGTAATTGACTGTCGCTGGATCGAGCGAAGCGGATGTAACCTCGACGGCAGTCTCAGAAACGGAGGCTAACAAATGCACAAAAACCATTCAAATATGGGCGAGGAGCATTATCGGCACCTTCTGATAATGGCGATACTCTCTTTCATTTCAATGTATATACTCATGTATGCAATGGTGAATACCATCGGCAATGTGTATAACAATTTCAATCAGTTCTATATGGCGGGCCTAATGACGGCTCCCATGGTGATCATAGAGCTTGCAGCGATGAGAGCGATGTATCCGGACAAGAGGCGCAACATTCTGATCATTGCCGGTAGCATCATCGCAGCGCTGTTGTTTTTCCTGCTCATTCGACAACAGACCGCGATTTCGGACCAGCAATTCTTGAGATCCATGATCCCGCATCATGCTGGAGCCATCCTTATGTGTGAGCAGGCCTCCATAGATGACGCAGACATTAAAGACCTGTGTGAGTCGATCATCTCGAGCCAGCAAGCAGAGATTGATCAGATGAAGGCTAAATTGCTTGAATTAGAAAAGTAAATGGACAATCAGCCGCTACGAGCAGGCGATCCCATTTCGATGGAGCGCAAAGGGTATTGCATTTGTTCACTTTTTGTCGTGAATATAAATAGCCTATCCAATGCGTGGATAGGCTATCTATTGCGTTGCATGTAGAGATCTAATGCTGGTGCTCGTGTTCGCTGGTCTTGCCAATATACTTCTCAGGTTCCTTGTCGAAGGACTTCTTACAGCCGAGCGAGCAAAAGTAATATGTTTGTCCTTTATACTCGGATGTGCCAGCCGCGGTTGCGGGGTCAATGTCCATGCCACAGACGGGATCATGTACTGTAGTTGCCATAAATTTTATCTCCTTTTGTTGGATTTGATTATCGCATTTAAAAGACCTCTTCAATGAGGGCTATATTACTCAAGATAATGTAGGCAATTTTGCCTATTTCGCTTATTTTGCTCTCCAGTAGAGTTAGTTAGTCTTGACGCCCTTCAAAATTCTCACCCCGCCAAACAAAACTGATTGTTTTGCTGTTATCCCGATACCAGCTTTTCTAAGTAATGTCTCCAAATCTGAGGTAATGAATTGCTTATAGTATTCACTTTCATAAAGAGTAATAAGGCGATAGATTAATGCGCTCCCCATTTTGTTATTGGGTAGGGCGTAATCAACAATGACAATACCACCGTTTTGTTTTGTGACTCGCACCATTTCGTTTAGCGCCTTTTCTCTTATGATCAATGGCATGTCATGCAAAGCAAAGGAAATGCAGGTGACATCCAAACTATTATCATCAAATTGTAAGCAAGTGGCATCTGCAATTTCAAATCTCACAAGTCCGTCTTTGTTGTCTTTTCTGGCAATCTCTAGCATTGATTCGGAAAGGTCAACGCCTATCACCCGGTAGCCACGTTTTGCGAAAGCGAAGGCTTGCTGACCTGTGCCCGTCGCAACATCCAGAACCACAGAGCCTGTACGTACATTTACAAAGTCTACAACTTGATTCCTCACGCGAGTCAATGGTAAAGTCAGCATGTTATAGAACGGGGCCAGAAAATCGAATGCCTTTTTGGTGAGGGTGTAATAGGCTTTTATTTCATCCATGCACGATTCCCTCTTCTGCACGCAATGGGACATATCCTTTGACTAGCGGTGTTTTTCCTGAAGCTGTCTTCGGAATTGTGGATACTCTCTGTACTTTAATGGATGGAACTTGTGCACCTTGCTTAATAAGCGCCTGCATCAAAGTATTTTCTAAGACTGAATCTTCTACTCCAGCATGTGCTCCGCTCCATAAAACTGTTATTGTATCATCGGCATTCTGAATAACCTGCCAGCCACTTATGGGCAGAATGTCCATAATGCGATTAAATACCAGAGATTGAATATTAACTCGACCACCAGATTTTGCAGGCAGATGTAAAATTTCCTCAACTCGTCCCTCAATGCTTTCTAGGATGGTAAAAGGTAAGCCACTGGAGCATGATTCCGTAGAAAGGCGTACGCTATCATTCAATTCGTAGCGGATGAGGGGTTGGGTGCGACTAAAAAGAGTGGTGACTAACAACTTCGTACCATCGGTCCCTGGCGGTACGGGCCGATGATTTTCATCTACGACTTCAACAATCACTAAATCCTCAAACAAATGCATGTGTCTGCATACCTTATATTCAGCAGCAATGTCGGCGGTTTCGGTCGCGCCATATTGATTGAATGGCTCATCACCCCATGCGGACTTGACAAGCCGCCGCGTCTCATCTGTTAACACCTCTGAACTCGTGAATGTTTTGTTAGGTCGTATATGGAGTCGTCCATCCAGTTGTTCATCTGCCAAGATGCGAGCCATAGAAGCATAGGCAATTAGAATATCTGGCTGCCAATTGTTGAGTCTTTGGACGATACTTTCCAACGAAGCAGTAGAGGGCAGGCGAATGGAAGGTGTCAACCACGTCTTTGCTGTCGCGGCTACCTGTGAGGACATATGCCAGGGACTGACTGAGGCAACGGTTGCCATCTTCCTGCGGCGTAATATACTAACATTCGCACCAGACCACTCCTGCCCGCGTGCAAAGGAGGCTACAATCGCCAACCATTCTTGTCGGTTGAAAAGAAAGAAGCCAGGATGACCGCTGCTGCCCGAAGTAGCTGTCAGCCAGTATCGGTCAAGAAAGAGGCGGTCTTCTACACGGTCCTCTGCAAATGCGCGTACCGCATCCAAGCGGATCGAACGGTCTGTCACCAATTCATCGAAGTTTTCCATCAGCATGGACTTGGTGAGAACGGGTAAATCTTGTAACGGCTTATCAAACAAGCCACGATGAAAACGCTGATAGAAAGGCGAGTGAGCGTAGGCATGATCACGTAGTTGACGCAGTGACTCACTTTGATACGTCATAAGTTGCGAGCGCGTCCAATGTTCATGCTTTCTTAGTTGTTCAAGGTTGTGCAGTACTTTGAAGAGAAGTTGGATGTTCATTTCTTGCTTAGTATAGATAATGGATGAATATATGTACAGCGTCAAACCTCTCATCCATCAATAGGCATTTTTGCTTATTATGAAAATCAAATGCCCGCCATCTTGAGGACGGCGGGCGAATGGCATGCATTTCTTGTCGGAATGAAATTGAGATCTGGCTCCATTCTCCGATCATAAAATGAATGAATTGGCGAAAGTTGATTCATTCATCAAATTTGCCAATCATTATTTCTCCAGCGAATAACCCGAATTTTCCCAATCCACCATGCCGCCTTTGAGATTCCAGATATTGGTGTATCCATGTGAGACCAATTTCTCTGCCGCAATTTGACTCATGCGCGCGCTGCGACAATACAACACAATTTTGGCGTCTTTGTCATCAGGCAATTGAGAAAGATTCTGTTCAATCTGATCAAAAGGGATGGATAAATCTGTGCCAGCGATATTCCCGGCAAACGGAATATGTACATTAATAAAGATGAAATCCTTGTCTTTCAGCATGGTATTTAACCCATCCGGTGTGACATTTTGGTATGAGCCGCCAGTGACCTCGACTGTTTCTCCTGTCACGGATTTGGATTGACAGCTCGCAAGCAAGATGCCAGTCAAAACAACGAAAATCAACATTTGTTTTTTCATCGTCTACGTCCTTTGAAGTGTATGTCCACTCAGATAACCCAAATAAGCAGGCACAAGCGGAAGTACACAAGGTGATAGGAAGGATAACGATCCCGCAATGATCGCGGTGAAATAGGTCGGCGTCGCGGCGAAGAGCGCAAACTTCTCGATATAGAGTCCGTTCCTGAAGGCCCAGATGGCGATCAGACTCATCGTATTGGTCATCAGCAAAATGCCCATCGTGATAATAAAGATGCCGCTGGCCAGTCGGAAATACTTTTGGTACGGTCTCATCCGTTTGACCCAGCCCGACGCGCGTTCAAGCCCCACTGCCATCACCAGAAAGGGAATCCCCAACCCCAGGGAATATCCAGAAGCCAACCACATCGCCTGCCCAACCGTTTGTTGGCTGAGTCCCATGGTCAGAATGGCTCCAAGCGTCGCGCCGATGCAAGGACTCCAGCCTGCCGCGAAGAAAATGCCCATCAGTGCCGAGCCGCCATACGTCCCGCGCTCGCCCGAGTATTGGGCGCGGGTGTCTGCATAAAACCAGGGGATACGAATCACTTCCAATGTCGCTAATCCGAATGCGATAACAATCACACCACCCATCTGCGCAATAACCCGTTTATACATGCCGAACAATTGACCCAGCGCCGTCACCGACCCACCCCAGCCAATGATAAAGACGATTGAGAAGCCAAACACAAATAAAAGGGCGTGCAGGAATACTTTCAATCGATCGCTGCGGGAAGGGACGAATGGGGATATCGTTTCAGTGGTCATGCATTCTCCTATCGATTCAGGATGCTGACATGATAAGCAAAATCCCGCTCCGGCATGAGCGTAGGATGGCGGGACTTTGAATAGGCAAAATGGCTTATGAGTTTCGTCACATCACAACCGGACCTTGAGCCTGGTTCCTTTTCCTGGAGCGGACTCTACATCCAAGCTTGCGCCGATCAAGTCGGCGCGTTCGCGGATACCCAGCAAACCGAAATGCCCATTCGGCGCGAAGTCAGTGGGGCTCTTGGGCATCTTAAATCCAATACCATCGTCGCTTACTTCCAGTTCGGTTTCTTTCGCATTAAATAAGATAAGCAATGCTGCATGTTTCGCTTGTGAGTGCCGCACGACATTGCTCAAGGCTTCCTGCGCGATGCGATAGAATGCCAGTTCCACGTCATGCGAGAGCCGTCGTTCCTCGCCCAATTTCTGGAATTCAATATCCACCGTGTTGTTCTGGATTGTTTCACGTACCAGCATTTCCAGCGCAGTAACCAAACCCAAATCTTCCAAATAGATCGGGCGCAGAGCGCGGGTCATGCGGCGCAGGTTTTCAATCGTTTGTTCGGCTAATTTTTCAAGTTCGCCCAATATGCGCCGCGAGCTTTGATCTTTGACAGATTTCTGCGCCAGTTGCACGCGCTGTTTTAAGGCGATAATTGCCTGGATTGTGTCATCATGCAACTCACGCGCCAAACGGAGTCGCTCGTCCTCCTGTGCCGAGGTGATAGCACCGATGTAATTATGTAATCCCTCCTGTGCGGCTCGTACCTTGTGCGACATTTCGGTAAGTTCCCTTTGAAGATGCTGGACTTCGGAGATGCCTCCAACCGAATCTTTGATTGCATCGAAATCTCCCCATGCTAATGCGGCGGCTTTCGACTCAAGTTTTTGGAGCGGTTGGACAATGCGAGATGCCACGAACCATAACGCGATGAGAGCAAGGATAAATGCGGGGACAATCACCAAGGGTGCCATCTGCGTCAATTGCAGGGATGGGCTCACCACCATTCCCCATTCTTCCTCAGTGATCAGTGCCCAGTGTGCGGGTGTGATGGGGCTGTATGCAATTACATGCTCAACATTATCCTGTTTGATGTATGTTGTGCCGCTTTCGCCACGTAAGGCTTCTGTCACACCGGGGTGATTAGGCGAGAGATTCTCGGTTGCAATGGGTCCACTTGAAAACAAAACTTGACGCGCTGAGTCAAGAAGAAAAATCGTGACGTGGGTACTGTCAGGATAGGAGGTAGCCAGTGTCGTGCGTGCGAGAGTCTCCGGAGAAAATGCGCCCACCACGATGATGTTTCGAGAGGGGATAATTTGGGAGACAATAACGAAAAGCGTGTTTGAGTGTGGATCCAGGAATGGCGCGGAGAAAACAGGTTCAGAGTCGGCGGAAGATGCGAGTTCAATATTGTTTTGCACGACTCGGCCCCAAAGTTCAGAGAGAGGCGCGCTTATGATGAGTCGTCCGTCCATAGCCAGATAGGCGAGTCCGCCATCAAAGTCTGCAGCCAGATCATCGGTTGTACGGATGAAAGTAGTGTCATCCGATAATTCAGCCAGCGCAACGAGGTTGGATATGCTGGCCGCGCGATGGTGAAGTTCCGAAGCCAGCGCGGCCGCGGCGGCTTGAACCGCACGTTCATCACGTTCACCGACGAGCGCGCGCATATCCTGCTGGTGAAGTCTGACGCTGCCAAAAGCAATTACCAACAGAAGCAGTGTGAGTGGTAATACTGTGATGGCAAGTACTTGAACAGTTAGGCCGCGCCAGACGGGAAGAAATTTTCTCATGTTGGGATGTAATTGGCATTACAGGTTCGGATAATGAATTTCAAAAAACGGACTGCTTCGACGGTCCTTGCAATTTTAAACCAGTATGCCGATTTCTTTTTCTTCTCGCGGATATGAATGGCTTCCCGAATTAATGGGTGCCAGCGCTTTGGCAGACAGCCAACAGAATATTCAGCAGCTCTAATTTTTGTCGTGATCGTATTTTCTCTAAATGTATAGAACTGGCGTAAAACCCCTGTAATCGCCCATTGGATGCCCCAATTTGAATACAACATGAGGATGCGGCCCGGTCGGCGTGTCCAGCTTGCCCAATAGGAATTCAGGTTCTGCCTCATCCTTAGGATAAGAAGATTCCAGTCAATAGTGAATGACAGATCTTGCGGCTCCGTGCCGACCACTGCAATGCCAAAATTTTTCAGTTCCCACCATGTAACTGAGTTCAATTCAAATCGCTCGTCTAGGTGCAGGACGCCATCATGATAATGTGGGTGCGGCTCAATATCTTCATCCAGCTTTCCCAGCTCACCCGACTGAACATAACTTCCCGACAGTTGCCACTGAGGGTATTCCTGCTCTGTCTCCTGGTGAATTTTTTGAAGTTTTTCAAATTCTGTTGGGATAATCTTGCGATGCAGAACAGCAATAAAATCAATGTCGCTGAAATATTCATTGAACTCGCCCAGGGCAATGGATCCGACGATGTAAAAACTGTTGAGCAAATCAGGGAATTGGGTATTCAACCGTGCAAAGTACATTTCAAGGATCGGTTGAACAGGATCCGGGATACGCTGATCCATGGTTATTCTTCGGAGAGGTCGCCTGTGCTTTGCGAAATCAATCCCAGTGAAACGGCGCGCATGACGGCCTCTGTACGGCTACCGGCCTGCAGTTTGGAAAAGATGTGCGCCAGGTGGCCTTGCACGGTACGGTCGCTGATCGTCAGTTGTACACCGATGGCTTTGTTGGTATAGCCCTTCGCAGCGAGACGCAACACATCGAGTTCACGATCCGTCAGTGGCTCAATAGTTTTCTTTTCAGGTCCCTTGAATATATTGGACATTAACTTGCGAGTGATAGTCGGGTCGAGCGCAGACTTGCCCTCATGTACGTCACGCACGGCTTGAATCAGTTCATCCGCCTGACCGGTTTTGAGCACATATCCATTCGCGCCTGCCTGCAAGACCGCCATCACATACGGGTCGTCATCATATGCAGTAAGAATCAAAACACCCACTTCGGGCAGATGCGAACGCACCCAGCGCGTGACCTCGATGCCGCTGGCTTTTGGCATCTGGATATCGAGCACGGCGACATCCGGTTTGTGTTTCTGGATGAGCGCCTGCGCCTCTTCCCCGTCTCCCGCCTCAGCAATGACCTGGAGATCGCTGGCGCTTTCAAGTAATTGTCTCACCCCGGCGCGGACGATGTGGTGATCATCCGCCAGAAGGATGCGGATTTTGGTTTTTGATTTGTTCGATGACTTTGGCATGGCTTATTTCATCCAGTTGTTGGTTATAGACCTGTGTTTGAAAAACATACGGGAAGGCGAGCCAGACGATCGCCAGACCAGCCAGAAGTCCCGTGGCGAAGCGCATGATCGAGTTGAATGAGCCGAGTGCATCCCCTGCGTAAAAGGTCGCGGGAAAGGTATTGCTCGTCAGTCTTGTGAGCCATGCATTTGTATCACGGAATCCCTGTCCGATGCCAGCTAAGTCACTGATTGCATGAGTTATGCCATCGATTGCAATGGGGAGGAGCAGGAACGCTAATCCCCACCACGAAAGAGGTTTAATCTTGTGGCGAAATGGATACCATATCACAGCAAACAGCCACACACTGGTATAGAACGAAATCATGCGGTCTGACCATGCAACCTTCCAGCCCATTGCCTCATTCCCATTAAATTGGCGAAGGATCATCGGATTGACGGTATCCTGCCAGGCCGCTTGGATTTCGCCCAAAGAATACATGGTCTTTTCGCCGAACAAAAAGAAGGAACGTTCTGGCAGTTGGTGGCAGAAGAAAGCGTAGATGAAGTAGATCGCTTTCCCCGCGCCTGTCCATCCCATGTGCATGAACACAGGTGCGAGAAATGGTGCGAAGACCCATATGCCGTACACAATCAGGAAGGTCTCAAACCAGTGACTGCCAATCCATTGGAAAATGGATTGTTTTGATCTTGGAAGAACGGCTGTTGTAGACATTACTACATTCCTTTACTAGGCATTCGGTTCGGCCGAGCGATTGAGATAGGGACGATAAAAACCTGTCGACTACTCCGTCCCGTTATTTACTGAACCGTGAAATCAATCTCCTTTATATAGTCCAGTCCATCCTTGCGCACATAGACAGTCAATTTCCAATTGCCACTATGTTGAAAGTTCGCATTGATGGAGTATCTGCCACCACCTTGATCCGTTGCCGCGCCGCTCATTCCCATGCCCGTCATGTCAGTATGATCGGCAGAGATATCCACGGTCGCGCCTTCGATGGGCTTGCCCTCTGCGTCGGTGATGGTGAAGACCAATTCCGCGTCACCCATCACAACAGGGTTGGGATTTGATTCTACCTTGATGTTTACTGGTTTAGCCGAAGTTGCATCAGCAGGGATAGCTGAGCTTCCACACGCCGCCAGCAGAATGGAGGACAAAACAAGCACACTGATGAAAATCATCTTACGCATTTTCACTCTCTCCTTTGACAGTTTGGTTATTCAACAACATTGATCATCAACATCAAGCCGCCCGGCTCGACATTGTCGTTGGTGGTGTGGTGCAGGATGTGGCAGTGCAGCATCCATTGACCGGCCTCTGAAGCGACGAACTCGATATCATAACGTTCGCCTGGCGCAACACTGACCGTATCCTTGGTCAATTGCGCGGCTTCAGGTACAGGATGTCCATCCGTTGCCACAATCTTGAATGGCAAGCCATGCAAGTGCATGGGATGAATGAACTGCCCAATTCCAACGAGTCGCAAACGTATAAGGTCACCCTTCTTGACGGTAATCGTCTCGGTCGAGGGGAAGGACTTCCCGTTGATCGTGAAGTAGTTCGGCTCCATCCCGCCCATCGGCATCGCCGCGAAAGTCTGACCGTCGGTCATTCGCCATTCCGAAATCATCAAAGTTTTATCGACAGCAGGAGGGTTGGCTTCAGGTTCTTTTGGGTCAATGATGAATGGCGCATACAAACCCGCGCTCACTTGCACATCGCCTTCGAAATGTGAGTGATACATGAACGTCCCGGCAGGTTTGGCGATGAATTCATAGACGAATGTCTCGCCCGGCTGGATGGGATCTTGCGTGACTCCAGGTACCCCGTCCATAGCGTTGGGAACTTCTACTCCGTGCCAGTGAATTGTTGTCGGATCTGGTAATTCGTTCGTTACGATGATTTTGACCTGGTCACCTTCCGTAACACGGATCATGGGCCCAGGCACGGTCCCGTTGTAGGTAAAGGCCGTAACCGTTGTTCCATCCAAGATCGGCCACAACACAGCTTTGGTTGTTAGCTCAAAAATCTTGACGCCACTCTCTTCTCGAAATGTAAGCGGCTGCCCGCCTATAGACTCAGTGGCCGGCTCGACGTTTGGTGCAGTGATCGGCTCCATCATGTGCGCGGCTTCGGGATTGTCTGCCATCATACTGCCGGGAGTCGGAGTTTCATTCGTCATGTTGGAGTTGCCATTGTTCATTGGCATATCGTTGGTTGGCCCTCCAGCAGGCGTGCAAGCCGACAAGATCAAGGCTAGAATCATGATCGAAAATAACAGTACTTTCATCATCATCATCCTCTTTGGCAAATTGGAATAGACACTGACTATAAGGGCTTCTTCTCCTCTGAACCAGTGCAAATTGACGATGGCCAGAATCGGCAATATTGCCTATTCAACCTACAAGCTGGAAGCCGGTACTTTTTCAAGTGCTTGCCGAATCCTGTTCACCAGCTTTATATCTGCCCTGTAAAGGGGGTTGTCAGAAACCGCAACCCATGTTTTTCCGTTGTTGGCATGCAATATCAAGGTTGCAGGTTCCGCGACCTCTCCATATACCAGCAGGACCACCAACTGGCAATCACATGCCTCCGTTCCGTGATTCGGACAGGCGCAATCATGTAGTCCGAGCCGCGCGGTCTGTAGGTCAAACGTCTGTATTGGACGCAGGCCTTCTTGCAATAATTGTTGCCTGGTCCATTGCAATGCGTTGTCACAGGCAGAGTCAATACATAAGAAGGGAGAGATTGTATTCATCGGGCCTCGAAACATGAATGCTCGAATTGTAGAGACTCTGCCCTTAAATATGAAGAGCAACCTGACCCATAAGCATATAAGCAAAAATGCCTATGGGCGTAAAGCGCAATCTGACGCAAGACACGAAGAAAAAGAAAGACTATGATGAGCAAAGGAGATATTTGCGTGAAACGTTACCTCATTCCCATCGTTGCTTTTATTTTTGGTACTACTTTTATCGCCGGTATCTATTTCGGCATCCTCACCTGGGCCCAGGGATGGGAGTATGCATCCAAACAGTTCCTGCTTAACCGTTGGTATGTCGTGCCGATCTGGGTGGGCTTCGGAATCCAGTCCGCACTCTATTCCATCCTGCGTTTCCGCATATTCATTCCAACTACAACGACAGTCCACACGGGCGCTATGATGGGAACGAGCGGTGGCACGTCCGTCACAGCTATGGTCGCTTGTTGCCTTCACCACGTTACAGATGTCCTGCCCATTCTTGGTCTGAGCGCCGCGGCAAGTTTCCTAACGCGCTATCAGCGTTCCTTCATGCTCGTTGGGCTTGCCATGAATTTGATTGGCATCAGCGCGATGCTCTTTGTGCTTTACCGTGAGCGACAAAAACTACAGCTAGTTCTTTTGGAGACGCAATGAAACGATTTTATATACCTGCTCTGCTGATTTTGACACTGGTCCTCGCCGCCTGCTCTGCGACTGTAACTCTGCCTCAAACCGACCTGGAGCCAGCTCCTGCTTCGACAAACGACTTTCCCTCCGATCTTGATTCACTTACCCGCATCGACGATCAGGGCGTGATCATCTTCGAAGTGACACCACGCGATCTCACCGCCTCCGCTAACACGCTTGTATTTGACATTGTTCTGGCTACTCATTCCATTGATCTCAGTATGGACCTTGCACCGCTTTCTACACTTGCCACCGATACAGGCGTCTCCATAACCGCAACCACATGGGATGCGCCGCGCGGCGGACATCATGTGGCAGGCAAGTTGATCTTTCCCGTAATAATTGAAGGCAAGCCCGTCCTTGAGGGCGCAACCAAACTTACTCTCACCATTGTTAATGTTGATGCACTCGCACGCACTTTCGAATGGGAGTTGAAATAGTAGAGTATGAATACGTTATGTAAGGAGCAAAAATGAAAAAAAACCATATCTGGATCATGTTGCTTTGCTGTCTGATCCCACTCATCGGGCTGGCGGCAATCTTTCTGTTCAATATTCCTACCAATACGGTCGTATATTTCGGCTTGGTCCTGCTTTGCCCAATTGCCCACTTCTTCATGATGGGCAACATGCACAATCAAAATGACCAGTCGCACGATAGGCATATCCATGTGGAAGTCGAAGAAAAAAAGTAAGTCATCTTTGTTGACCCGCCGTGACTTTCTCAAACTCGTCGCGCTGAGCGCAGGAGCACTTGCTTTTAGATCGCTGTCAAACCTTGGCTTGTCTGAATTTCCTCCTGACGAAAAACTGGGGCGAATCGCTGTTGGCAAAGTAGATGTTTTCTCTCGCCCTGACGCGAGCAGCCAAGTTATCGGCGCAGTATACGAAGATAATATTGTATTGTGGAATCGGGAAGTGGTTGGCTCCATGCCAAGCCGCATCAACCAGCGCTTTGTAGAAACTCCAAATGGATTCATCTGGGGCGGGCAGATTCAACCAGTTTGGAATCGGCCCAATCTTCCAAGTACAAGTTTGCCAACGACAAGTCTCGGAGAGGGCATGTGGGTGGAAGTCACTGTCCCGTATGTGGATTTGATCCTTGACAATCCTCCTGCGCGCGCGCCGTGGCTACAATATCAAATTTCCATAAATCTTCCTCCGCGCTTTTATTACAGCCAAATTGTTTGGGCGGATCAGATTCGCACCGATGAGTCTGGTCAAGTCTGGTATCGGCTGAATGAGAAATATGGTTCTGGCGATCTTTTTTGGGGACCGGCTGAAGCATTTCGTCCGCTGACTGCGGAAGAAATATCTCCCATCAGCCCAGATGTTGACCCTGCGCAGAAACGGATTGTCATGAACATCCGGGAGCAAACCCTCTCCTGCTTTGAAGAAGATACGGAAGTTCATTTTGCTCGCATATCAAGCGGCGCTTTATGGGATGCTTGGGGTAATCGCGTGGAGGCATGGGCAACGCCGGTTGGCGTCTCTCCCATCTGGCGTAAGGCCATTTCATTACCTCTGAGCGGAGGGAGTGCAGCCGCGGGCTGGAGTCTGCCAGCTGTTGGCTGGGTGAGTTTATTCGTGGGAACAGGCGTCGCGATCCACTCCACATATTGGCATAATAATTATGGAGAGCCATCCTCGCGGGGGTGTCTCAACGCCAGCCCGGAGGACGCGAAATGGATATTTCGCTGGAGCATACCTCAGGTCCCGTATGATCCGGGAGATGTCACAGTCGAGTGGCCTGGGGGGACAAAAGTTGCAGTCGAGGAAAAAGCGATATGAGTCCCGTTGACAACGTTCAGGCAGTAAGGTTTTCCGTTACAAAATGGTCTATCTTCTGTCGGCGCGATCTCATCGGGAGTATGCACTGTCTAATTAAGCAAGAAATCTGGCCGAACGAGGACGGCGAACTAGTTGACGAATAAGACCTGCTATGAGGAGTTACCATGTGCATGATCTGTGCTGCAATACCTGCAACTGCCGCGATCGGCGCGAAACTCAATGCCGATCAACTCAGTAAACCTGTAGAAAACCGAAGGCCCATTTCAAAGATCACGGGGATAGTGATTGGATTACTCATTATTACTTCCAGTATTTATCACACACTGATCTGGCGAAGTTAAAATAACCAAGACCTTTCTCAATTGAAGTCTTTTACACGGTGCCAATAAGGTACCACGTGCTGGGGTTGGTCCACGTCTATCGGACATTGCCAAGACTGGCAGAGGTGCACATCGTCCGACTGATCAGTCATTTCCCTTGAAAGCCTAACTGCTCGTATGGTTTAAAAACCTCAACCGAAGAAACTAAGAATAAGTATCCGAGTTTTCCCACCATTTATGAGCAAAAAAGTAAGCTCACAATGCTGGAGATCTGGAGTGTTATTCTGAA
>JAXIPJ010000255.1:0-2309 GCA_045402985.1 Anaerolineales bacterium
CATTGGTCAGAGAGTCAAACTTTGCTACAACATGGTGTACGGCAAGCACTTCAAAAAAACCCACGAACTGCTTCTTCAAGCCTTGCAAGCTGAGGGTATCAATCTGAATCTTGTCGCCAACGGCATACTTCCCATCGTTGATATCGAGCGAGCCATCGACGCTGTAAATTCAAGCCGACGAGAAGATATTCTGGTTTGGAGATACAAGCGAGAGAAAAACGAGGAACTAAAAGGTTACGCGGAAGCGCTCATGGATTTCGCGGCGAATTTCGTTCCAAGTGTTCGCGAAGGCGCAATGACTGTTGGGCTGTTGCCAAATGTTGCTTCAAAGAAGAAGAGCATCTTTTCTTTTGCGAGGACATAAGCCATGATGCCAGATATCGTATCCACATCGCAAACCTTGAGCCCCGACGCGGAACGGAACGTCGACAAAGAAAAGTACTGGGCTGAAGTTCTTTCCAAAATAGCCCAGGAACGCAAGGCGACAGCCGCCGCGACAAAATCTTTATCTGCCGCGGAAGTTGAAGAACTTGCGCGCACAGTGTTTTCAGAAATTGTACCTAAAGCATTGGATGATGGAGTAGACCTTCTCCCGCGAGAGAAGGAGCTGGTCTTACGTCTGATCGGGGAATTGTCAGGGCTTGGAACATTGCTGGAATTGATCGCATCGGATGGCGTGGAAGATGTCGCAATCAACACTGGACACATCTACGCATACAGAACAAAAGAAGGCTGGCAATACATAGGCCCCGCAACCCCGGGACTTGGCAGCGGATTGCGCGTCCTGATTGATCGGGCGGGGCAACGTGGGCCTACACCGGATTATCCAATTGCAGATGCCATGCTTCAAGTTATGGTCCCCGGCACAAATGGCGAAGTCACGCGCAAAGGTGTTCGCGTGAATTTCATCATGCCGCCAGCATGCCCTTATGGAGAGATCATCACATTACGCGTTGCATCGTATCGAAAACCCGGCGTGATCAAGCAGGGTGAGAGTCTCGCCCGCTTGTGCGAAACACGACTCCCGCCAATCAAAAGACCAGACTTTCAACCGATTCAACTTCCGGAGGGGGATGGCGTTCTTTCGCCGCAAGCCGCCAATTATTTGCTGTCCATTATGGTTCACGGAGGAACGCTCATCATCTCCGGGGCAACTGGTTCAGGCAAAACATACATCGCACAGCGAATCCTTCAGGAAATGCTTACCTACTTTCCTACAGGAGCTATCCGCCTCTTCATCGTGGAAGACTCGAATGAAATAGTTTTGAACGGGTGGGATGGTTCCATTCAGACCGACACCCAAAATATTGTCTACACTGTGACCCGACCGGATGTAAAAGGCGGGCCTCCTCCCATCACGACATACGACCTGATCCGCGCGGCTCTGCGCTCAAGACCTCATGGCGTTGTTATCGGCGAGGCGCGAGGCGCTGAGGCATGGGAGTTGATTCGTGCAGCAGCTACAGGGCATGGACATTCAGCGTTCACGATCCATGCCACCGGTGCTGAACATGTGTGGCCGCGTTTCCTGCAGGTGGTTCGTTCTCACCCGGACGCAACTCTGCTTGGCGATTTTCAAATTGCACAAAGCTTCGCTGAAGCTGTTACGGCGGTCGTCCACGTGGAGAGACATGTCAAGCACGGACAGGTAGTTCGAGAGATCGCGGAAGTTCATCCGGTTGTTGAGCACGCGGCGGCTCGACCTGCCTTCAACTTCCTGTTCAAATTCGACCCGGAAAAAAATCGCCTGTTGTCCACCGGCAACAGGCCCGCACGCCCAGGCTTCAGAGCCTTTGAACTTGGCTTGCCAGATTCATATTTTGAAAGAGGACGGTAGCGATGTTTGCCAGGAAACCGGATGAAAAAACTTCGCCCTCTAACCAAACTGAAGAGATTGGGTTCACCCAATCCTTTGTGCTGGCCAGCGGCTTCGAGACCGTTGACGGCTTCGAGGCCCTCGTTGGTGACGGCAATACAAAAAGACTGTTTGCCCAAATAACAGCCGATCCTGACCGTCCGGAAGTCCGACCAAACGATGCCTATCTTGCGATGCTGTCTTCAATGCAGCCCGGTTGGATTGTGAGGATATTGCAGACATTCTGGCCCGATCCGCTTCCACGGCAAAGATTTTTCGATCTTGTTCAAGAATGGCCGGAAGCAAGGAGTGAAGGGACATCCATCCTGCGCGATGGACTTATGCTGGCTGTTCAACAGCAGGGCATACCATATACAAGAAAAACCATCATTGAATTTATTTACCCAGGTACAGAAGGTATTCCGTGGTGGCAAAGCCTTCCCGATATGTTCGG
>JAXIPJ010000093.1:0-11615 GCA_045402985.1 Anaerolineales bacterium
TGTTTTTACCCATGACAATCATGGTGCCGCGCTATTTAGTGCTTAGTACATCGATAATGCCAGCGTAAAACCGGAAAGAGCCAACCACAGGCTGTTCCTCTGCTGATGCCATAGAATCACAAAGAGCATGGATACAGCAGCCAAAGCAATTGAAGGTACCCCGATCATCACCGATGTACTAAGCACTAAATAGCGCGGCACCATGATTGTCATGGGTAAAAACAGGATCGCAGCCAGTTTTCCCCAGGTCAGCTGTAAAAATTGAGCGCCAGACCAGACCAACAGGGTGGAAAATAATAAAACCAACGTGCGGGCAGGATTCACCTCAAAGCCTGCCACACTAAACAGCACTGCCAGAAGCTGTGTGAACAACGGCGGTTGGTCGCTGGATATTTCACTGTATAAAGAGTGGCCGCGTGCAACCAGCATTGAACGCATCAAATTTAAGCCTTCATCTGTATCGAATTGAAGTTTTTCGCGAAAAGGAAAATAAGAAAATGTGAAGACCAGGAAGATCAAGGCAATGGCAATGGGCAAAAGCAAATCACCCAATGTATTCCCCCAGGTCTTATTCTTAGATTGAGTTTTCATGCTGAAAGAGGTCGGGGAGTAGGAAAATAGAATCAAAAGATCTAAAAACAGAGCCAGGTTTGTGTAACTTCATTATATCATTATGAAGCTGTCATACTGATGCGTAAATCTATTTCACTGTCCGTCGCATACCGTGTCATGTTAGAATTTATTGATGGAGATTTAGGATGAAGCAAACAATACAGAGTTTATTCAAAAACGAGACCTTCACTGCAACTCTGTTAATTCTCGTTACAACCGTGATCACATACGGTGTTAGCATCCCCAAACTTGGATATTATCATGATGACTGGTTTGTGCTGTGGTCTGGTCAGATGCGAGGTGCAGGGAGCATAATTCCATTGTTTTCTTCAGATCGTCCTTTCATGGGCGTTGTCTATTCCTTCGTCTATCGTCTTTTGGGCGATACGATCGCCAACTGGCATGTGTATGCACTGCTGTGGCGTTTTATTGGCGGGTTGGCATTTTTCTGGATCCTGCGCTTGATATGGCCGGAACATAAATACTTGACAACCGTGATGACGGTGCTTTTCATCGTCTATCCGGGTTTTTTATCACAGCCAAATGCAAACACAAAACAAAATCATCTTTATGGGTTTGCGACGGCCCTTCTTTCCATGGCATTTATGCTTCAAGCGATGAAAACGAACATAAAAGGATTGAAGATCTCTTACAGCCTGATATCCATTCTACTGACTGCGAATTACTTGTTCATATACGAATATATGATCGGCTTCGAGGGGATGCGTCTTATTCTATTGGGATACGTTTTATTTCAGGATGGGTTTAGAGAATTCCGCACTTTGGTAAGAGAGATATCCAAAAGGATCTGGCCCTATCTGCTCGTCACGGCGGGATTTTTATACTGGCGCGTGTTCATATTCGAAGGGGCCAGAAATGCCACCGACGCATTTGGATTGGCTGGAAGCTACCTCAGTAATTTTCGTTACATGTCCATTCGATTGATCCTGGAAACAGCAAAAGATTTTCTGGACACATCTGTTTTTGCATGGTTCGTAGAACCTTATCAATTGTTTTCAGCGGCTCCCTATTCAAATTTGACATACGCTTTTCTTATCGCTGGAACTGTGGCTGCATTGGTCTGGCTTTATACGACCCTGTTCAAAAAATGGTGGGGAGCAGAGTTTAACGAGGCAAAGACATCCCACCTGATGAAAGACTTTATTTGGATCGGCGCCATTGTGGTCGTCTGCGCGATCCTGCCGGTCATATTATCTGACCGGCAGGTGGACCTGTACGATACCTACAAAAGTTATGGACTCCATCCAATTGCGGGAGTCATCTTGTTTGTCGCTGGAATTTTGCTCATGCTCCAGCCAAATTTTCGCAGGCTGATCCTGATTGCTTTGATCGTAGTCTCAGTGTCGACCCAGGTTTTGAACGCGGATACCTGGGAACAGTATTGGGACTATCAACGGAAAATGTGGTGGCAGCTCACCTGGCGCGCGCCTGATATCAAAGACGATACCCTGGTGATGGCGTATGTCACTGGTGGATTCAACCCGCAGCAGGATTACGAAGTTTGGGGACCGCTAAATTTGATCTACAATCCTGCGCCTGCTACCGAGCCTGCCATTCAAGCAGAAGTGCTTAATTCTGATACCGCTTACAGCATCCTGAAAAAAGATGTTCTTAATAATCGTGTTCGTGGCATTAAACTTCACAGGGATTTCAACAACCTGCTTTTATTGAGTCTCCCCACCTCAAATTCCTGTTTCCACGTGGTTGATGGAGAGCTACCCGTCTACGCGGAAAGAGAATCGCTGCTCGTTCAACAGGTCGGAGAATATTCCCATGTCGACCGCATCGTTCCATCTGGAACATCACCTGTTCCACCTTTCTCAATTTTTGGCTCTGAACCTGAACGTGGATGGTGCTACTACTACCAAAAGGCTTCCCTTGCCCGTCAAAATGGGAACTGGGAAGAGGTGGGCAGACTCTATGATCAGACGCTTGAACTGAACCTCGATACGGATGATAAATCCGAGATCATCCCGTTTTTTGAGGGTCTGGTAAATCTGGGAAGATATGAGGATGCCAAAACTCTCTATAACAAACAGATTAAAGGGCAGAAGGAAATGCGCTTCTCTTTATGTACATTTCTGAGTGAGGATCCGGACTACACGCCTGAATTTGGTTATGATTATGAAATGATCCATGAGATCCTGTGTAACTCATGAAACAGAAAAATTAGATATAACTTTTCAAGTCATCATACTTGAAGCCCAACTGCGAGATTAACGAAGCATACCTCAGCAAGATCACTATAATGACAAGTGTAAGTTTTCGCAGGCCATGCTCTCGATGGCGTCCCGGCCGCCGAGGACGGCGGCTTGAGCAAATCATGCGACATGACATTTATCGATTTCATCAAAATGGGAAGTCCTGAATCGCCTGGATCACGATTTCCTGTTCGCTGTTGGTTAAGGCGTTATGGAATGGGAGACGGATCAACTGGTCGCTGACGCGTTCGGTTACAGGATGATCACCTTGCCTGCCGCCAAATCTTTGCCCCATATCGGAGAGGTGCAAAGGCAGGTAGTGAAATACACTGTAAATGCCGCGTTCGCGCAAATAGGAAATCAATTTCTGACGGAGTTCAAGAGTTGGCAGAAGCATGTAGAACATGTGATAGGCCTGGTCGCAATATTCAGGGATGTACGGTAATTGCACATCGTGCGCAGAAGCCCAATCTTTGAGGCCAGCAGAATATATCTCCCAAACCTGCTTGCGATGCAGTTGAATTTTCTGGCGCTGTTCGAATTGCGCAAATAAAAATGCAGCCAGCAAATCAGATGGCAAATAAGAAGAACCTATATCCACCCAGGTGTATTTATCCACCTGGCCACGGAAGAAACGCGCGCGGTTCGTGCCTTTCTCGCGGATGATCTCGGCTCGCTCCAGTAAATTCGGGTCATTGATGAGCAGCGCACCGCCTTCGCCGCTGGTGAAATTCTTTGTTTCATGAAAACTTTGTGAAGCCATCGAACCAAACGTGCCAAGGAATTTTCCCTTGTACTTGCCGAACAATCCATGTGCGTTATCTTCAACGACCGCAACATTATAGCGCTCCGCGATTTCCATGATGGAGTCCATTTCACAGCCGACGCCCGCGTAATGCACCGGGATAATGGCCTTCGTGCGAGGCGTGAGTACGGCTTCCAGCTTGGATTCATCCAAATTAAGGGTATCAGGCTGAACGTCGATGAAACGAGGCGTTGCCCCACGTAAAACGAACGCGTTGACAGTTGATACAAAAGTAAAATTGGGAATGATGACTTCATCACCAGGCCGGATATCCAGCAAAATAGCAGACATTTCCAGCGCGTGTGTGCAGGAGGTGGTTAGCAAAACCTTTGGCACGCCCAGCTCCTGTTCGAGCAAGGCATGACATTTCTTTGTGAACGGTCCATCGCCAGAGATGTGTGCATTCTCAACAGCCTGCCGCATGTATTCAAATTCATTGCCAACCGTAACGGGATGATTGAAGTCAACTCTAAGTTCGTTCAATTGAGATTCTCCACGATGACCGCGCAGACTTCCCCGGCCTGTTCTGCGCTAAAGTGATGGTCGTTGAATAAATTAATGATTTCGTTTGCAAGAGCTTCTGCGTGTGGCGCGCGCCCCTCTGATATGATCCCCGCCAGGGAAGCATAATGTGAACTGGCGAACAACCCAGCCTTGAAGATCGCATCAAGAACACGCGTTTTATTTTTTACACGGATGTTGAACCGCCAAGTCTGATACTCCTTGGGCAGTTGAATTTCAACTGGCAGGTTAGCCGCGTAAATGGCATTGAGGGCGGCACGTGGTTCCATTGAATCTTCCAAAACATCTTTTATTTGCTGGCGATAATCATACCATGCAGGCAAATCCGACTCGGTTTCCAGCCAATCTGTATCGTAATAGATGAATTTGGAGTTTTTGGAAATTGATTCTTTATAAGCCCATTCCAACTCTGCGTGAGCTTGCGCGCTGAATGGCAATCGCTGCAGCTGATATGGAACTTCATCTGTCATAAATGCATAACCGCCAAAATTCAGTTCGACGATCTTTGCGTAACCCGTGCTATATAGGATCACATCCGCGCGTGAGTTGTGATCAGGTTCAAGGTCTGGGATACAGAGACAACGGTCGTCGAGGATCAACAGCTCAGGATCCAAAGATTTGACCTTCGCGAAAAAATTGTGGGGCGTAGATGGTCCACCATACGTGTGAGCGTATAAAAGTCCGCCATATTTACGCTCCTTTATCAACGCCTCAGCCTGCTCTCGATCCATATGCAGGGTCTCAGCTGAGATGTCTACAAACTCAAAGGGTACGCGTGCCTTGAAGAACGTGATTGGTACGATCGGGCAAATGTTGGCAGGCATAAGCCAGGGCAGATCGCTGGCTTGTGACACGAGCAGGTTATATAGAATGGCTGAAGCGCGTGGGGCTTGAACAATTTGCATAAAACAAAAATGCGGGAGCTTGCGCCCGCACTCCAAATTTAAGCATCCTTCCGGACAAGGATTGTGAAGTCATACAAACCGTAATCATGCAGCAGCGCAACATTGCGCGAGAAGTTTCGTTTGCAGAAATCAAAGAAGAACAGAGGATCGCCATAGAACAGGTCAGGGCGCTGTGCCATTCGATCCGCATCTGAGTATTTGGTGAGCATATTGAACGAGAAACCTTTTGAGCATAGTTTGTTCATTTGCCCAAGCGTATGGAGGACAAATTCCTGCCAGCGTTCATAAGACTCATCAAGTCTTATGTTGAAGATCGCGCCTGCTAAAAGATAATCCGCTATAGGGACTTCGCTTTCATGTGTGGTGAAATGCGCGTTGGGGTGATCCTTATGCACCTCACGCCCGGCAATGACCATTTTTTCGATCATATCCAAGCCATAATACTCAAATTGCCAGCCTTTTGCGTTCAAGAAATCAAATATCGCGCCATAGCCACTTCCGTAATCTATAACAGAGAACGACTGGGAAGGATTAATGACCTTGACCAGTTGCTCAAAGCGGCGTTCCTGTGATTCGGGTCCGTTGTAATCCACGCCTTTGGGTGTTGCGCCAAAAGTTTCAAGCTTTTCGGTGAAGTATTCGTTCAGCTTCTTCTGGGTTTCATCTATGCTCATTTTTCCTCTGCGTGATTTGCTGGGAAATACTCGAACGCCCTGCTTCCTGTCATGAACATCAAATCAAGGATCGAGACATTTGGGTCATACGGTGGATACAACTGCGGATATTCGGGGTAATGGTATTCAATATATTCGAGCGTGATACCAACCGCGGCGAATTTTTCACTCTCTATATAAGCCCTGGCTGTAGGTCCGCTGATGTAATGTTTGGCTCCCACATATTGGAGGATCTGGATCAAACGCTCGGTCTTTTGCCCGGTGATGTTCGGGATTTCAGAGGAGCGCATGAATTGCGTATGAGTAATACCAATCTCACGCGCGATTTCGGTGGTCAACCAGATCGTGAAATCCGCCAAGAGATCATCCCGGTGCGTGTAAATGGAATCAAGCCACTGAGCGTAGGCGTCAAAGTACGGAGATTTTTTGTACGCGAAGGTGAGGGCCTTGAGGTGATTCTTCGCCCACGGTTTCGACCAGTCCATCTGCACTTGATTAATTGGAATTCCCTCTGTGACACCCCTGCTATGAACTGGAATCGTGAGCCACTGTTTGCCTTGTGCAGTCTTGATCTGATTTCGATTGCGCCAGCCATGTTTATCGTATTGCACGTCATCATAAAAGATGAACAGATCCGCGCGGCGAATTTGATCAAAGTAACCTCGCCAGGGAATATAGGATGGTTGTAAAACAACGACTTTCACTCTCCCACCATCTCTTGAATTACATAAGTGGGCCTGTCCATACTTCTATCGAACATGCGCGCCAGGTATTCGCCGAAAATTCCCAATGCAAAAAGTTGCGCGCCGCTGAATAACGCAATGATGGATGCCAGAAACGGGAAACCAGGCAAACTGCCCAATGTGAAATATATTGTGATCACATAGATAAACACCCCTAGTCCAAAAATGGTCATTGCAAAACCAATCCAACTGGCGAGGCGTAAGGGCATGGTGCTGTAGCCCGTCAGGATCGTCATTGCGGCTTTAACCAACGCCCTAAAGGTGTAATTTGAATTCTCTGCTTCACCAATTTCGACGGGTACAGAAGTAAAGCGCGCCGTTCCCCAGGAGAGTAAAACATCGATCGTAAGTGTGGGACTTTGGAAATTCGCAAACGCAGAGCGCAATTCTGTGCGAAAGGCGCGGAATGCGGAAATATTTTTCACCGAAGGAACACCCATTACATTTGCAAGCAGCCGTTTGATGTTCGCAGTCAGCAGGTTACGAATTAATCCCTGCGGAAGTTTTCTCGGCGCGCCATAAACAACATCATAACCTTCTTCAAGTTTTGCAAGCAATACAGGAATTTCCTCAGGTGGGTGCTGCAGGTCCTGATCCATCGTCACGGTCACTTCATAATTGGCAACGCGCACACCGCATAACGTGGCATTATGTTGTCCATAATTGCGCATCAAGCGGATGCCGCGCACCCAATTGTGTTTTTTGGACAAGTTCTCGATCTGATCCCAACTATGATCCGGACTACCGTCATTGACAAGGATCACTTCATATTTTTTCGCAAACGCAGGTAGGGCGATTGCCAATCGTTCGACCAAAGGTTCGATTAAGGTTTCACCGCGATAGACTGGAATAACGATCGAAAGATTCATACGAGCGACATTATATCCGCTTCACAATCGGACTCCGTGCCTGTCCTCCAATATGAACAGGGTACGCGCCACTTCAGCCGCTCTCTGCTCAGCATCCCAGCCTAGTGTGTTGCTAAAGACGCCAGCCAGTTCATCAATCATCTCGCGCGTTAACAGTCCAAGCATCGCCAGCATGGAACGCCTTAATATAAAATCATCAAGATGGAATATCTTTTCATGCTGCACAAGGAAGATGATCTCGCGACGCGAGTAATCTGGCATGGACTTGAGGAAAAAGTCTGTACCGCCATTCATATATGTGGCAATGGATTCGGCACGACTCCCATAACGCTCGAACAACGTCTTCAATCTTTCGCGCGTCACACCCGTCCAGGCGGAGAGGCTTTCGATCTGGCGCTTTAGATCAGTCTGGTCACGCGGATAGCCACGTCCGCCGCCGATGGGAAGTGCACGCGTATCTTTTTGACGCGGCAACCTAAGGTGCGCGAGTACTTTATCAGTTACCTGCTCGGCAAACGCGCGGAAAGAGGTCCATTTGCCGCCGACCAGCGAGAAAACTGGAAAGGTCAGATTCGTCCAATCTCCGCTGACGACTTCAATGCTGTGGTCACGCGAGATCTGTGAGGTGGTGCTTGCTGAAGAGTGGGGCAATGGACGAACGCCCGAGTATCGAAAAACAATATTTTCACGGGATAGTATGAGGCCTGGAAAGATGCGCAAAATCATATCCAGAAAGTAATCGGCTTCATCATCCGTGCAACGCGCTTCGTCGGGATTCTCCAGCGCAACATCCGTGGTACCCACAAGCACGCGGTCAAACAGTGGATAGATCAGCACAAGGCGGCCATCACTGTTCTCAAAATAAAATTCGTGCTCACCAATGGTTTTACGCAATTCATCATGCTTGAGAACAATATGCGAGCCTTTCGTTCCACCGATGAAACGAGTGGACACACCCAGCTTGCGGTTGGCGAAATCGATCCACGAACCTGCCGCATTAATAACAAGTTTCGGATGCACGTCATAAGCTTCGTCTGTGAGTTCATCGCGCAGGATGATCGTATCTTCACTGCCGCCCACCATATTGACGTAATTGAGCGCATGCGCATTGGAGTTGGATGCCTCTGCATCCAAGATCAGTTCAATGGCAAGGCGTTCAGGTTTTAAGATGGCGCCATCATAATATGTGGCTGTATTGACAATTTCAGGATTCAATTGACCCCACTTTGCGAGCGATTTATTTCGTGAAAGGAATTGATGTTTTGGAACAACAGGTTGTGTCTCTTCTTTGCGCTGGGTACGCGAATATGCATCATAGAGCATCAACCCAATCTTGATCACAAGAGAACCGCGTTCCGAGGGTCTATCCAACATTCCCAAAAACTTAAGCGGCGCATTGAGCAAGCCAGAGAATTGTTTAAATATGGGGATGGTGGTGGGAAGAGGCCTGACGATATGTGGCGCATTTTGTAATAAGCGATTTCGTTCCTGCACCGCTTCGCGCACGAGACGAAACTCGCCGTTCTCCAGATAACGGAGACCGCCATGCGCCATATGAGATGAAGCAGAGGACGCGCCCGAGCAAAAATCCGCGCGCTCGACCAGCAATACATCCACACCGTTCAAAGCCAGGTCACGAAACGTGCCAATACCATTAATCCCCCCGCCAATGATCAGCACGGAGACTTCGGGGTTTTCTTTAAGAGAGGCAAAAACTTCGCTGCGATTCATAAGTAAGTTTCAGGTGTGAAGTTTGCAAGTGTCTCGTGACACCTGACGCGTTATTCAACCCAATCAAACGTTCGTGTGACGGCTTTCTTCCAACCCGAGTATAACTTCTTTCGCATGTTCTCGTCCATTGCAGGCTGCCACTCTTTATCCATGCCCCAATTGATTTTCAACTCATTGAAATCTTTCCAAAACCCCACCGCAAGCCCAGCCGCATACGCTGCCCCCAGCGCAGTTGTTTCTGCTACCTTTGGACGGACAACAGGCACATTCAAAATATCGGACTGGAACTGCATTAGCAATTCATTGAAAACCATACCCCCGTCCACCTTGAGCGCGGTCAATTTCACGCCTGAATCGGATTCCATTGCATCCAGCACTTCGCAGGTCTGATACGCGGTGGCTTCGAGCGCGGCGCGAGCAATATGTCCCTTGTTGACATAGCGCGTGAGGCCAACGATCGCGCCGCGCGCGTCAGACTTCCAATAAGGCGCGTACAATCCCGAAAATGCCGGGACGAAATAAATGCCACCGTTGTCTGCAACAGATCCCGCCAGCGCCTCCACCTCCGCCGACGATTGGATCAGTCCCAAATTATCTCTCAGCCACTGGATCAGCGCACCCGTGATTGCGATCGAACCTTCGAGAGCATAGATGGCTTTTTGCTCTGCAATTTTATAACCCAATGTTGTGAGCAAACCAGCCTTTGACGAAACAGGAGTCTCGCCCGTATTCATCAACATGAAACAGCCCGTGCCATATGTATTCTTGGCTTCACCCGCGCTGAAACAAGTCTGCCCGAACAAGGCGGCATGTTGATCACCTAGATCGCCCGCCACAACGATTCCGTCCAATTCGCCGCGCGCCTTGCCATAAATTTCAGACGATGATCTGATCTGAGGCAACATCACGGGCGGTATATCAAGCACATTCAATATTTCATCGTCCCAATCCAGCGTCGATAAATTCATCAACATCGTCCGCGAAGCATTGGTTACATCTGTGATGTGCTCACCCACCAGGTTCCAGATGATCCATGTGTCGATATTGCCAAACAGTAATTCTCCATTTTCGGCTTTTGCCCGCGCATCAGGAACATTATCCAGAATCCATTTGATTTTTGGTCCAGAGAAATAAGTGGCGAGAGGCAAGCCTGTCGTGGTTCTAAATCTGTCTTGTCCCCCGTCCTTTGCCAGTTCGTTGATGATCACATCCGTACGAGTATCCTGCCAGACGATGGCGTTGTAAATTGGCCTGCCAGTATTCTTATCCCAGACAACAGTAGTCTCGCGCTGATTTGTAATTCCAATGGCAACAATATCCTTCGGTGAAATATTCCCTTTTTCCAGCGCACCTTTGATCACTTCCTGAGTCCGTGCCCAAATTTCCAGCGCGTCATGCTCCACCCAGCCAGGTTTGGGATAAATTTGCTGATGTTCATTCTGGTCAACCGCAATGACCTTTCCTCCGTGATCGAACACAATAAAACGAGTGCTGGTGGTACCCTGATCAATTGCTGCCACGTATTTTGACATGTCTCACCTCCCGCATATTTTATAACAAAATAGGACTGGCGTTGTGGTGGCCAGTCCTTTTCATAAATGGAGTTTTTGCAAAAGTTTCAAATCTTTACCACGGAGACACTCCCGAAAAACACCGGGACCTGTGAGTCACGGAGTTTTTTTCTCGGTGGCTCTATGCCTCAGTGGTTAGACAATGGAATTAAGAATCATTATCTTTTACTTATGCAAGAGATCAAATAAATCAATTTACTTGCGACGCGCCGGCTTGCTCTCAGTCTCTGGAGAAAACGGCATTTCATCGCTATTCAAGAACTTGAAGACTCCAACAGCCAAAGCCGAGCCAATCAGCGGGCCTGCAAAATAAATTAGATAAATCATTGGGTCTGTGAGACTCCCGGTAACGAGAGCAGGGCCAAACGTCCGCGCCGGGTTGAGCGACGCGCCGGTCATAGGTCCGCCCGTTAGAATTGCGAATACGAGGGTTAGACCGATCGCGAGTCCCGCAAACGCGCCACCTTTACCAGCCACTGCGGTATGCAAAATTGTGTTGACCAAAAGGAAAGTCAGAATGATCTCGACTCCCATTGCCACAAAAGGTGCTGGCCCCGTCAGAGTCCCCGCCGTGGCACCAGCTTGAATTCCACCCAAATTCACACTGTCCACAATGATTTTGAGTGCATAGGCTGCAACGATCCCAGCAGCAAATTGGGCAACCCGATAAAACACTGCCTCTGCCCATTTAATTGTATTGTTCAACGCCAGGCCGAACGTCACTGCCGGGTTGATATGCGACCCCGAAATGTGCCCATATGTGTATGCAAAAACCGTCACAACCAAACCATGCGCAAGCGCAACGCCCAACAGCCCACTGATCCCCACTACAGCCGCGCCCGCGCCGATGAACACCAGCGCAAACGTACCGATAAATTCTGCCACAAAAACTTTTGAATTAAACATCAGGCCTCCATACCATACCTTTGATCTCAAATTAAAACAACCCCAATCATCTTGA
>JAXIPJ010000124.1:0-3535 GCA_045402985.1 Anaerolineales bacterium
AGACAGTTAAGGAGCAAATCGCACTGGAGAAAGAAGACCCATCCGAAGAAGATGAGAGTGAAGACACCAAAACTCCAGCCTCGTGGCGTGACACATTGATGGAGTTATTGCTTGCTCTTAAACCCGATCAATTCGAAAGACTTATCCA
The DNA here is from genome assembly GCA_045402985.1 of Anaerolineales bacterium. Classification (GTDB taxonomy): domain Bacteria; phylum Chloroflexota; class Anaerolineae; order Anaerolineales; family Villigracilaceae; genus Defluviilinea. The sequence goes on from JAXIPJ010000124.1 coordinate 149, forward strand.
AAGGATCTTAAGAGAGTCAGGTTTTACTCAGGTTGAGGTCACTGGCAGAGTAGGAGATGGTGGCATTGATGGAAAAGGCATACTGCGTCTTGGAGGACTTCTCGGTTTCCATGTGATTTTTCAAGCGAAGCGATATTCAGGTTCAGTATCACCGAGCCAAATACGAGATTTCCGCGGCGCGATGGTTGGCCGTGCAGACAAAGGACTGTTTATCACTACAGGTACGTTTACCAAGGATGCGACTAAAGAAGCAACACGCGATGGAGCACCTCCAATCGACCTCATCGATGGTGATCAACTGGTTGATAAACTGAAAGAATTATCATTAGGAATTGCAATTCAGAAAATCGAAGTCGAAAAAGTGCTTGTTGACCCTGAGTGGTTCAAAGGGATTTAATACGAGTTGCCCAACACAGCATGCAGCGGACTGGTGGGACTCTACGCGTTTTCAAGTTCTTTTCTTGACTCAAGGCTGGTTCCGTCAAAATGGCGTGGTCTCGTCCCATCCACCAGCCCCCTGCGGGGATGCTACGCGACGGGTACCCTATGAAAAGCACATGGGGCAGGCCGCCAGCCGTCAGGCGGTATAAATCCAAACCATGATGACTAAAGAGGTGTTTCCCAATTAATGCTATTGGTTAGTCACGAGGACAATCGTTTTGCTTTCTGATTGTCAAGAGGTGAAAGAGATGAGAGAACGCTTTCAATCTGGATTAACTGGTCTGCTGTTTGGCGGATTATGGGGTGGAATAGTTGGTGCAATCCTATTTGGCTTACGTGCCTATTTCAGTGATTCATCATCTACGCTAGGGGGCGCGGATCGGAATTGGACGTGGCTATTCATGATTTTTGGACTTGTTTTCGGGTTAGTTGTCGGCGCTATTCTTGGTGCTATCCTTGGTGCTATCCACGCAGACAGACGCGCAGGCATAATCATTGGTGTTGCCATTGGTCTTTTGATTGCTGTTGTTCTATCTCATGACAGCGTTGCCCCGTTGGTCTTCGCAGTGATCGTAAGTTGTCCGATTCTCGGCTGGCATATATCCGGCACTCTTCAAGCACGAGATCGGCCTGGATGAACGGATTTTTGAAGGGAGTAACACCGCCTAACAAAGCGCCCCGAAAACCCGCCAGGATAATGCAGCCGATCCCCGGCAACGTACGCCGGGACAAGTAGTGGGACGCTTCGCAGGCGCGTTTTCACCTGTGCCTCCCGAAAAAACATCGGGACGATGTGCGGCAAGGCCGTTTCGCCCCGTCAGGCTCACGGCCCAAACGGGGTGCAGGCAGGCAGTTTGCGTGGCTTGAAACTGGTTCCGTCAAAATGGCGTTGTCTCGTCCGCCCACCAGCCCCCCTGTGGGGATGCTACGCGACGGGTACCCCATGAAGGGGGCGTACGCCAGCCGTTAGAGCGCCTGGTGCAAATGCTCATGATCGTTGTCTGTTGGCGAGTTTCATCGCGCACGTTCATGACTGGTGTACACTACTGTTGTTATGGAGATAGAGCGTATGGATGCACAAACTGCAACATCTCTGCTGACCTTTGCTGAAGCGGTCGGACCGACGCTGCGCGGCCCCGAGGCTAAGGCCCTGTTCGAGCAATTCGAGCAGCAGTACAACGAACTTTTAGCGGCGATGCGATGGTTCATCGAGCATCGACACATAGACGAAAGCTTGCGTCTGGCCAGTGCGCTGGTGGCGTTCTGGATGGCGACTAAGCGTCTCGGGGAAGGTTCCGGCTGGTTCGATCAAGCCCTGGCTTTGCCCGGCGGGGACGATGCTCATCGCGGTCGGGCCCTGTTTGATGCGGGGTATCTGGCCTTCTGGATGGGCGACGACAAACGCTCTACTACACTTCAACATCAGGCGGTCGAACTTGGCCGTCAAACAAACAACGCCTCCATTACTGCCCTGGCTCTGGTTGGTCTGGCGCGCCTTGCACTCCGGTCGCACGACACTGAGGCAGCGCGTCGGCTCTGTCGCGAGGCACTTGCGGTCACTGAGGGCACCGACGATCTATCGGGCCGCTCTAGCGCGATGCATGTGCTCGGGGTTGCGGCGCAAATGGCTGGAGATTTTCTGGAAGCTCGTGAGGTCATGAGCCAGAGAATCGCCCTCGCACGCGAGATGGGAAACCTGGCAACAGTCAGTATTGAATCCAATAATCTCAGTATGGTTGAGCGGCAGCTTGGGAACTTTAATGAAGCGGAGGCACTATCCCGCGAGGCGTTGGACATCAGCTACCGACGGGGAGACAGCATTGCCATCCCCTGGAATCTCAACGGGCTCGCCGCTACAGCGACATTTCAAGGTGAGTTCGAACGTGCCGCGGCGCTCATTGGGATCGCTGACTCCACAATGGAGGCTAGTGGTGGAGCCTGGCCGCCCGATGAGTTGATTCACTACGAGCAAACCGTAGCCACGCTATCCCAAGCGATTGGTTTGGCTGAGTTTGAACGAATGCGGGCCTGGGGGCGCTCGATGACGACATCCGAAGCCGTCAATTTCGCTCTCGAAACTGGCTCAGCTAAGCAAGAAAAATAGGCGCGCCCTAACGCAGCGTGCGCACCTTCGCTGCGCTCCGGCTGGTGGGACTGCCGCTCCGCGGCGTGCGCGTTTTCACCTGTGCCTCCCGAAAAATCATCGGGACGATGTGTGGCAAGGCCGTTTCGCCCCGTCGGGCTCACGGCCCAAACGGGGTGCAGGCAAGCAGTTTGCGTGGCTTGAAACTGGTTCCGTCAAAATGGCGTTGTCTCGTCCGCCCACCAGCCCCCTGTGGGGATGCTACGCGACGGGTACCCCAGCAAAATACGCTGGGGCAGGCCGCAAGCCGTTGTGCACTTGTCACCTGCAGAAAAATCGGAAAGTAAACCATCAAATCAAACGGATGCTCCCATGACAGACATGCTTGTGAAGTTGTATGCACTGCCCGATGTCATATCCCTTTTGACCCTACTTAATCGGAAAGGCTTGGAAATCCGGAGACCTCATGCATCTGAAAAACATGTTCTTTCAGAATGGGTTCGCCAGCACTTCACCGATTCTTCTTGGGCTAGCGGTTGTGAAGTGGCACTTGAGAATCGACCAGTGAGTTGTTATATTGCAGTTGAGAAAAACCAAGCTCATGTTTCAAGTAAGAACCCGTATGATTTACCAGATGAAGTTCTGGTAGGTTTTGCTTGTTATGATGTTGCCAGCAAAGGCATGTTTGGTCCTTTGGGTGTCCATGAAAATTACAGAAAACAGGGTATTGGTTCGGCTTTGCTATTAGCCTGTCTTCATGCCATGAAAGAAGAAGGATATGCTTATGCGGTGATCGGATGGGTAGCGTCAGAAGATTTTTATGTTCATGCGGTGGGCGCAACTGTTATCCCTGATTCTGAACC
>JAXIPJ010000403.1:0-24234 GCA_045402985.1 Anaerolineales bacterium
TTTCTTCGTGCCTGCTTCCTTAATTCATAGACCAGCCAAAGCGCCCCTATTGGAACAAGCAGCAACCCAACGATTCCTAATAGCTGAGACATAGCTGATAGCGTTACCGCCAATCCATCATACTCCCCGGGAAAGAATGGATAAAATATACACAAAACGACCAACATTGTTGTCCCCAGCATCCAAACAAAGTGTATAACCATCTTCATGTCCACACTATATCCATTACGGATATAGTTGTCAAGAGTTAAATGAGTTGTCCAGCAGTTTAGCTGCTGGACAAAAGGTGGAGATGGCGGGAATTGAACCCGCGTCCGAAAGACTCGACCCTCGGAAATCTACGAGCGTAGCCTGCTGAGGTTTGTCATCACAGAGATCTCAACGGGCAAACTTCTCTGTGACCATCTGCTTGTCTTTCGCACATTTAGCAGAATCATATGCGGCACTCACACCATTGTTTCGCCCGATCCGTCACCCGGCGGAGGAAGGTGCCGGCGGACGCGCTCTCATCTAAGGAGAACGGCTGTTATGTTGATCGCTTATGCAGCGAGGGGCATAGCAGCGTATGAAGTGCGATTGGCACTTGATTTTTTGCGCTGAGTTTACGAGTTCGGCGCCGCTCGGCTCGCATTCCGGAACCAGCCTCTCCCGTCGAAGCCTGTCATCCCCGGAGTGTGGGGCAAATCCGTAATTTGCCCTACATCTTTTTATTATAGCATACTTGCAAAACAGGTCTTTCATCTTGCTCTTAACATGGCTTTATGCTAGACTATTCCTATCCTATAGGAAGAATGAACTATTTATGAGCGAAAAGATCCTCATCATCGATGACGACCTGGATACTTTACGGCTGGTTGGCTTAATGCTCCAGCGGCAGGGATACCAGATCAGTGCTGCAACCAACGGACAACAAGGACTGGATAAAGCGTTCGAAGAGGAGCCGGATTTAATCCTGCTCGATGTAATGATGCCAGACCTGGATGGATATGAAGTCACACGCCGGCTGAGGCAGAATCCATCCACGCTGGAAACCCCTATTTTGATGTTCACCGCCAAAACCCAGCTCGATGATAAAGTGATCGGTTTCGAGGTGGGTGCAAATGATTATCTGACCAAGCCCACACATCCAACCGAACTGCAGGCGCGCGTGAAGTCCCTGCTGGCGCGCAGGAATGAAAAGCGGGGAGGCATTGCACCAGCTAAAGATGAAAATAATGGTTATGTGATCGGAGTCCTGGGTGCGCGCGGTGGGCTGGGGACCACAACACTGGCAATAAACCTGGCGGCCGGTTTGCGCGCACGTACAAAGAGCGAAGTTATCATCGCCGAGATGCTTCCAGGCCAGGGTGCACTGGCGCTCGATATGGGCCTGACAAGTTCCAAAGGGCTGGTGGACCTGTTGGGCATCAGTAAATTGAATGAGATCACACGCGATAGAGTAGGCGAAGCACTCGCTCAGCATGCATCGGGGTTGAAGCTACTGCTTGCATCCGACCGCCCACGCGATATGCATTTGGTTAATCAAACTGCAAATTATCAGGCTATTGTAAAGACGCTCACCACGCTGGCGCGTTTTGTGATCCTGGATCTTGGCATGGGGCTGCAACCCTTTGCTGAAAAAGTTCTGCCCTTTTGCGACCAGGCCCTCATCGTTCTCGAAGGTGTGCCGAATACCATTATCCACACCAGGGCGTTGATAGACGACATTGCCGCGCTTGGTATTGGCAGAAAGAACATCAATGCTGTGTTGAATAACCGCATCCGTTCAGATACACAGTTACCCTCCAGCCAGGTGCAGACGAAGCTGGACCACGAGATCGTCAGCACGCTAACCCCTGCTCCCGAATTGTTCGTACAGGCAACCCGTATGCAGACGCCCGCCATGTTATGCCAGCCCGAAAGCCTCACGGCTAGGCAAATTTCAAAACTTGTGGAGTTCGTCGTCGAGCGCGAGGCGCTTCCCAAATGAGCCAGGCCGCCAGTCCAACACTCGCCTCAGTCGCGGCGATTGAGGACGCGGCCGAATTATTCCGACAGGCAAAACGCATTGTTGTGCTGACTGGGGCAGGCATCTCCTCACCGTCTGGCATACCAGACTTCCGCTCAGAAGGATCAGGCTTATGGGCACGCGATGAACCGATGGAGGTCGCATCCTTAACAGCCTTTCGCACTTCCCCCGAACGATTCTTCCACTGGTTTCGCCCATTGGCGGGTCAGATATGCAATGCAAAGCCGAACGCCGCGCATAAGGCTCTGGCAGAACTCGAAATCGCCGGACTTAAAATGACTGTGGTTACACAGAATATTGACGGGTTGCATCAAAAAGCTGGCTCAGTACAGGTGGTGGAAATGCATGGTTCTTTGCGGACGTTATCCTGCACTCAATGTTTCAAACAAGTCGGGTCCGAATCTTATTTAGGGGCTTATATCGAAGACGGAAAAATCCCACAGTGCTTAACTTGCAATGGAATCTTGAAACCAGATGTGATATTGTTTGGGGAACAACTTCCGCAATCGGCGTGGCTTGAGGCACAACGGGCAGCGCGTCAATGCGACCTGATTCTGGTCGCGGGTTCCTCATTGGAGGTCCTGCCAGTGGCGGGACTACCGATGCAAGCTCTTGACCGCGGTGCGCATCTGATCGTCGTCAACAATACACCCACTTATGTTAACGTGCGCGCAGATGTCGTCGTCATGGACGACGTTGCAAGCATAATCCCTGAAATCACAAAACGAGTACTACATGGCTGAGATCAAAACACAAACACTTGACAGTTACCTGAGGTTGATCGAAATCTCGCGTGACCTCGCATCCACCCTCGATCTGGACACCCTACTGGCTGACATTGTTCATGCTGCAGCAGACATTACATCCGCCGCAGCCGCCTCCATTTTGCTGTATGACGATACAGCGCGTCAACTCTACTTTCAGATTGCCACCGATATGGACGAACCTACCATGCGCGGACTGATCGTGCCTCTCGATAAAAGCATTGCAGGCTGGATTGTGACCAACCGAAAATCCGTGCGCATTGACGATGCCCACCAGGATGAACGCTTCTTCAGCGATGTGGAACAAACCGTCGGTTATTCAACAAAGTCCCTGCTGGGCATTCCATTGATCACTAAGAACAAGGTCGTCGGCGTGCTGGAAGTGGTCAACAAGAAAAGAGGCAGGTTCACCGATCCAGATGAATCCATGTTAACAGTCCTGGGTGCGCAGGCGGCAGTGGCGATAGAGAACGCGCGCTTATTCCAACAGTCAGACTTGATTGCTGAATTTGTCCATGAATTGCGCACACCCCTGGCATCGCTTAGCACTGCGACCTATTTGTTGCTGCGTCCGGAAATGTCTCGCGAACAAAGCGACCAGATCGTCAATAATATTCACAACGAGACACTGCGCCTGAATTCACTCGCATCGTCATTCCTGGACCTGGCGCGGTTGGAGTCTGGCCGCGTGCAATTCCGTAAAACGCGTTTCAGCGCGGCAGACCTGATCTATGAATGCCGCGATGTGATGATGTCGAAGGCACAGGAGATGAATATTCAAATACGCGTCGATGTGCCCAGCGACATGCCTCTGATGGAAGCTGACCGCGATAAGATCAAACAAATATTGCTCAACCTTACCAGCAACGCCATCAAATATAACCGTCCCAATGGCTCAGTCATCATGACAGGCAGTTTCACAGACTCAGAGCTGACGATCACAATTCAGGATACGGGGCTGGGTATCCCTGAGGATTCAATTCCCCATCTCTTCGAAAAATTCTTTCGAGTACGCGAACATGAAGGCAAAGCTTCAGGCACAGGTCTGGGCCTGTCCATCTGCAAGCAAATTATTCAGGGACACAACGGCCGCATTGAGGTGAAGAGCAAGATGGGTGTTGGAACATCTTTCAGCGTCCATGTGCCGCGTGGGACGAAAACCATGCCGCGCAACAACGAATCCCAATAAGCATTGCTCCAGCCGCAGTCCTCGGCGGCGGTACGCTTCCCTGAGTTAAACTTCGATCAACACTTTGAGCACGCCAGGCTCTGCAGCGTGCTCAAATGCTTTTAATGCATCCTTCAATTTAAATTCATTTGCGATCAAAACCATCGGGTCAACTTGTCTGGATTCCATCAAACGCAACGCGGGTTCGAAAGGCCCGCAACGCGAGCCAATGATATTAATCTCATCGACAACAACAGACGAGAAGTTAATATTCAACCCGCCTTTATAAGTGGACTTAAGAACCAGCGTCCCACGCGGACGAATAGCCTGCCTCGCTAAAGAGAAGCCAGTCGGGGACCCGGTCGCTTCCACTACTACATCCCATCTCCAGGGTTTGATCTGCTCTTCAGAAATGATCCTGATGCCGCGCGCTTTCAACAGATCCTGTTGACGTTTATGCCGTGCCACCACGCGCAGATCGCACCCCGTCAGGGCCAGCGTTTGGGCGATCAGTTGACCAAGCCGCCCCGCGCCGATAAGTAGTACTCGATCGGTGGGATTGATCTGTATCTGCTCTTGAATCTCCAACGCCGCAGCCAGCGGTTCGGTGAAGACAGCCATCTCATCCGCAACTGAATCGGGGACGCGATGTAAGTTGGCAATTGGTAAATTAGTAAATTCTGCAAAAGTTCCGTCGCGGTTGATGATCCCCAATACCGTTCGATTCTCACAGTGAGTCGAGCGCCCGTTCAGGCATTGCTCACATTCATTACACACCACATTGATCTCGCCTACTACGCGCTGACCAATCCATGAGGCATCGTCTGCTTCAATCACTTCCCCGACGAATTCGTGACCGAGGATACCTGTGTATGGATAATAGCCTTTGACAAGTTCAAGGTCCGTACTGCAAATGCCAGCCTTGCGAATTTTGACTAAGGCTTCGTTTTGTTTGCGCGGTTGTGGAAGGTCGCGTAGATCGATCTTGTTGTTTTCAAGCCAGAGGGCGCGCATCTTTTATTCCTCAGAAATCACCCACTGATCGCGGCCATTATTTTTGGCTTCATATAAGGCTTTATCCGCGCGGCTGAGAAATGATTGCCAGCCTTCCTTATGTATCTTGTATTGTGCCACCCCAATACTGATCGTCAGCGAAATATCCTGTTCACCTGCCTTGATGCCCAGTGAGCGCACATGCTTGCATAGGCGTTCGGCCTGTTCAGTGGCAGCCGACAAAGGGCTGTGAGGCAAAATGACAAGAAATTCCTCACCCCCATAGCGTCCGATCGTATCAGGGTGACGGATATGCTGTCGTAACTCATCTGCCAGGCTTCGCAAAACTTCATCGCCAACGGTATGACCATGCGTATCGTTGATATTCTTGAAGTGGTCAACATCAACCATGGAAATTGAGAACGGAGTACCATAGCGATCAGAAAACATAACCTCGCGCTGTAAATCTCCGATGATTTGCCGCCGGTTGGGAAGGAATGTCAACGCATCAGTATGCGAGACCTCATGTGCCTGCGCCAGCACTGCCTTTAGCTCCGTCTCTTTCCTCCTAAGGCGCTGTTTCATTGTTTGCACTTCTGCAGTAAGAGCTTCCAGGTCACCTGCACTGGTCACTGGCTCTGCAACAAACAATACACGTTCGCCTGGCAGCGGAATGAAGAGACATGCAAAATTGCCGTTTCCATTCTCGCGGACGAAGTCCATATTTCCCTGAGTCCTGGTGCGCCCACCTATCGCCTCTGCAAGAAGTTTTTCAAGCTGGGCTTCGCTGGGTGTAGTAATAAAATCTTTCAAATGCGTTTTATCAGGCAAGATCCTTTTGAATGAACCAAAAGCTGGATTCCATGCGATCAATTCCCCATCTTTTTCGAGCAACATCACCAGCAGGCCCGTGATCTCAATGAAAGGGTCAATGCCATATTCAGCAAATAACGCCGCAAGTTCGCTGACAACTTCCTTCTTAGCGGGCACCACGCCTCCCGAACTGCCGCTCAAGCATATCCACTGAAAGATGGATCATTGTGGGCCTGCCATGTGGACAGGTGCGCGGCGAATCGCAGGCTTCCAGATCGATGAGCAGGGCGCGCTGTTCCTCGTGGGATAGGGCCTGCCCCGCCTTGACCGCCATCCGTTTGCAGACGCGCGCGGCCAGCTTCGCCTCGATCTCATTCTGCAACGGAGATTCATCCTCTTCGAAATCTTCGACCAATGCGCGCAATGCCACTGCGGGATCACTCCCCATGAACAAGGCAGGCATGGCGCGGACCTGGAATATGTTCGGTCCGAACTCCTCCACATCGAAGCCGAAGTGTTGCAGCGCAGGTAATTGGTTAATTAGTAAATGAGCGGATTGAGGTGGAAGCGTTACAACAGCGGGAGTCAACAGAGATTGCGATGGGATGTTCTTCATCGCATGTTGAGTCATGAGTTTTTCAAACAATACGCGTTCATGCGCGGCGTGCTGGTCCACCAGATACAGACCATCTGGACCTTCGGCCACGAGATATGTCGCGCCGATCTGGCCGATCAATCGCAAAAGAGGAATTGGGGTGAAGGATGGATTTTCGATTTCAGATTTACGATTTAGGTCTGGAGATTGGACGCTTTGCGTGGAGATTTCCCCGGTGAGTGACTGATCACTGCTTACTGTCGACTGATTATGGTTCACTGAAAACTTTTCATCATGCCCGATCGCCCAATCCAGGCCAACAGCCTTTGATTCGTATGGTTGTGTGCGCGCAGTTCCCCACAAGGAGGGCGCGACGTTCGGTACAGGCGAGTATGCCAGCAAAGCTTTACGCACGGAGCGCTGAACAAAGCTAAAGACCTTTTCCTGATTCCGAAAGCGCACTTCCGCCTTGGCGGGATGCACATTCACATCCACTTCTTCAGGGCGGACTTCCAGGAATAGAGCGGTTAACGGATAGCGCCCCACCATCAACAAAGTATGATATGCCTGCAAAAGAGCTGTACTCAGTGAAACATCATGCACCCAGCGGCCGTTGAGGAAGAATGTGATCTCCCTGCGGTTGGAACGCGTAAGAGAAGTTGGGCTGATAAAACCTGTGATTCGATATGCATCTTCCTTCGCCGTGATCTCAAGCATTTGCTTGGCAACATCCACGCCATATAATGCGGCAAGGATGGCGCGTCTATCACCATCGCCCGATGTTTGCAGAGTGATGTTTTTGCCTTCAGATAACTTGAAGCGTTTATGCGGATATGCCAGCGCGTAGCGCGTGACAAGCGAGTCGATTGCGCGGCGTTCGGTGACGTCACTCTTGAGGAATTTCAAACGGGCGGGGACGTTGTAAAACAAGTCCTCCACGCGCATGGTTGTGCCAACGGTTGTTCCAACTTTTGTAATATTGCCTGGCCTGCCACCCTCCACGCGCAGGCGCGCACCCTCCAGTTCATTTTCGACGCGCGAGGTGACCGTCATGCGCGAAACGGAACCGATCGAAGCGAGGGCTTCTCCGCGGAATCCAAGTGTGGAGATGGAAAAAAGATCCTCGGAGCGCACCAGCTTCGAGGTCGCATGACGCGAGATCGCCAGATCCAGTTCAGCAGATGGGATCCCCAGGCCATCATCCGCAATTTCAATCAATTTTTTCCCCGCCTCTTCAATCGTAATTGTCAGCGTGCGCGCGTCAGCATCCAATGAGTTTTCCAATAACTCCTTGACAACGGATGCAGGCCTCTCGATCACTTCCCCGGCGGCGATCTGCGAGGCGACTTCAGATGAAAGCAGGCGGATGGGCATAAGGCGATTATAACCGCTATAATTATTGGCTCAGGAGCCTGAATGAAAAGATTGATCCCCCTGCTTTTGATCGCATCATCAGCCTGCCAACGGAGCGGTTTCACCTCTGCAACGCCTGTCTCCACGTCTTATCCGCCGGAGTATATACCAACCGTTGTGGCACTGACTGCCGAGGCTTTGGCTTCACCAACCTCAGAAGTGATCGACATCCCTACGTCGGGCATTTCTGCGACCGCTACATTTAATTCATCTTCGACGCCAACGACTATTGCAACGATTGCCCCTTATGAACAATATACGATCGATGGCCTGCGTAAACGAACATACGGTGGCGGGAATGTTGAAGTTTTGGAAGTGATGGAGGATAAAGATTCGTTCACGCGTTATCTCATCCGTTATCCCAGTGATGGACTCATGATCCACGGGTTCGCCAATGTTCCAAAAGGCGAAGGGCCATTTCCCATCATCATTGTCATTCACGGATATGTGAACGCTGCTGGGTATCAAACACTGGATTACACAGCGGATGCCGCGGATAAACTTACCGAAGCAGGCTATATCGTAGTGCACCCCAACCTGCGTAATTATCCGCCTTCCGATATGGGAGATAACCTGTTCCGCGTGGGCATGGCAATTGACGTACTCAATCTCATTGCCTTGATAAAATCGGAAGCTTTGCCTGCTGAAATGTCTGCTACAGCATCCATTGATCAAATCGGTTTGTGGGGCCACAGCCTGGGCGGGAACGTCGTGTTGCGCGTGCTCACAGTTTCTTCGGATATAAAAGCCGCTGTACTGTACGCATCCCTGAGTGGCGATGAATTTAAAAACTCGGCGGCGCTTACAAATATTGTTTCTGGTGACCCGCAGCTTCAAGCGGAACTGGTAACAGCGCCCGCGCTGCTTCAGCGCATTTCGCCTTCATCTTATTATGAGGATATCACCTCACCTATTCAACTGTATCATGGCACAAGCGATGCAACTGTTCCCTTTAGCTGGGCACTGGAGACGTGCAGACTGCTCAAAGACGCGGATGTGACGATCAATTGCATTTACTATACGGATGAAGATCACACGTTCCGCAGCCGCGTGTCGGAGGAGTTTTATGGCACGTTGATCAACCTCTACAAAACCCATCTTTCCCCCTGAGGGTATGATCTAGATACTATTTTATGGTCTTACCAGGATTGGAGTCGTCACATGAGACGATTGATCCCTTTGCTCATGCTGGCAGTTCTCGCCTGTCAGTGGAGCGGTGTAGCATCCCCAACTATTTCCACGCCTTATCCCTCGGAATACATCCCAACAGTTGTCGCGTTGACTGCTGCAGCCTTGGCAACACCGACGTCAGCTTCGCAGACTCCCACAATAGTTCAACCTTCACCGACGCCCACGATCACCTTGACGCCTGCGCCTTACCAACAATATACGATCGATTATCTACGTCAGCGTTCATATGGCGGAGGCACTATCGAAATCGTGAACACGATCGAGATATCGGATCAATTCACGCGTACATTGATACGCTACTCCAGTGATGATCTTACAATGTATGGATTCATGAACATCCCCGCAGGTGACGGGCCCAGGCCGGTCATACTCATGCTGCACGGACTGGGCGATTCGGGTTCATTCAACTCTCTGAGTTTCAGGAGTGACATCGCAGACGCTTTGACCCGCCAGGGATTTATGGTCATTCATCCTGTAATGCGCGGCTATCCACCCTCCGACAGTGGCGACAATATGTTCCGGGTTGGGATGGCAATTGACATACTCAATCTGATCGCATTGATAAAGACCCAGGCTGGGCAAATCGGCGCACTGGAAAAAGCCGCCCCTGATCGCATCGGTCTTTTGGGGCAAAGCCTGGGTGGCAATGTCGCTTTAAGAGTCCTCACTATCAGCCCGGATGTAAAAGCTGCGGTTCTATACTCGTCTTTGAGTGGCAATGAGCTCAAGAATTCACAACAGTTATACAAGATTTCGTTCGAGCCACACTTCCAAAATGAGTTGAACATACTACCCAGCCTGTTGCTGAACATCTCGCCAGTGTATTATTATGGAAATATCACGGCGCCGATCCAGCTACATCACGGCACAGCAGATGAAACCGTGCCATTAAGTTGGGCGCAGGAGACCTGCTCACTACTTAGTGCAGCCGGAAAAAACATCGACTGCATTTACCATGAAGGTGAACGACACGTCTTCAGCAACGATATCAAAGCGGAATTTCTGGAAAGCATGAGCAACTTTTACAAAACTTATCTTTCTCCATGAAACCCGATCGGAGTTCAAATGAAACCTTTATTCACGGTTATCCTGCTGGTAACATTATCCGCCTGCGGACAGCAGACTGTCGCTCTGCCAACAGAGACACCTATCCCAACTGTTGTTTCGCCGACACTCGTTCCCACATCCACATTAATACCTGTCACCGACATCCCAACCCCATTGCCGACGCCTTTACCAACACTGCCAATCATCCCTATGATCACGCCCGATGCCATTCAAGTGGAACGATGGAAGGAATATGAAGATGCCCTGGCAAGGACCATTCTTTCGTTCCTGCCGCGAGAAGAGGTCATATGTGAGTGGGAGATCTTAGGACGATCTGGCGATGATTTATATGTGTGGGCGGTTTGTACGAGTATCATTTCCTCTGGAACTTCTCCCATCAGTGGAACAGAAATCTTTTCCTCTTCATCAATACCCGCTGTCATCCATTTGAGAGAAGATGGATCTGTCCAAAGTGTGGAAATTCCGGGAGCAGGAAGTTTTTATGCACGTGATATTAGCCACATGTTTCCACCGGATGTGCAGGAAGAAATTGAGCGCTACCATTTCAGAGGGGCAGGAGAAATATTCGAACACATTAAGTGGAGACGAACACATCCAGAAGAGCCGCCATTGATTGTTCTTTCAGCAACTCCCATCCCATAAATTTTATAGAGTTCAAAATGAAACGATTAATACTAACTATCATATTGGTAACGTTATCTGCCTGCGGACAGCAGACTATTGCTTTACCTCCAGAGACACCCATCCCAACAGTTGTTTCGCCGACACTCGTTCCTACATCTACATTCATACCGGTCACTGACATCCCAACCCCATTGCCGACGCCTTTACCAACACAGCCAATCATCCCCATGATCACGCCTGACGCCATTCAAGTGGAAAGATGGAAGGAATATGAAGATGCCCTGGCAAGGACCATTCTTTCGTTCCTGCCGCGAGAAGAGGTCATATGTGAGTGGGAGATCTTAGGACGATCTGAACAGGAAGTATATATTTGGGCGGTTTGTACGAGTATCATTTCCTCTGGAACTTCTCCTATCAGTGGAACAGAAATTTTTTCCTCTCCATCAATACCCGCTGTCATCCATCTCGGAGAAGATGGAAGCGTTCAGAGTGTGGAAATTCCAGGAGCAGGAAGTGATTATGCACGTGATATTAGCCAGATGTTTCCATCGGATGTGCAAAAAGAATTTAACCGTTACCATTTTGGAAGGGCAGGAGAAATGTTAGAACACGCTGCATGGAGACGAACACATCCAGAAGAGCCACCGTTGATTGTGCTTTCAGCAACTCCAACCCAATAAACTTTATCCAGTTCAAAATGAAACGCTCACTATTTACTATCATACTGGCAGCAGTGACTGCATGCGCTCCTGTAGTCCAGCCTCCAACGATCACACCGATACTCACATCCACGCCATCGCCGACTCCTCTTCCAACTGCTACTGAAACCGCCACGGCACTCCCCACACTTTCACCCACACCTGATCCATACTTTGCCTATACCAACGAATACTTAAGATCGCGTGCCTATGGAGGCGGGCAGATCGAATTTGTGGAGGTTATGAATCAAAACCTCTACTTCACCCGTTACCTGATGCGCTATCCCAGTGATGGATTGAATATTTATGGTTTCGCCAACATCCCGAATGACGCGGAAAAGCATCCGGTGATCATCGCGTTACACGGATACATTGACCCTGCCGCATACAACACATTGGATTACACAACACATTACGCAGATGCACTCGCCAGCGCGGGCTATATCGTCCTGCATCCAAATTTACGCGGTTACCTGCCATCAGATAGCGGCGACAACCTCTTCCGTGTGGGCATGGCCACGGATGTGCTAAATCTGATCGCACTGATCCAAACTCAAAGCGGCGGCGCAGACCAGCTACAAACTGCCGACCCGAACTCCATTGGGTTGTGGGGACACAGCATGGGAGGCGGCATCACAACTCGCGTGTTAACTGTCACTGATGATGTTAAGGCGGCCGTGCTTTATGGTTCCATGAGCGGTGATGAACAAAAAAACTATGAAGCCATCAAACAATGGTCAGGCAGCACACGCGGGTTGGATGAACTTAACATCCCAATCGAAGCACTCAACCGCATCTCATCCATGTATTTCTTTCAGAATATCACCGCCGCGGTCAGCATTCATCATGGCATGGCAGACGAACTCGTCCCGCTCAACTGGTCTGAAGTGACCTGCGAACAGTTAAGGACGATCGGCAGGAATGTTGAATGTCAATATTATGAAGGTATGCCGCATACATTTTATGGTCAGGGCGATGAGCAGTTCATCCAGAACACGGTTCAATTCTTCAATCAATATCTGACCGTACCATAAAGGTATAATCGCCCAATGCGCTTTACGACCCTTTTCTTCGACCTCGACGATACTCTTTACCCCAATTCCACCGGTCTATGGAAAGCCATTAAGGAACGCATGAACATATACATGCGCGAACAGCTTGGCATTCCCGCCGAAAAAGTTCCACAACTGCGCGAGCAATATTTCAAGATGTATGGCACCACGCTGCGCGGACTGCAGGAACGTCATAAGGTGGATGTGGCGGATTTTCTGGCCTATGTGCATGACCTGCCCCTCAAGGATTACCTGACCCCGGACGCACATCAGCGTGAAATCATCGCTTCATTGCGTACCCGCAACCTGATCTTTACCAACGCAGACATTAACCATGCCCGACGCGTCCTCGCCGCGCTGCAACTCGACGATCTCTTTGAGGTCATCGTAGATGTGAATGCCGTCGCGCCCTACTGCAAGCCCATGCCTGAATCCTTTGCCATCGCCATGGAACTCGCCGACGAACCCGACCCGCGCAAATGCGTCATGATTGACGATCTGCCGCGCACCACACGCGCCGCACTGGATGTGGGCATGGCAAGCCTCTTATATGGTCATGACGAACCCACCTCAGACGCCAGCGGCGTTTTTAAGGATTGGTCTCATTTACCTATTTTGCTGGGTTAGTAGCGTGGTGTGTCATTTACAAGAGATGATAGGGAGTTTAAGATTTTCAAACAACAAACAAGAATAATGACGTATAAGGGGATTCCTACCCAGCAAATAGGAGTGAAAATGGGAAAAAAGTTTTACAATATGTATACGGCGCTCATACACTTCCGCAACATTTAATTCATGGTACTCTAATCACAGTGTTGTATCGTTGTGGCATACTTGACCGGTTTCTCTGGAGGCATTTGTGAATAAAAACGTTAAAACGATCCTTGGTCTGTTTGTGGCAGTGACCCTGCTGGCGGGCGCCTTCGCGGGCGGTTTTTTGGCCGGGAACTTATTGCCCCACACTCCACTACGCGGACTGAATGATCTACTTCCTTCCTCATCACCCAGCGCGTCACCTGATGAACCATCAGCGACGCCAGGTGAACTGCAAACCTTATTTGTCCCGTTTTGGGAGGCGTGGAATATCGTCCACGAACAATATGTGAATCAGCCGGTGGATGACCTGGCACTCATGCAGGGAGCCATCCGCGGCATGATGGATGCGCTTGGCGATAAACAGACCTTCTACATGGAACCGCTCGTATACCAAACCGAATCATCCTCCCTGCAAGGAGAGTATGAAGGCATCGGCGCCTATGTGGATACAGACGGAGATTATCTCACCATCGTCAGCCCGATCGCAGGTTCTCCAGCAGATCTAGCCGGTCTACGCCCCGGGGATAAGATCATCGCCATAGACGGCGAAGACATGACCGGTGTTGCTCCAGAGGAGGCGCGTTTAAAGGTATTGGGTCCAGAGGGTTCAAAGGTCACTTTAACGGTGGGACGCGAAGGCGAGTCTGGACCGCTGGAATTCGTTATCACACGCGCGCGTATTAATATCAAGAGCGCGGAAGGCAAAATGCTGGAAAACGAAATTGCTTATATTGATATTAATACCTTCGGCGACAAGACTACTGCCGAGCTTCGCAGTACGCTGGACACCCTGTTGAAGGAAAATCCAAAAGGAGTCATTATTGACCTACGCAATAACCCTGGCGGATACCTCCACACCTCGGTGGAAGTGGTTTCAGAGTTTCTGGAAAAAGGTGCTGTTCTGTTCGAAGTATATGGCAACGGCAAACGTGATGTTTACAACGCCAGTGGTGATGGGCAGGCCACCAATCTTCCCATCGTTGTGCTGGTGAACGAAGGTTCAGCCTCCGCCTCAGAAATTGTGGCTGGTGCATTGCAGGACTATGGACGTGCGAAACTTGTTGGTGTTCAGACCTACGGGAAAGGCTCCGTACAAAACTGGGTGCCGCTTTCAAATGACCAGGGCGCGGCCCGTGTGACAATTGCCAAGTGGCTCACCCCCAACGAACGCGCCATAGACGGAGTGGGCCTCACCCCAGATTTCATCGTCGAGATGACGCCGGAACAATTTGAGGCGGGTCTCGATCCGCAACTGGATAAGGCCATGGAAGTGTTGTTACAGCTCATCGCAGAAAGTTGATCGCTCAATTACGCAATGTCATTCTGAGCGTAGCGAAGAATCTCGGACGTTAGAAGTAGAGACCTTTCGCCCAGCTCAGAGAATCAAGGAGTAAAAAATGTTCTTCGATCCCATCTATCTGATCTTCATGGTGCCCGCCTTCATTTTGATGGCTATCACATCCTGGTATGTACGCCATGCCAATACCAAATGGAGTCAGGTGCGCGCCTCCAGTGGACTCACCGGCGCTCAAGCCGCGCAGAGATTGATCTCCACGGGCAATTTATATGGCGTTCAGGTGCAGGGAACGCCTGGCGAACTCACTGATCACTATGACCCGCGCAACAAAACTTTATTTCTCTCGAACGGTGTAGCCAACGTCCCATCGGTGGCCGCGGTGGCAATTGCTGCACACGAACTTGGCCATGCCTTGCAGGATGCTGAGGAATATTTCCCGATGAAAGTTCGCTCTGCATTGGTGCCTGTCGTTAATATTGGCTCCAACCTGGGATGGTTTCTCATCATCATTGGGCTTGTGCTCAATTTCATCCAACTGGCATGGATCGGCGTATTTGTCTTTGCAGGCGGAGCACTCTTTGCACTTGCAACTTTACCCGTGGAATTTAACGCTTCAGCGCGCGCGAAGCAACTGCTTGCGCAAACGGGCATTGTCCAAACTGACGAGGAGATTCGCGGTGTCAATCAGGTACTCAACGCGGCCGCGTTAACTTATGTGGCTGGTCTGGTGACTGCTATCCTGCAATTACTCTACTACATCTTCCTCGTCGGCGGACGACGCAGGGATTAGGTCTTCTCCCGGGCTAACCACTTAGCACAATACACAACAAACTACACCCGCGAGATTTCGCGGGTGTTTGTGTATAATCCTCCTGATATGCGGAAATTCATATTAATACTTCTCACCTTCCTCGCGGCAGGGGTGGTTTTCCTGAGTTTTGGCGAACTCGAAAGCATCGTGAGAACCCTCAGACATGGAAATTTCTGGTTTCTTCTCCTGGCCCTCCTTATTCAAAGTGGATGGTTCCTTGTTTCGGGATTAACTTATCTTTCACTATATCGCCTGCTGCATATGGATGGGACGCTCTATAAACTTGCCCTTTTATCCGCGGCCGCAAACTTCGTCAGCACTGTGGCCCCCAGCGCGGGCATGGGCGGAGTGGTGGTCTTCTTCAGCGATGCCAGTCGCAACGGACAATCACCTGGCAAGATCACGGTGATTAGCGTGTTATATGTTTTCCTGGATTATATTGCCTTCCTTTTTGTACTGACCCTGGGCCTCATCGTTCTCTTCCGCCGCAATGATCTGGACCCCGGCGAGATCGCGGCCTCTGCTGTGATCTTCGGCATCGCATTCGCGCTGGGTTCCCTGCTTTATCTTGGCTCACGCTCAGCCATCGCCCTCGGGAACGCGCTGGCATCTATGGCTCGCATCGTCAACCGCGTTGTATCTCCGTTCCTGCATCGCGATTATCTGAGCGAGGCAAGAGCGCACGAATTTGCCCATGAAATGGCCGCAGATCTCAAGTCTCTTCCTGAGAGGCCCCGCAGTCTTATCAAACCAATGTTTCTGGCATTTACGAACAAGGCGCTCATGATGTTCGTTCTGGTCGCATCCTTCCTGGCTTTCCGGGTCCCGTTCTCGATCGAGACGATCATTGGGGGGTTTGCCATTTCATATCTATTTCTGATCGTTTCCCCAACACCCTCGGGCATTGGCATTGTGGAGGGCATCATGCCGCTGGCCTTATCTTCCCTGCGCGTTCCGTGGAGCGAGGCTGTGGTCATCACACTCGCTTATCGCGCTGTCACATTCTGGTTCCCACTCGGAATCGGAGCATGGGCATTCCGCCGTTTACACTTACAATAAAATAGTCCTATGCCTCTCGCCTCTCTTTTGGATTTCTGGAAACGTGACCGGGACACCACACCCAACCTGGTCACCTGGCGGACGCTGCCAGCGCGCCCTGCGCAAACGCATCCATTCCCAACCAATCTGCCGGCCACCGTTAAACAGACTCTGATTGCAGCTGGGATTCATTCCCTCTATTCCCATCAACTCGAAGCATGGACTCATTCCCAGGCAGGCGAAAACATTGTCCTCGCCACCAGCACAGCCTCCGGTAAAACCCTCGGCTATAACTTACCAGTCTTCGCAACCTTGTTTCAAAAGAGCAACGCCCGCGCCCTCTATCTCTTCCCCACAAAAGCATTAAGCCAGGACCAATTCTCCAATCTCCAATCCCTTAGCGAAAATCTGACAACTGACACTTGGAACTTGGCAACCGCGGTCTACGATGGAGATACACCTCAATCTGCAAGAGGGTCCATCCGCAAAAATGCCCGTATCGTATTAAGCAATCCCGATATGCTTCACACAGGCATCCTACCTCATCACACCAACTGGTCAGATTTCTTCACGCACCTGGAATTTGTCGTTATTGATGAAATGCACACCTATCGCGGCGTCTTTGGCTCACACGTCGCCAACGTCCTGCGCAGACTCAAACGCGTCGCAAAGTTTTACGGCGCGAATCCACAATTCATTCTAGCGTCAGCCACGATTGGCAACCCAAAAGAACTGGCAGAAAATCTCATCGAAGAGCCTGTTCACCTGATTGACAGCGACGGCTCGGCGCGCGGACCGCGTCACTTCATCATCTACAATCCTCCACTCATTGATGAATCTTTGGGCTTGCGAAAATCATCCCTGCTTGAAGCTGTACGTTTGGCACAGGACTTGTTGCGAAACGATATCCAATCCGTTGTCTTCGCACGCTCGCGCAGAAGTGTTGAGATCATTCTACGTTATCTTCAAGAAAATCAATCTCCACGCGAAGCGTCTAATTCTCAATTCCAACGTGGGCTCGATACGCCCCTCAAAGAACATTCGGGGCTACTCGACCACCAACCAAACACCAATTCTCTAATCTCTAATCTCCGGTCTCCGATCAGAGGTTACCGCTCCGGCTACCTCCCTCACCAACGCCGCGAAATCGAAAAAGGACTCAGAGACGGAAGCGTAAAAACCGTCGTGGCGACGAACGCGCTGGAATTGGGAATCGACATCGGTGGGCTGGGGGCGGCGATCCTGGTCGGCTACCCCGGAACTGTCGCTTCAGCGAGACAGCAAGCAGGTCGGGCGGGACGCGGTCTCGAATCCGCAGTGGCTGTGATGGTCGCCTCCGCGAGTCCAATTGATCAGTTCCTGGCACATCATCCTGAATATTTCTTTGAACGTTCACCTGAGCAGGCACTGGTCAACCCCGATCATTTGTTGATCCTGCTGGAGCATTTGCGTTGCGCGATGTTCGAGTTGCCATTTGAAAAAGGTGAGAGCTTTGGCAGGTTATCGAGCGATCAACTCGAAGAGTTTCTAAATTTTCTGCTTTCGAATAGTGAAGCTCATCTCTCGAATGAAAAATATTATTGGATGTCAGACCAATATCCCGCTGCAAATATTTCGTTGCGCTCAGCCTCGCCGCAAAGTGTTGTCCTGCAAACGACAATGGACGAGAGACCACTGACCATTGGAACTGTCGATGGCGAAAGCGCCACATGGATGACTCACCCTGGCGCGATCTATTTGCATGAGGCACAATCGTATTTTGTTGAAGAATTGAATCTCGAACAACACATTGCGCGCCTGCGTCCCATCGAAAGCGATTATTACACCGAGTCATTGCGCGGCACAGAGATCACAGTACTTTCTGAGTCTGCTCAAGCTGCCGTCCTTGGCGGCGAGAAGAGTTGGGGCGAATTACAAGTGACCACGCAAGTAACTGGCTTTCGCAAACGTCGCTGGTACACACACGAAAATCTCGGAGAGGAGCCGCTGGATCTGCCTCCCAGCGATCTGCAGACGACTGGCTATTGGCTTTCTCTCTCCGAAGAGACTGTGGCGCATCTGCGCGAGACTGGAGTCTGGTCCAACGACCCAAACGACTACGGCCCCGAATGGACTCGCATTCGCGAGCGCGTCCGCGCCCGTGACGGATACAAGTGTCAGGTTTGCGGAACACCTGAATCCACGCGTCAGCATGACGTCCATCACAAGACTCCTTTCCGCGCCTTCACTTCAATGGCAGAAGCGAATCGACTGGAAAATCTAACAACGCTTTGTGCATCCTGCCATCACAAGGCGGAACAAAACGTCCGTATGCGCAGCGGGCTTGCCGGGCTCGCCTATGTACTTGGAAATCTCGCGCCATTATTTTTGATGTGTGACACTGGCGATCTGGGTTCACACATCGAACCAGTCGAAAATCAGATCTTCGGTGGACCGACTGTTGTCTTGTATGATCTTGTCCCCGCGGGCATTGGCTTCAGTCAGAAACTCTTTGAACTGCATAACGAATTGATCGCGCGCGCCCTTGAACTCGTTGGCGAATGTGCCTGCACGGATGGATGTCCATCCTGCGTGGGACCCGGCGGTGAGAATGGATATGGAGGCAAGGAGGAGGCGCTTGCCATCCTGAAGGAGTTGACCAGTAATTAGATGACCTGTAGTTATTGTGCATTTTGATAGAATAAGGAAAAGCGCAGGTATTAATTTGAAAGACGAAGATGATTTTTTTGCCCAATTAACACCAAAAATACAGGCTGACCTGTCTGACTGGTATGGCAGTGAGGCAAAACTTGTGGGCGAGCCCACTTTCCAGCCGCGTGACTGGTCCTACTTCTTTCGATATAACGTTCAAGTCTCAGAGATGGAGAACAGGGCTATTCTCGTCAAAGTGAGACATGCCGAAAAAATGAACCTTTCACAGGCAACTGTCAGCGAAAAAATGGGTCAGGAGGCACGGGAGGAATACGAAACTTTAAAGAGGCTCCAATCTGTTTTTGGCAAAGAGGAGAATTCATCCCTGTTCCTGGCGATCCGTCCATTGGCATTGTATGAAGATCTGAATGCAGTCGTCATGGAGGAAGCCGATCTTCGCACCCTGCGATCTTTCTTCCGATCCCCAAAAATGGTGATCGAGGGGCAGGCCCGCCAAACATTTGAAAGTTATCTTGGACTTGCCGGGCGGTGGCTCCGTATTTTTCATGATGGCAATGGCAGAGCTGGAGAGGGGCTTATTTTTGAAAAAGCTGTCTATGATACTGCCCGCCAAAATCTGGATCGGATCAACCCTCATCTGAGTAAAGAGGATCAATTTCTGTTAGGCAACCTGTTGGGTAAACTTTATGAAGTGCGCAGCGGTAAAGTTGTACCCTACTGCATTCTCCACGATGACTTTAATTCTGCCAACATATTCGTCAGCAGAGATAGGAGGATCTGCTCGTTTGACCCACATAACCGGCCGGGCCCTATCTATATTGACCTCGCAAAAATTATCACCGATGTGGAGACTCATCGGATTCAACTCATTACAAATGGATTGTGGGTGCCATACACGCGTTTGCAAAAGTTCCATGCTGCCTTGTTGCGTGGATATTTCGGTTCTGAAACTGTGGATCAGTCGTCTTTAAGCCTGTTCAGGTTTTTGAGCCTGTTGGAAAAATGGAAGGATGCAGAAGTCAGGTTTGAATCTTCCACACGCAAACAGAAGTCCTTTTATTCTCTGGGCATGCCGCAGATGAGAAGATATTTTTTGCGGCTTATTCATAAATTGATAAGTGAGAAATTTCAGGGTGTGTAAATTTATAAACACATGAATATCACGGTACTCTTTCGGCAGAAGTAAAATTGACAATCAAATTCGGTGGTTGAGTAGGCGGTTCCGCGCTGAGCGGAGGGTGGAGCGTTTGTTGCGAAGCCCGCAGTCGAAGCGTCGCCCGACGTACACTTGCACCGGCACGTGATTTGATTAGCAAATCATGCAGGTGTCGAAACCACCAATAACCAAGTAAACTTGAAATTCAGAGATGTGGTTTCGATACGCCCGCAAAACCATGCGGGCTACTCAACCACCGTTTGAAACGAGATTTTATGGCATGGATGTATATTCTTGAATGTTGTGATGGTTCATATTATGCTGGGTCAACCAAAGATCTTGAACTTCGCTTGTCACAACATCAGGAAGGGATAGGCGCAAACTATACATCCAAGCGATTGCCTGTGAAACTGGTATATTGCGAAGAATACGACCGCATTGATGACGCGTTTTACAGAGAAAAACAAGTGCAAGGCTGGACTCGACGCCAGCGTGAAGCGTTGATCAATGGCGCGCCAGAACTTTTGCCCGCCCTTGCTAAAAAGATTTTTGATAAAAGTAAAATTAACAAAGATAATTCGGTGGTTGAGTAGGCGGCGGGTTTCGATATGCCCTTCGGGCTACTCAACCAGCGCCGCCGTATCGAAACCACCACGAACCAACAAGATTTTCACTTGGTATTATTCATAATGTTAGAGGAGAAAATGCTAGATTCTGATGATAATGAACGCCGATATAAATACAGTTTGTTGACTGAATTATCTCAGTTTGGGCTCGCAATTTTTTCTGTCATTTTTATTCTATTAAGTCTATTTTCTGTTTTTGCCCTAATAAAAGGATTAGCAGGTTCAAACATCGTAACCACATCTCTGCTGCTTGGATATATAACAAATTTTGTAGGTGGCATTGTTTTGGCTGTTTTCAATTGGTCGTTAGTCTATTCTTCACCTGCTGTAGAAGTTAAGGAATGGGGTTTGCGCCTAAAAGCATTTCCTTTGAAAACCTTTGAAGTTAAATGGGACGATATTTCATATGTTAGAAAAGCTCGATGGAAACCCATCCTGCACAAAAAATACAGCAGTATTATAGTTGTAAAAAACGGTTTGACTCGTTTACATCGCTTTAGTGGCGTTTTATATGGAGGTTCTATTCAGCCGTCATTTGTAATCTCGCCAAATATTAGTGATTATGATGATTTGATGAAGATAATTTCAGACGGTATCAAGAAGAGCCGTCGCTCTACACAACAAAATAGAGTTGAAAAACTTTATTAAACCACAAACAATTCAAAGTCAAGAAAGAAGTGAAATCAATTTAGTGTCCAAACGTATCTTCATCTCCGCGGACCACGGCATGGCAATCATCTACTTCCTCCAAAGCAACGTCGTCCCGACTCTGCTGGACGCGGGCGTTGAAATTGTTGTACTCACCGACGATGAAACCAAGGATCGCATTGCGCAACGCTTTGACCGTCCAGGCCTCACATTTGAAGGGCTGCGTCTTAAACGAGCTAATGCTTTTGCCAACGGATATAAACCGCGCCTGCAATGGCTGTTCGCCTACCTGCGGCGCGTCGGTGGCTCGTGGAGTATCAACACCGAAGCCATGGACAGCCACATCTGGGAAGTGTGGGTGGAGAACTCGTGGAAATTCCGTTTGGGTATTTGGATTCCAGCCGCCCTCGCCATTCTCCTTTTGCGGACCTTCGCCTTCGCTCGCAATTTTTTAGTGAGGATACAGAACCACTTCATTCCACGCCCAAACCTGTATGCCGATTTATTTGCCTCACACAAACCCGATCTCGTCATCGCTTCGACGGCAGGCTGGCGCCTTGACCGTTACCTGCTGCGTGAAGCGACTCTGCACAAGGTGCCCACCATGGCCGCCATCGTCGGCTGGGACAATCCATCCAGTTACGCCATCCGCGGCGCGCCGATGGACCACGCTACCTGCTGGTCTCAACTGCAAAAAGATGAACTGGTACGCGGCTCCGATTGGGACCCGGAGCGTGTACACATTGGAGGCATTCCCTCTTATGATGGTTATTTCAGGAAAGAGTGGTTGTTATCGAAGGAAGAATATTTCAGACTGCACAACCTCGACGCCAATCGCAAGTTAATTTCCTACGCGTGTTCCTTTGTCCATTTCGCACCGAACTATCCAAATGTGGAAGCACTTGCAAAATTGGTCTCCTCTGATTCGCTGGCTGAACCTTCGCAATTGTTGATCCGCCTGCATCCCAGCCATTTTCAAGATAAGCCCAGGATCTTCGCCGAAGAACGCGAACGGATTTTTGAACTCGAAACAAAATATCCGTATGTGCATGTGGTAAAACCTGTCGCGTTGGGTGGTTCGCTTGGCTACTACGGCGGCGAAGACATGGACGAAAAATCATCCATGATGGCACACTCGGATATCTTGGTGACGGTGTATTCAACCATGGTCGTCGAAACTGCCGTCCACGATACGCCCATCGTCGCCGCCGTGATCGACGTCCCTGGCGGCTGGAATGTGAGGAAGAAATATTCGCTCTCGCTCAAAAAGATCGGCAACTGGCCCACGCACAAAAGATTCCGTGAAGCGAAAGCAGGACGCGTGGCTGAGAACGAATCCGAGTTGTGCGATATCCTCAACGCGTATTTGAAGGATCCCACGCTCGACGCCGCCGAACGCGGGAAATTTATCGAAGATGAAATCACGTTCACTGATGGAACGTCTGGCAAGCGAACAGCAGAGTTTATTTTGAAGATTCTGGAGAATTCGAACCGCGAAGGCCGCGACACTTGCACCTGACGCACACCTGCCCCGGTGGGTCGGTGCCGGGGAGTGCAGGTAAGAACGCCCAGAAAAAGCGTTTAAATCTTTGCGGGCTTAGCGCTCTCTGCGGTTCAAAAGCATTTGTGTTTCTTTGTGGTAAAAATGAATAAATCCATGTCCCTCTTTTACTTCTCCATTACTCTTGCAATTGCATCCAGCGCGCTCTATCATTTTGTTGCCAAAAGTACGCCATCCAATGTCAACTTCACAGTCTCCCTGTTAGTGACGTATGCCGTTGCGTTTGTGGTCACTCTGTTCGGCTTCCTTTTCTTCCCCGCTAAAAACGGCGTTCTGGCCGAGATCAAACTATTAAATTGGGCAAGCATCGGGCTTGCCATCGCTATTGTCGGTATCGAATTCGGATTCCTGCTCACCTATCGCGCAGGCTGGAATCTCGGCATCGCCGCTGTATTGACTAATGTGATCGCTTCGTTGATTCTTGTCCCTGTTGCTATATTCATTTTCAAGGATAAAATCTCGTGGGTGAATATCCTGGGAATCCTGGTTTGCCTGGCTGGGTTGGTGATGCTGAACTGGAAGAGATAGGTTGGAGACAGCATAATAATGTTTTCTCGTTTTAAGAGCGCCGCCCGTATACTTCTCAGAGGTGAGTCCCAAAAACGCAAGCGGACTCAAATCCCTGCTATATCGCCTGAGGAAGTGGCAGAGATCAAGCAATTTTTCCCACGCGAGAAGTTTTTTATCTTCGGCCATGCCCGTTCTGGGACAACGCTCCTCATGCGGCTTGCACGCCTGCATCCCGAAGTGCATTGTAATTACCAGGGACATTTCTTCACACGCAGACCACTCCTCAAATCACTTGTGGATTCACCTGAAGCAGAGGAATGGCTAAAGCGCAAATCCAACCGCTGGAATCAGGGACGCGACCTCTCACCTCTGGTCCTGCGCGTCGCTGCAGACTTCATCATGGAACGCGACGCGGCAAAAGAAGGCAAGATGATCGTTGGCGATAAGAGTCCTTCGTCCACGATCCACGGGCAGGCGGTGCGCGATATGTACGCTGTCTACCCTGATGCAAAACTGGTCTATATCGTCCGCGATGGACGTGATGTGTTGATCTCCGAGAGATTCCGCAACCTGGTGGAAGAGTCTAAATTTCTGAAAGCGGAGGATAAACGCATCATCGAAGAACTAAGCAAAGACCAGACTCCATTTATAAATGGCACACGTTCCATCTTTACTGAAACAGTCATTCGCCGCGTGGCGAAGGGATGGATAACAAATGTACAGGAAACGGAA
>JAXIPJ010000332.1:0-2578 GCA_045402985.1 Anaerolineales bacterium
CGTTTGGCGGCGCGGATATTTATTCATCACTGAGGATGCCATCTGGTATAGCTCCCGCGCTTGTGCTTGAACCTGTCAATGCGGCGCTGTTGGCAGCGAAAATTCTGGGCCAAACGAATGATGATGTACGGGAGCAGGTAAAGGCTTATCAGAAGCGACAGGCGAAAAAAATTCTGGAGGACGATGCATCACTTAAACAGTAAGAAAGCTTTCTCTGGCAACCCATCCTCAATCCGAAAAGGAAAAATTTTAATTTTTCTATGCTCTCACGACATTTAGGATTTCAACGAGTTATTTTCGATTGTGACATGACATTGGTCACGGTGGAAGGAATTGACGAGCTTGCACGGCTCAAAGGGCAGGCGGAATATATTGCTGACCTGACTCGCCAGGCCATGGATGGAAAAATCCCGCTGGAGGAAGTGTACGCGCAGCGTCTCGAATTGTTGCGCCCAACCCGAGCTGAACTGGAAGAAGTGGGGCATATCTATCGCCGCAGTCTCACACCACAGGCCGTCGAAGTGATAGCCGCATTACAACTGGCTGGTGTGGAGGTGTTCATCGTCAGCGGTGGCTTGAAAGCGGCGGTGCTTGATCTAGCTGAGATGCTCAAGGTACCTGCGCAGAATGTTCAGGCGGTGGCGGTCAGGCTGGATGAATTGAGCGGTTCCTGGTGGGATTACACTCGTCACCAATACGCGGGGAATCCCGATGAAACATATTTTGCCTTTGCGCCCACACCATTGGCGGAATCAAGTGGCAAGCTGGCGGTGGTGAGAAATCTTTCGAGCGATGGTAAGCGCACGATGATGGTTGGCGATGGTTCTACTGACCTGGCGGCCAAAGAAGCGGTTCGGTTATTTGTTGGCTTCGGTGGAGTAGACCGCCGCGCGGCGGTTGTCGAAGAGGCGGCGGTCTTTATTGAAGGTCCCGGGCTGACAGGCTTGCTCCCGTTAGCGCTTTCGCCTTACGCGGCAGATAAGTTGACAGGTACGCCTTTATGGGAAATTTTGCAGGATGGTCTGCGAGCACTTGAGAGTGGACAGGTATTGTTCAAGGATGAATCCCAGCATCAGCGCATCCTTCAATCGCATAGTCCTGTCAATCACCTTGAGCAGGTTTTTGGCGAGTGAATATGGCTTATCGTATTCTTGTTGCAGATCCCATTAACGATGCAGGCCTGGAATTATTGAAGTCCGCAGAAGATGTAGAAATGGATGTCATTCATGGATTGCCCACCACGGAACTGTGTGAGCGCATCGCGCATTATGACGCGGTGATCACTCGCAGTGGCACATCCCTTGATGCCACTTTTTTCAAGGCAGCATCAGGTTGCTTGCAGATTGCGGCGCGGGCAGGAGTGGGGCTTGAGAATATAGACGTACAAGCCGCGACACTGGCAGGGGTGATGGTGATGAACATCCCTGAAGTCAATGCCCGCGCCGCGGCAGAGCACGCTTTTGCATTATTGCTTGCGTTATGCCGAAATGTGCCACAGGCGAATGCGCGCCTGCGCGAGGGTGTTTGGGAGCGCCAGACTTTTCTGGGCACGCAACTAGCAGGAAAGACTCTTGGTATGATTGGCTTGGGGCGTATTGGCAGGCTGGTGGCGGCCCGCGCCCGTGCTTTTGACATGGATGTGATTGCTTTCGATCCGTATGTTCCCGAAGCGATTGCTGATTCTTTGCGCGTGGAATTGGTGGAAGGGCTGGACGAAATTTTCCGGCGTGCCGATTTTATTACATTGCACACCCAACTTACCGATGAGACGCGCGGCTTGATCGGCGCTAAAGAATTTGCGCGGATGAAGAAGGGCGTGCGTATTATCAACACCGCGCGCGGTGCTCTAATGGATGAAGCCGCGTTGTTTGAGGCACTGAAGTCCGGTCAGGTGACTGGGGCCGGGCTGGATGTCTTTCAATCGGAACCAGTTTCTGGCGTGTCTGAAGCGCTGGTGCAACTTCCAAATGTTGTTGCGACTCCGCATCTCGGCGCGTCAACGCTTGAAGCGCAGGATGATGTTTCCATGCGTATTGCTCAACAGGTTTTGGATGCCCTGCGAGGGTTGGGCTATCGCAACGTGGTCAATCTGCCTTTTGCCAATGATGCCGATTATCGGGCGATTGCGCCATTTATGGTTCTGGCGGAGAAGATTGGCTCGCTGCAGATGCAACTTTTGCGCGGGAAGGTTTTCCCGCTTTCCGATTTGCAGGCACACGTGACGTATCACGGGCCTGACGTGCAGAACCATGCCAAACCACTGACAGTTGCCATGCTCAAGGGGTTGCTCACACCCATTCTTGGTGATAGTGTCAATTATGTTAATGCTCCACAGTTTGCGCATGACCGCGGTCTGAGCATCAATCAGGGTATGCTGCCGGGCGTGGAAGATTATGCCAATGTCATTGCCTGCCGGGTGACCATGGGCGATGAAAAACGCCTGATTGTTGGCACACTGCTTACACATTCCGCGCTCCGGATCGTACGCATGGATGACATGCTCATGGACGCATTGCCCTCAGGCTTTGCGCTGGTGGTTAGGAGTCGCGACGTTCCCGGCGTGATCGGCCAGGTAGCC
>JAXIPJ010000264.1:0-34435 GCA_045402985.1 Anaerolineales bacterium
TAAAGTTTATGCAGAAAAAGCGGACAAAAGAAAGGGTGGTGTAGGTACAGAGGCCCAAATCATTTCTCGCAAAATTTATGAAGCTACGGATCAAAGTAAATTTGTCGCTGTTGTAGTTGAAAAAGATGATAATGATAAGGCGTATGTGCCAACTTATTATCAATCCAGGATTTATGTTGATTTGAGCGATCGCAACTTATATACAAAAAACTTTGACCAACTCTTAAGATGGATATTTGACAAACCACTTTACGAAAAACCCGAGATCGGCAAACCACCATCTTTTCTTGATGAAACTAGGGCGCCATCATTAAGTACAACAACATCTTTTAGAAGATTAATAAATGCTATTAAAAATGGTGAAGAACACGCTAGGGGTGCTCTTGATGAATATTTCGATATATATGCCGCAAATCTCGAAAACTTCAGAGTAAGCAAAGATGCTGAGGAATTTGATGATCTTGTATTGGAAAACGTCAAGAATTTCTTACCCTATAGGGACCAGGCTGTAGAGGTATTCATGACGATAGCTCAATATAGCCATATGGAAGACTCTTTTGTTCAGGTACATAGATTTTTTGAAAGACTCATCCCTTACCTAGATCGACCTGAAAATGTTACGCAATGGGCGGACTGGGATTTTGATAACTTCAAGTTTATTGTTCATGAACTATTTCTATATTGTATAGCAGTGTTTCTAAAAAAGGGCTACATTGGTGGTGTTGCATACATGCTTAATCAGAGATATTTTTTCGATGACTTAAACCGAGATGACAATCGAATGAAAAGAATGACGATCTTCCGTCCTTATATGAAATCGCTTGAATATCGTAACAGCAGGTTAAATCTAAGAAGATTATCGCTTCATGCAGATATGATTAAAGAGCGTGCTTATGGCGTCTTAGGGATCAACTTCACAGATATAATGCAGGCTGATTTCATCCTTTTTATAAGAGACTCATTAAACGACTTAAATCAAAAAGAAAATGATAAGGATTGGAGTCGTTGGTGGCCTGTAACACTTGTTTATGCCGAATATAGAACTGGGCCTTTCGAGATATTTGTACGGGCTCAGCAAAAAGAATATTTTGACAAATTAAAAAGAATTCTTGGAATTCAAAACAAAGAAAATATTGACGATCTTGTTACAGCATTTAGATCAGGGAACATACGTGTTCCCAATTTTGGAGGATGGGGTAGTTTTGATCCAGTAAGTTTAATGAACTACAACTCTTTAGCTACAATATAGAATTTCACTTGCCCCACATGCCGAACTCGTCGATGGTCAGTGGCGTATTGCCGTCTGCATAATATCCGCGGGAGCAGAAAGAATTCTTTACTCATCCGGATCAACTAAATTAAGTAGCCCTGCTACAGATACCATCATCACTGCTGCCCAAATGGTCAATGAATCAAAATTAATCACCACCGCCCCAAGTATCGCGATGCTAATGATCAACCAACTAAGACGATCAAGTTCTTTTTTGAGATTCCCTAATAAATAGGTAACAAGAGCCACATTGCTAATGCCTGAAACTAGCAATAAGAGCCTTATCCCTAGGCTGATCGAGCTGCCGAAAGGAATATCAGGATAAAATATTTGAGTTAATATTGCCATCACTGTAGCAAGAACAGACAAAGCAAAAACGATTAAGCTATACCTCCTTATTTTTCGTTCCTTTAATGATCTGGATACACCAAGAGCATTTTTTAAAATTCCTGCCAGCAAGCTACAGTCAGAGTTCCAATGATCATCGTTTAGTCTGATCGCATTGCGTCTCGACAGATCATAAAGAGTATCTGGCAACACATTTGATGAAGGCATTTGGGTACCTTGAAGCAGGATGGGTATTACTGTGATATTCTTGCCAAGTGCTGTTTCAACTTCAAAGCGCACATAATCATTAGGATTATCCAGTCGTCTATTCCCCTCTGTGTCTTTACTTTCAAGCCATTGATTACCAATAAGGACAAGCGCCGCTTCTGAATTGTCCAGTTCGTCACTGATCTTTTGTTCAAAGTTTGCCCCTGCTTGAATTGTGTCAACGTCGAAAAATATTCTTCCACTTCCGAAGTAATTCTTCAAATAATCGTGAAGACGACCAGCATGTCCTGCCGAATCCGACCGTCGGTAGCTGATAAAGATACGTTTTTGGGACATAGCAATCTCCCTATTTTGTAAAAGCGGAAAGTTGGTTGATTTCGGCTCAAGTTTAATTGATTTAACTCAAAAAGTCCGCGAGAGTTTCGACAGGCGTGAAGTCTAGGGCGTCTTTATCGGTCCATTGGTCATCGAGGATGTGAGTTTTGGAGTCGTTGGTCATGGTAATTCCCTATTTGAACCACGAAGCACGCGAAAGTCGCGAAGATTTAATTTACCTGTGAAGAGATTATCTTCCCAAATAATCTTTGACGGCCCGTATAAATTCTTCCGCCCATTGAAATGATTCCAATGCTTGCGCACTCGTCAGTTCCTCCCCTTCGTCTCTGTAATGTCCAGTCTGACGGCGTTTCTGTGCTTCAATGATATAGCGATGAAACTTTGGATCGAGCAAACCTGTTTTGGCAAACTCTTTGCCATACGCGGCGACGACTGCTGAATGGCTTGAGAAAGTCAATTCTTTTGAGAGCAACATCCCTTGCGCCAGATAGAAAATCGTATAATACGATTGCGCGGCAGAAAAACCGAGAAAGCCGTTGTCTAGCAATACCTTGGCGGCCTGATGGCTTTCCTCTGCATGATCAATAAGACTCTGGATTTCAAGGGAGATCATACTGCCACACCTTCCTTTCGCACATTGATGTAAAGCGGCATCCGGCTTTCTGCATATCTTTTTTCGGACGCAAGTTTGGTCGAAATGACAACATCGTGTTTAAGTGAAAGAGCGGCAACCAATTCCGACGAGCGTTTATCCTGTTCCCAGTAATTGAATTCCCCGTTCAACACGATCATCACATCAATATCTGAATCAGGGAGATGTGCATCACCGCGCGCAAACGAGCCAAAGAGATATACGGCTTTCAACTGGTCACCGTAAATTTTGACCAGTCCTTTTTTTAGTTCGCGCAGTATTTTCCGGATGTTGTTGGGCATGGTGAAAAAATCCAATTTGGATTACGGCATTGTCATGTTGAATTATACGTTATTTTGCCCAGGTGCCGAACACGTCGATGGTCAACGGCGTATTCCCAGTCTGGATAATGTCTGCGAGGGTTTCGATCCGCTACGCGAGGCGTGAAGTCGAGACCATCTTTATCAGTCCATTGGTCATCGAGGAGGTAGGTTTTGAGTATGGAGGTTCCCTTTCCCCCACACCCTGCCCTCTCCCAACCTTCGAGATGCTCAGGGCAAGTACGGGAGAGGGGTATGCGCCACGATGTGAAGGTAGCTAAATCAATTATACGGTCAAACGGTTTCAGCTTTCCACATTACCCAATCCCTCAACGTCGCCTTCACCATGTTTCCTGCGGCTTTTACGAGCCAATCCTCTTTGCGAGCCTGCAAATCCCTGAGCACAGCCCTGGTCGCGTTGGGCGTTCCCAAATGGATATTGGCAGTCTCCCAGCCCATGGCATGCAGCATCTGCTTCTCGTCGCGTTCTGGTCCCAGTTCCGAGAGTTCAATGCGGTGACCATCCGGAGCGAGCCGGCGTACCACCCAGCCATCGTACACCTTCACCACCGGGTCGAGGCTGCGCACGGCCCGCATTAGTACCTCCTCGTAATAGATTTCGGCGTCCTTGTGTTTTTTGTCCACCCACATCGCCGCGGAGGCGAGCAAAGGTTTGGTCTCACGCGCGATCCGTTCGCCTTCAAAGGTTGCCAGCGCAGTGTAACGGGGACGTCCCAGACTCCCCACGCCAGCCAGCCGATGTTTGAGCCGGTATTCCAATCCTTTGGCGGGCAGAGCCGCTTCGAGGGCGACTCGTGCCTCAGTGGGGATCTCGAATTCCACATCCGGGATTCCTTCCAGTTTCTTCCAGTATCCGTCTGCTGATTTTCCACCCTGTACATATGCCTTCCAAAGCCTTTCATTTTCTCCATTCAAAATGAACGGTCTTCCACCAGACTCAAGGCTCTCCTGATATCCCTCCAGAATGGCTTCGCACGCCTCCTCCAGGCCAATCTTCAGCTCCTGCGATTCGGACGCCAGTTCCACGCTGGCGGCGAGGCGCGTCAGGTCAAGAGTGTAGGGCAGCGGCGCAGCTTCGTCAAAATCATTGATGCCCCATACGAGTTGATCTTTTGCGTCGCTCCAGGTCCCAAAATTCGCAGCATGCAAGTCACCGACCGATAGTACGATCGGTGCCTCGGCGACCTTTTTGCAGATATCAGGCCACAGTTGCATCCAGCGATAGAATGTGCCGCGCAGAAAAGCCGACGGATTCTCGGCCAGTTTCCTCGCCTTGAAAGACAGGTCGTCCTCAAAGACTCCGAGTTGCTTTCGTAGCCATTTTTCGTACTTGCGAGTCGCTTTGAAGATTTTCATCGGATGGCTGCTGCTTCATTTTTGCGGAATATTTCCTTCCAGCGTTAGGCCAAAATTAGAGAGTGTCGCTCTTAGCCGCCTGGTCGTTGACAATGTAAGTTTTGGTATCGTTGGGCATGGGAGGTTTCCTTTCCCTCACCCTGCCCTCTCCCAAAATGGGAGAGGGGTATGCCTTTCAGGGGTAGGTATTTTCGATTTGAGCAACTTTGGAGAAAAGTCAGCCCGAAAAACAGGGGATTTTCTCCGAGCAAATCGCCCACTTTCAAAAAACCTACCCTTGTGAGGAGGGGTATGCGCCACGATGTGATGGTAGTATTTACATCAATTATACGTTCGATTCTATGCCTCTGGCTTGACGGGGAACCATGATAGAGGTATGATGTAGTCACACAGGTGACCACATGCAGAAGAAAAAGCAACCTAGGACCGAAGAGATTGGCATCCGCGAGTTGAAATCGCGCGCGTCGGAGGTGGTCCGCGCTGTGAAAGAGGAGCGCGCTCGTTACGTCATTACGCAACGGGGCAAGCCTGCCGCGATCATCATTCCAGTAGACACCGCCCCTCCTGAGAAATCCGCGGATGAAGTATGGGAACGATTGAGGAAATTAGGCGAAGAAATTGGCAAAAACTGGGAAAGTGAAAAGAGCGCGGTGGAAATCCTTTCGGAAATGCGCAGATGAATTCGCCCGTCACGATTGATGCGAGCGTCTTTGTCAGCGCGTTCACACCGACCGAACCTGCGCATCAGGCAAGCAAAGTATTCATGCTCAACGTGCGCGAGCAGTCCATACCGATTATTGTGCCTGTGTTAGTTTTGCCGGAAATTGCTGCCGCCCTCTCACGCGGACAGGGCAAGCCTGAACTTGGAAAAGCCTTTGCCCAGGAATTAAGAAACTTCCCCAATACTACTTTTATAGATCTGAATGATAGCATGGCCACTCTCGCAGTTGAGATCGCGGCAAACAACCGTCTGCGTGGCAGTGACGCGATTTATGCCGCCGTCGCGTTGCGGTTTGGAACTGAATTGATCACGCTGGATAGAGAACAATTGGATAGACTTCCGAAGGTATTGCCTGTGAGAGCACCGCAAGAAGGATAGTGAAGAACTTGGTGAGGATGTCATAGTTGAATATTTTCTGCCAGCCCCAGCTTAAAATTTTAGCGCAGCCCACTGGGCTGCGCTGCAAGAAGGATGGAAGGATAATTTTCAGGGGAGAAGATTCAGATCAAGCGTGGATTTAATCGTGTCCTTGAGCTTCAAATCAACGACCGGTGTATTTACCGAAACATTGGTTGGGGCATTGAAGGTGACAGAACTATCCACAGAACCACCTGGTGAGGCCTGAGGGAGCAAATCATTAAGGACTGTGCCTCCTATATTTGTACCAGTATTTGTATTAACCTGTGCATTCAAATTGCCTTTCACTTTTGTGTCAGCTTTTACATTCTCTTTGATGTTGATGACAGATTTGGCCTGGGTCTGGGCTGAGACTGAAGTGTTTGTTTTCACTTGAGTTGTCACGCCCCCAACAGCCGGGAGATCAACTTTGACTCTCTCACGAAAAGAGGCCTTTACTTCCTGCCGGATCTTCACAGCATTTGGGGCGAAACCTACAGCCGCACTTATCCCAACCACCATGGAAAGCAATAATTGAACGAGAACCTTGGACATGACACACCTCCGTTATGAA
The DNA here is from genome assembly GCA_045402985.1 of Anaerolineales bacterium. GTDB lineage: Bacteria > Chloroflexota > Anaerolineae > Anaerolineales > Villigracilaceae > Defluviilinea. The sequence continues at coordinate 6,181 of JAXIPJ010000264.1, forward strand.
TTAGATTTGAACTTTTTTGCCGCTGTCGGCACTTCGAAAGTTCTTCACTTTGAATAACGGAGAACCTTGCATTTTGTTTAAGTGAAAATAAAACTCTTAAGGAAGCAAGGGCGGAATTTGAATCGTCGGAACAATGTCTGGAACTTGAATCGTTGGAACGATATTGGATGGAATTTGAATCGTTTGAATGATATTCGGTGGAACTTGAATCGTCGGAATGATCTCTGGCAGATCCGTCGGAATAACTTGCGGAGGTTCCGTAGGGAGCGGAGAGACCACTGCAGGTGCCAGCGAGGTGGGATTAACCTGAGGGATTTCGGTAACAGGTAGAATGGTCATGATAGGTGCTACAAGAGTTGGCAATGTTTCATCAAGCTGAGGAAGCACATCTTCATCGATGATTTGTGGAACATGAATGCCCGATTCCTTTAACTCTTCGAATTGAGAATCAAGGGTCTGAAGAATAAGCGCTTCGTTCTCCACATTCATTTCGGACTTCAACCTGGCCGCCACTTCCAGATATGCCTCTAGTGCCTGAGCGTGCAACGCCGGATCATTACCGACGGCGATCAATTCATCCACTCTGCGCTCCGCAATCGCGAGATCCGTTCCGACAGGGTCAGATGAGACTGCGCGCCATGCATTTTCGCTGACCAGTTTCCACTCATAAAATGTATCACCTGGCAATGTGCTCTGCGCATATGCGGTCCCTGCAGCTAGCAATGCCAGCACGATGACGGCAAAGTTCGTAGCAAGGCGTATAAATGCAAAATTGAACTGCCTGGATTTACGTGGATGCGCCTGCATTCCTTGAGTCAACCTGGCGCGGACGCGCGCTTTGAACGCGGCGGAAGGTCGCGCTTCGCCTAAACGTTCCAGAGAAGTGTGAGTAAATAGAACAGGTTTCAGTTGTAAAGCGTGCCCGGGATGGCGGCTGAGGCATTCATCAACATTTACTATGCCCATTTCCAGATCAAGCAGGCATCGTTCCAGGATCTTTTCAAATTCAGTCATACCAGTTCCTTCTCGTGCATATACTTTGAAAGCGTTTGCAACGCGCGCATTTGCAGGCCACGGATCGTGCCTTCCTGTTTGTTCATGATTTTCGCGATATGTTCATTTGGCAGCCCGGCAATATATTTCAGGATCAATACCTGCTGCTGATCGCCGGTCAGAGATTGAAGCCCATCGCGCATGGCTTGCAGGTCGAAACGCATTTCCACTTCCTCATATGGGCTTTGCATATCAGAGGGTAGTGCCCTGACATCTTCCAGGGGCAGCATATCTTTTTTAGCACGGTAAAAGTCAATCACCAGATTTCTCGCAATCGTATAGAGCCAGGCAATGAATGGTGAACTGCCAGTTTTGTAACGATCCAGGTTTTGCCAGGCCTTCAGAAAGACCTGCGAAACGAGATCCTCCGTGGTAACATCTTCCGAAACCCGGAACAGGATATAGCGATAGACGCGTTCCACGTAGGCGTCGTAGAGTCGGGCGAACGCTTCAGAATCACCAGATTTGGCTTGATGAACCAGTCGGGCCTCATCCGGCAGAGGGGAGTCAACATGAGCCGTTCGGTTGGTTCTCACAGTCATTAATCTTAACGGCGCAGATGGAAATTTGTTTAAGCAAATTCATATCAATTTTTCATATATCCCCTTAAATAGCAACGGGAACAAAAGTTGTTCCCGTTGTTTTTTAGAAACCTTCGAATTTTCTCAAATTCAGATTTCAGTCACCAGATTCATCGAGTGGGACGTAACTGTCCAATTCAGGAATCGACATCCCGGCCTTGCTCAATGATTCCTTTTGAGACCGCAAAACTGGCAATATTCTTTCCTGGTCCTTCGCGTCCGCCGCAGAGTGGAACCTGATCAGCAATTTCTGATAATTCTCTACTGCGCGCGTGCGACGGATCTCATCCCCGGAGAGCGCCACCAGTTCAGTGACGCGTCGATTCGACAGGGTGAGATCAGTCCCCAGTCGATCGGGCGAGACCACCCTCCAGGCGTTCTCACTCCTCAGCTTCCAGCCATAAAACGTATCGCCGGGCAGTGCTCTTTGTGCAAAGACCGTGCCAGTGACAATGAATGCCAGGATCATGGTCACAAGCGTGATAGTCAATCTCCAAAACACGGGAGAGACGCGTTTTAGTTGCGGGTTTTCGCGCATGTGAGTATTCAATTGTGTGCGCGTACGTGACCTGAAAACAGGGGAGGGCACCATCTCGCGCGCGCCAGCCAGTTTGGAAGCCGCCTGAAGAAGTGGCCCCAGCTGCGCACCATGCTCAGGATGCCGCGCCAGCACTTCATCCAGGGTTGATTCGCCACTTTCCATCCGGCCCCAGCTTTCTTCGAAAACAGATTCAAAGTCGTTCATGTGACCATCTTTTCTGCCAACTGTTTGGCAAGTGCCTGCAGGCCTCTCATTTGAAGCGCGCGGATGGCTCCCTCGCGCTTGCCGAGCTGCTGTGCGATCTCGCTGTTCGACATTCCTTCAATAAACCTCAAGTTCAGCACCTGCTGTTGATCATCGGTCAGGTCCCGCATGGCCGTCTTGATCGTTATCATTTCGACGGTGAGGTCTATTTGATTATCTACAGCTTCGGCATAATCAGGTTGTGACAACTGTACATCCTCAAGGGCTGTAGTTACTTTACGCGTCCGATAATGGTCAATGACTGTATTGTGAGCAATGGTGTAGAGCCATGCAATGTATGGTGTACGGCTGAATTGGAAACGGTCCAGGTTGCTCCAGGCTTTCAGAAAGACCTGCGAGGTGATATCTTCAGCTGTTGGCTGGTCGTCCACGCGGAAAAATACAAAGCGATAAATGCGCTCCACATAGGCATCATATATCCGTCCAAAGGCTTCTGCATCTCCATCCTGCGCCTGAAGCACAAGTTGACGCTCATTTGCCAGAGGCATCCTCGAGCTTTTGACGCTTTCTGAATTCACCAGGCGTTACCTCATATAACGAGCATACCCTTAAACTGTTACAACAAAACACTCTCCCACGGTTGGGGAGAGCGTCATATTCATTTTGGAACCCTTCCAGTTTGGATAAGTTGTAGGCCCGTCTGCGAGCCGCCATCCTTTTCCGCAAGCCCAACCGATTTGTTGCGACATTATATCATTGTCATATCGCATTGCCGCCCGCCTTAATAATTGCTAAACTTTTCTGAATCGCTCTCCCGCTTATGTTCAAGCATCTGTTTTAGAGATGCTTGCGGCACTTTGTAAAACAAAAACGGGGCAGTCCATGTGGACTGCCCCGCAGCATTGGAGGAAATCTTAATAATCGTCCGGGTTACTGGTAAATTCATCGGAATGGCAACCGTGAGGTCTATCCACGGTTTCGCCTTGCTGCAAAAGGTTTTGCACTCCCTGTATCGGTGAACTCCGAACGTGGCTTAGGTCGGCGTTCAAGCCTGCATCCACGTGGACTTGTCCGCTCCTTGTACCGGCACTTGAAAATGCGCCCTGCACAGTGGTGTAGATCCCGATGATGAGGGCAAGAGCGATCAGCACAGAAAAAGTAACTTTGGCAATTGGCTTGGACATGGTATTTAACTCCTTATCTGTTTGCCTGATAGCAGAGGGCCTTCTAGTTTATGTGTCAATGAAAGCCCTGGTCATGTACGAATCAGCCACAACTTTTGAATATCCCACTTGAAACGATATCAAAATTATACTCAATTGCCTGCAGCTTGGCAACCATTTGGAGCATTCTCTAACCTAAGAACTTTCTGAGAACTTGCTAAACATGAATGAGGCCCACCCGAGCGAGACTCAGTTTAGAAATCATGGAGCGCTACAAATGGACCTCAGTACTTCCCTCACATTTTGACCGTCCACCCGATAAATGATCAAGCCTCCATGTTCCCACGGACTGGATCCCACAATCACCTCAAGCGACCCATCGCCATCCATATTCACCTGGAGGATTCGCGTAATATGTATCTCATTAGGAGAATTACCTTGTGATTGAAACCACTCCCTGACCATGAATGGCAAATAAGAATAGAACCTCAAACCCGGGTTGGTTTATATCCTCGATGGATGCAGAATCGCCTAGCGAGGATCCCAGCCGCAGATAAGATCCAAGACTCTCGCCGCGTGCAAACCATGCACTTCATGAACGAACAAGCCACCACCCTCCCACCATCGCCCGGAAAGGATAATTTCCAATTTCCCGTCTCCGTTGAGATCATAGATGTGGTCAACATCATATACGATCGGGTATTCCATCCAAGGGACTGTATTGTAATAAATATCGGCAACCAAAGGAACAGTATATACCTGTGCTCCTATCACCTTTCGCATGAGCACCACGGAATATTTCCCTGCCCCTACCACATGCAAATCTCCCATTGAGTCTGATATATTGGTTGCCACGAGGATCACCTCATCCACGGAGTCGCCTTCCAGATCTACCCGCAAGATGTTCTTGATACCTAACTCCGGGGATTGAATGTCTTGCAGTAAAAGCCATTCCTGTAAATACTTTTCGTACAATCCGCTATCCTGCGCAATATTTTCAACAGGTCGAAATATAACAGATTGCCCGGGCTTTACCCCCAGAACCGGTGATACATCACCGATTCCCTGATCCACAAATTTTACGTCCCAGAAATCACACTGGTGCGCTCCCTCGCGTCTTGGCTCAGGCACCACAGCCGTTGCTCGAAAAGGCTGAAAATTTTGATCGTAAAAATCATAAACCTGCGGGTTGCCAAGCAGGGAATACACTTCGTGCGGATACAACCAGTTACCGCCAAGCGTTGCGCCCAAAAAGGATTTTCTGTAAAAGATGGGCTTGATCTGGTCAAATGTCAATTCAGAAGGGACTTGCGGCGTTCTCCCAAGCGTTGGCTGAAAAACAGGTGTGGCAGGAAGTGCGAATGTTGGGAGTGCTGTATTCGCAAACGAGAACGTGGGAAGACTGCGCGGATCTTGCGTTGCCGACAATAGAATCGAACTTGGGAAAGCCTGGGCTGTCTCCGTCCCTGCCACGTACGGCGTGGCTGTTTCGGCAGGTGTGGGAACGCTCGTTTCAGATTCGATAACGGAGTTTTGCGAGCAGGCGGAAAAGGCAAATAATACAATGACCAGGATCAATCTTTGTAAGTGGGGCATATCAACTCTCCTCTCTTATCGGTAAAACTAGAACGGCTTCCCGCTGTGATTGGTTCCAATAAAAAAGCCCAGCCTGTTTGAGGCCGGGCATGTTGAGAGGCTAAAAACCTTCGAGTTTGCTTAGGTCTGCAATACCTTTGGACAAACTGGCAATTTGCCCAACCAGCGCAAGACGGTTTTGCTTTATCTTTTCGTCCTCTGCCATCACCAACACTTTGTCGAAGAAGGCATTGATGGAGGGGATGAGTTTGAGCACAATTTCAAAGAGTTCGTCAACAGAGGTCGGTTGAGCTCTGACATTTTCTTGAATGACTTCATAAAGCTGCTTCTCTTCAGCATCCACCAACTTTTTCGGGTCAACTTTGAACTTTTTAGCATCCACCTGCGACGAGCGGATAATGCGGACGCAGCGCGCAAAGCCTGGCAGGATGGAGTTCCAATCCGCTCGCTCCACCCACGCTTGAAGCTGCTTCACCGCCCGAGCCGACGCGGCCGGGTTGGCGGCTTGCGCCGCCAGGACCGCATCCACAACATCGTATTTATAACCCATGTCATTCAAGACAACTTTCAGGCGACCCGCAAGAAAATCCAGGATCTGCTTTTGCGTCTCAGCACTGACCTTGATGGGCTGTGTCTTCGCAGATCTCTTCACAGCTTCTGTGAGATCAAGATCAATATCATGTTCGATCAATGGCTGGACGATACCAATCGCAGCGCGACGTAGACCGAACGGGTCTTTCGCGCCAGTGGGAGCCAGTCCCGCGGCGAAGAGACCAACCAACGAATCAAGTCTGTCTGCCAATGCAACGGCGAGCCCAATTTTCGTTTTCGGAACAGTTTGATATTGTTCACCAATCGCGACTGAAATATCGGTTTGTTCACCGGAGCGGATAGCATATTCGCGACCAATGATGCCTTGCAGGGATGTCATCTCAGTAACCATTTGAGTCGCCAGATCAGCTTTGGCTAAATGTGCGGCGCGGCGGGCGAAGACCGCTTCGTCTTTTTCAAGTTTTAGCATCGGAATCAACTCGTTGACCAGTTTTTCGATGCGCTCGGATTTATCGCGATAAGAACCGAGTTTGGTGTGGAAGGTCAACTTGGCAAGTTGTGGACGATATTCTTCGAGTTTGAGTTTGACGTCTTCGCGTACGAAGAAGTTGGCATCCGCAAAGCGCGCGCCGAGCACGTGTTCGTTGCCCTGGCGGACGATGTCTATGTGGATGTCATCGCCGTTGCGGATGGCAATGAAGTGGGGCAGGATTTCTCCCTCACCCTTCCCTCTCCCGCTGGGAGAGGATCTCACGACGGGAAAATATCTTTGGTGTTTTTTCATTACCGAGATCAATACATCACGTGGCAAAGATAGATATTCTTTGTCAAATTCGCCCATGACCGCCGTGGGCATTTCGATTAAGTTAGTGACCTCATTTAGTAAACCTTCATCGATAATAGCTTCACCACCAACGAGAGATGCGGCTTGTTTGACTTGTTCCACGATGGAGGCTTTGCGTTCTTCTTTATCGAGAACGATGCCTGCATCGCGGATTACATCGAAGTATTTGTCGGCGGATGGGATATTGATTTCAGGTGAGTCGTACGGGCGCAGTCCGCGTGAGGTGTTGCCAGCTAGGACACCAGCATATTCAAACGGGATGACCTGATCGCCTAGTAAGGCAACGAACCAGCGTATCGGCCGCGAAAACGCTACGCCGCTTTGATTCCATTTCATTGATTTTTCAAACTTAATACTCTCTACCAACTTTGGTAATGCTTCAAGCAACACTTCAGGAGTCGGGCGTCCCATTTGTTTGACGACAGCAAAGACGTACTTGCCACCGCCCTCTTCGCGAATTTCAAGATCTTTGGTATTGACATTATTCTTCTTTGCAAAACCCATGCCAGCCGGTAGGGCGATCCCGTCTTTGTCGAAAGCCTTGTCTGCGGGGGGACCTTTGACGAGGTCTTCGCGATCGGGCTGGCTGGGGCTGAGATCCGCTATCGAAACGGCGAGCCGCCGCGGCGTGGCAAAGATGCGGACGTCACCATGCGTGAGACTCAGTTCCTTAAGCAGAGCAGGCACACGCGTAGATAAAAGCGCCTGAGCAGTGTCGACGTCATTCGCAGGAAGTTCTTCAACGCCTATTTCAAGGAGCAGAGATTGGAGACTAGAGACTAGAGAGTAGGGGGCGGGTTTACTAGTCTCTGCTCTCTTTTCACTATTCTCTTTCAAGAGTGGATATTCAAGTTGCTTGCGTTGCTCGGCATAACCTTCTGCAACACGTTTTGCCAGTTCGCGCGTCCTTCTGAAATATGCCTGTCGTTCCGCAACACTGACAGCGCCACGAGCATCCAGGATATTGAAGGCATGGTTACATTTGAGAACATAATCATGCGCAGGGACGATGAGGCCGTGTGCGAGGCTGGCCTCGGCTTCGGCAGCGAAGAGATCGAACATCTGCCGGGCGCGTTCGACATCTGCAACTTCATAATAGTATTTGGAGTGCTCGAACTCCTCGGTACGCCTGAGCTCGCCATAGGTGACGCCTGCGCCATACTCCTCGTTCCAGATAGCTTTGGCGTTGTTGAGGGCGATGAGGATGCGTTCGAGGCCGTAGGTGATCTCGACCGAGACGGGGTCGAGAGGCACGCCGCCCATCTGCTGGAAGTAGGTGAACTGCGTGATCTCCTGCCCGTCGAGCCAGACCTCCCAGCCCAAGCCCCAGGCAGAGATGGCGGGCTGTTCCCAGTTGTCCTCCACGAAACGGATGTCGTGCTGGCGCGGATCGATGCCGAGGGCTTTGAGGGACTCGAGATAGAGTTCCTGCGGGTTACCGGGATCGGGCTTGAGGATAACCTGAAACTGGGTATGTAGTTGGAAGCGATTGGGGTTCTCGCCATAACGCCCGTCATCGGGGCGGACAGACGGCTCGACATACGCCACATTCCACGGTTCGGGCCCGAGCACGCGCAGGAAAGTTGCAGGGTTCATCGTCCCTGCACCGACCTGGGTGTAGTAAGGCTGTGTAATAAGGCATCCATGCGATGCCCAAAAGTCCTGAAGTTTGAGGATGATTTCCTGGAAAGATGATTTTGGCATTTATGACACCTGTACTTGCGCTTGGTGCAAGTATTTCCGATTGACGATTTTGGGTTTGGTGGTCGAGACGCAAGCAGTCGAGACCCGATTAGCGAGGGGATTATAACTTATGGTAAATTGCTTAGAAGCTCATCTCAAAACAGATCCGATTTGTATTTGCATACGTATATTCTATAAGGCTTGTTGGCAACATTGGCTTTCTAGTTGGTTAACAGCAACTTGCATCGTGTGGCTCCCGGTGTCCTGACTGGCGCTATAATAAGAACACGCTTGAGACAGGATAGATAAGAAACCGGGCCTGGGCTATCCCAGGAATAAAAGTGGAGCAAAATTGCCTGCTTCAAGATTCGTGAACGGTACACTATGATCTCATCAGTGCTTTATGATACTCTGGCGCGCTCCATATTGACAGAGCAGGTTGAGAAAGCGTTCTTTGCAGCGACCGGCTTGCCAGTGGAACTCGTACCGAGCGGTGAGCCGTCCCAGTTCTTCCCATTCCAACAAAAACAGAATCCGTTTTGCCGTTTGATGGCTCAGTCCACGGGCAGTTGTGCAGCCTGCCAAAAAACTCATGCGGAATTGCAGAGAAGGACTGTAGATAGCCTTGCACCACAAACGATCAGTTGTTTTGTAGGGCTTGCTGAATTTGCCGTGCCCATTGTTGTCAACGGACAGCATGTCGCGACCCTACGAGGGGGACAAGTGTTTCCGCGTAAACCGACCCCAGCACAATTCGACCAACTGGCAGGACGCCTACAGGACTGGGGATTGCATAGCGACTTAGATCGATTCAAAACCCGATTTTTTCAGACGCAGGTCATGCCGCGGAAACAATTTCAGGCCAGTGTGCAAATATTGGCGCTCTTCGCGAAACTTCTGGCAGAGGATGTCAATCGCAACTTGCTGACAGCCGAAGTTCACGACGGACCTTGCATCACAGCTGCCAAGAGCTTTATCCTCGCCCATACAAGCGAACCGTTGCGTTTACGCGATGTTGCGGAACATGTACATGTCAGCATATATTACTTCTGCAAAAGTTTCAAGAAGGCAACCGGCATGGGGTTCTCCGAGTTTCTTGGACGTGCACGCGTCGAGAATGCAAAGCATGCCTTAGCCAATTCGGCTCTACCCATTGTCGAAGTAGCACATCAGACCGGGTTCGGTTCCTTATCCCAGTTCAATCGTACGTTTCATCGTTATGCAGGCCGTTCTCCGAAAGAATATCGCGCCTCGCAACGACAAGTGTCCTCCTCTTAAAGCATCATCCCATCTGCCAAAATTTGCATAGAAACTGCCAATAGATGCGGAGATATTTTCCCTCATTTGGCATATTATATTTAATTAAAGAAGCCTGCGATCCAACAAAGGCAAATAAGAATTGTATGCATTGACCTTAGGTAAAGTACCAGGCGAGGGGGACGTGATGTATGTTGCTGCCGCAGAGACTCGAGTAAGGCTATTCGATAGATACATCCCTTTCGTGGACTTGAGTAGTTCACGGCACACTTGCATACAAGGTTCATGATTCGAATCGCGATTGCGATAACCAAAGAAGGAGGTTGCCATGTTTTCCATTCGTCACAGGCTGCTGGCAGCGTTATGTCTGCTTGTCCTGCTCGTCGTTGCTATGCCTCGTCCAGGTCACTCGACTGCTCAGGCACAGACTAATAGTCTACTCTGGTCCCAGGTTTGGGACAACCAGGCCATCATCGGTCCCAGTATGCAGACCCGGAGCGCGAGCCCGGCGATCAACATGGAAGTTGCCGATGACTTTGATCTTGGTGCGACAATCGAGCGAGTAGTCGTCTCCGGGTACCGCGATTTCACAGCATCTCCGAATCCGGTTGTTTACGGCGCGTATGTCCGTTTCTATGAGTGGCTAAACGGACACCCGGGAGCGCTCCAGGCAGAATCTTTCCTCACCGCCGGTGACGCTCGACTGGTGTACGATCCTGTCCAGCCGACTCAGTTTGACATCACGTTGCCGACCTCATTTTCGGCGACCGGCAGGCACTTCGTCTCCGTGCAGGTTGTGATGGACGCCAACACGATTGACGCCTGGTACTGGCAGAGCGCTAATTCTGGTGCTGCGCGCGGTGCAAGCGTGTTCCAGCGCGATAATCTGGCAGGCGGCACATGGAGCAGCCCACGAAAGAGTGATGGCGCGTTCCAACTGTATGGCACCATCACCGCGGCACCTCGTATTGACAGTCTCTCCGCCGCCTCTCTGGATCGCAGTGGTCGTTTGCGAATCTTTGGTGCAAATTTCGGAGGCATACAAGGGAGCAGCACCGTCATCATTGGCGGGATCATATCGTTCGTCAGCAGATGGACCGATACAGTCATCACCGCCTATGTTCCGGAGGCAGCGGCCCTGGGGGCAAATTCGGTTCAGGTGGTTACCGGGGTCGGCGCAAGCAACACAGCGAGCCTCAACGTGACCACACGGCAAGCAAATGGTCACATGAGATGGCGCTTCCAAATGGATGCGATGTATGGCGTCCCACGCCCAGCGGTTGGACCCGATGGCACGATTTATGCCGTGGATGTGTCCGGTCATCTGTACGCCTTGACACCCGACGGCGGACTCAGGTGGCTGGTGAACGGTGCGGGCGAGAAAGGCGTTGACGTTGGAGCCGACGGCACGATTTACACTGGCACAGAAGATAATATCAGCGCCTATTATCCCAATGGAACACTAAAATGGCGATTCGTGCAAAACCCGCGTGCATTCATCCTGCTCGGTCCCAATGTCGGACCGGATGGAAACATTTACGCCGTCGCGTCGCAGGGTATGGGTGTGTTCTCCCTCACTCCACAGGGCCAGTTGCGCTGCAACGTTTTCGAGGCATACGACCGGGGGATCGTGGATTACCAGGAAGTCGTTTTTGGGATGAACGGCAGCACTCTCCAAAATTACTTCGTCGCCAACCGCCACTTCAAGGGCAGTACGTCAGATTGCGGTACGGCCTTTGCGAATATAAATGACAGCCGTTTGCAGCCTGTCGTCGGACCCGACAATACGATCTATGTTGGCGGCATGCGCTACAATCCGAATGGCACGTTGATCAACTCCGCTGTCTTTCCTGGGCCGATCAACAGCGTTTCTCCCGCGGACGTCGGCTCGAATGGCATCGTTTACGTGATCCAGAATCAAACCTTGTTGCATGTCATGAACCCCGATCTAACCGAACGCTTTAGCGCAAATGTGGGAGGGCTGCTGACGGCGCCCAGGGTGGATCCGCTCAACCGTATGCTGATCCTTGGCGGGGCAGATAACTATGGCATGTCGGGTTACATTCAGGCCACGAGCGTTCAGAATGGGGCACTGCTCTGGCGATTGCAGCTTGTGGATGAGAATGGGAACTATAACGCGGTCATGAGCGCGGCGCGTTTTACACCGGATGGCACGACGGCCTACCTCACCACCCTCATGTTCGGTCCGAACCAGGATATCGATCCTTATAGCTACGTCTATGCGTTGCAACTTGCCGGAAGCCCACCCCCGCCTACCTCCACACCGACCGCCACGCGAACCCCACTGCCCACACTGACGTTCACACCCACGATCACGCAGACTCCATTGCCGGCGCTCACCTTCACCCCAACGGTCACGCAGGCACCCGCTGATACCATCAGCATTACCCTCGCGGAGTACAGAACTACGAACAGGCGCTTACTGGTGACTGCGAGAGGTAGTAATCCAAATGCGATTTTGAAAGTGTACGTGACCTCAAGCGGCGCATTGATTGGAACGCTCACAAATAATGGGAGCGGAAATTACAGTGGCACGTTCAAATGGCCCACGAATCCGCTCAACATCACGGTGAGAAGCAATCTGGGCGGGTCTGCTTCAACGATCGTCACGGTGAGGTAAAGTCATGAGTTAGCAACAAAGAAGGCAGTATTGATACTGCCTTCTTTGTTTGTCTTTGTATCCAAGTACGTCAGGTTACGGAGCTTCAGGTCCGAGCACATGCAGGAACGTGGACGGGTTCATCGTCCCGGCGCCTACATGGGTGTAGTATGGCCGTGTGATGAGGCATCCATGCGTTGCCCAGAAGTCCTGGAGTTTGAGGATAATTTCCTGGAAAGATGATTTCGGCATTCGATGTTCGCTATTCGTGATTCGGATTTATAGAGCGAAGGGATTATAACTGATGGAGAATAGAAACTGGATGATGTACAACTTTCCGTTATGGTACATTATCTATCTATTTACACATCCCGCATTGGGAAAGTGTTGGTTTCACTTCAATAATAGATATTTCCCTATGCTCAACTGAGCACTTTGTATAAGTCTATTGCGCTTCAACAACTGGAATAACTGTTAGATCACCCCTTGTGGTAGTAGCGAGTGCAGAAACCCAGCAGTGCCTGCTGGAATTGAACGGGTCCACTATATACCACCACTCTAAATCGGAGCTCTTGCCCAAGATTGGTACGATCTGTCCAATATTCAACGCACTAACGACATCCCATTCCAATCCAGGTCCCGTGCGGCAATTGACTGCCATATCTTTTGGTGTTACGGTGGGGATTGTCGGAGTTGAACTTTGAGTTAGAGTTTCGCTTGACCACACATGAGTAGCAACTTCCATTGTGGGTATACTTGTGGAAGTAGAAGTACCGACCGCTACCTGCGGTGCATAACTAGTTATCGTTGGAGAGGGCAAATTCTGGAAGATAGAATGCCCACTTATTTGTTGATAGAGATTATCACCAAAAAACAACGTAAATACAGCCAAACAACAACCAAAGACACTTATTATTTCAAAAACAATTTTTGTTTTTTCCTTCATGTCTGAGTGTTCCGAGTTCTACGTCTATATACAAATTCATCGCACAGCATTGCAGATTTCCAATTCCCAATCATGTGAGAAGTTTTTCCTTATCGAGCCATGCGTCCACGCTTATCTAAATATTCAAATGTAGTACTTGAATTGTAGTAGCTCGTTCTCCATATCATCAATTGCAGTAAGAATGCTTCCTATTTGATCGGAAAATCTCAAGGTAACTGGCAAACCATCTCCATATATACAAGCATTGTAGTTTAGTTTGGTTAGAGCCAAGATATCTTGTAAAACTTGGTGGATTTTTGACTCTCCTCGAACAATTTGTACTCTTAATGGATTGGGGATTTCAAGACTCGTGCTCGTATTTAATCTTGGGACAAATCCTTTTGTCCAAATAAAACCTTCATATGGATTTACTATAAGTCCCAAGCCTCTTAGATTTCCGTATTTACAATCTTGTTTCTCAACTTCTCTAAATATCTTCAATTTATTTGATGACTTAATCGTGACTCCCACTAAATTGGTGTCACCGCTTACTTCATTTACTGCCTCTCGAAAACCATCCCATTCATTTTGATTGAATCTTGCTCGTCCGTGTATAAAAACTTCTTTTGGATATTTCTTTCCATTATTTTTCCAATATGTAGCCAACGCCTTGGCCAATAAATCTTTTGCAGCCACTTTATCAAGGTGATATTCTTTTTCATTCTCGCTCAACCATGGTCCGATATTTCCCCGAAAAATTGTTCCATCACCGGAATCCAAAAACATCTGCGCCGCGCTACAAGCATATCCCTTCCGAGTAAGATGTTCAAATCTCTTAAAAACCAAACCCACATAACACACACCTTCTCGAATATCCTTCAATTTCCAAGGAAGTCTACTCAACTTATAGTAAAGTGCTGAGGATTGTGTCCAAGCCAAGTGAGCTTTCATCTCATCTTCAAATTCTGTTTCTGTATATTTATCCTTAAACGCAAGCGTTGTTTCAAGAATAATCTGAATTGGTATTTGGACGCCTTCGTTAATTACTCTGGCTTTTAGCTGATGATGAAAATCCGAACTCGAATCCAGAAACTCGCTCATTTCCTCAAGCTGTTCTTCAATTTCAGGAAATAAGGCATGCTGTCCTTCTTGAAAAGCTAATACTTCAACCCTTGTCGATGACGAGATTTTTGTACTGGAAGAAAGCGGACGGCATTTCAACCAAACCGATTTTGGAATGACGACGAACCAAATATTAATAGCAGTTTCTTCTTCGCTCTTAACCTTTTTTATCTCGTCCAAAAACAGATTTACGACTTTATAAGTTCTTTCTTGTAGATTGCTGATGGAAAGCAAATCCTTCAACACTTCATCATCTATCATTCTTTCTATAACGGGTTTACTTTGCCACTTAACCCCAAAAATTGATTCAAATCCAAGAAAAGATGGTCGCTGAACATTCTTTGAGATTATTGGCTTTTCAAGTCTTTTGACAAAATCTGCATAATTCTCAATCCCCTTTTGTGTTCCAATTACTCCCGCCTGAACAGTATGAGAAATGGATTTTTCATACGGTCCAAAAAGAGACAAGCCATCCCTAGGATCTTCGGAGGTTTGATCATATCCAAAAGCCAACTTTGGTTCGTCAAAATAAATTAGATTGTTATTCATTTTCGTCCTGGCTGCTTTTCTTTTCCGGCTCAATGTAGCCTACATGGCTCTTGAACATAACTGGTGCGTTGTTTAACTCAATAAAAGCATGTTTACACACAGGTATTTTTATGATTTCAGAGTCTTCATCGGACAACCACAACATAAATCCCAAAAGTAAATCGCGCCATCTTTTGTTATACCAAGTGCTTCCTACGCGTCTTCTCCGCGAATGTTGTTTTGTTTTCTCTGCTAAAAATCCATCGTTTGTGAAAGCAACGTGATAATTAATGCCAAATGCACTTGTTGGGTGAAAGAACGCATTTCCCTCAATAGCAAAGTGCCAATTCAAATCTAGATTCTTTCCTACCAGTTGTATTGATCTTCTTCCATATTTCTTGAGACTTACTTTTGGATACAACAACTCGTCCGACGGTTTCCAAGGAATATAAAAACATTCGCCATTAGCCAACTGATATTTAGCGAGACCCTTAGACGTCAAGAATTTCCCAAATTGTTGATTCAATAGCTCAATAACTTTGTTGCTGGTTTCTTTAACAAGCAAATTCGTTTCTGAAAATCTGTATTCTTTGTTTTCCGTAAACTTGTTTATTTCAATAGCTTCAAACTCACTGTAACTCAAAACGTCCCGAATGCATTCAGGACAAGCCAAAGTGACAACGGAGTCATTTTCAAACTTTGATGGATAAGGAATATTGTCAAGATTTAGCCTATCGGAATTTTCAATCTTGTAAACGTAAATATCGTTCGGCAACTTAAATTCAAACCAGTTACTGTGATATGTCTCATGCTTGTTCTTGATTAGTCGATTGCTATTAAAATTTAGACTTGATTCCAATGAAGAAATAATATTTTGATCTACAGCTGCGCTCTTCGGCACATTTTCTTTTTCGAAAGTATCCAAAAGTTCTGTAAAGCCATCTTTCCAACTGTTCGAGAAATTCAGGCAGTTTTTCCTTACAATTTCCGCTGGAAAATCGCTTGGTGACACATTATCTATCTTTATAGGGATAATAAAGTTGTCAATTCTTTGTCTATCAGCTACTGCCAATTCCTTGAGTGTTCCCTGCTTTTTAATGGATAGGTTTGATACAACAAAAACAAACTTTATAGTTTCTTCTTTGATAATTTTCTCAATCTTGCCCCATGAATCTTCTCCACCACCTAAGTTTTTCAAGTCAACCCAAATGGAATAACCTAGCACACTTAATCGAGAAGCCAACCAAAGAGAAAACAAATTGTCTTCTGGTGTGGAATGGCTTATAAAAACCGTTTGTTTAGTCTTGCTATTGTTTTCCATA
Source organism: Anaerolineales bacterium (assembly GCA_045402985.1). Lineage (GTDB taxonomy): Bacteria > Chloroflexota > Anaerolineae > Anaerolineales > Villigracilaceae > Defluviilinea. The sequence continues at coordinate 22,172 of JAXIPJ010000264.1, forward strand.
ATTACCCCAATTGTACGCTGGTTATTCCTATCGCACGGCTTTGTATACTTCCAGTTCTCGACTCTGAAATTATACAACCAAAAATAAATGGCTTTTCATGCCAGCCGCATTGCGAAATTTACGCCGAATTGGGTGATCGTGGGCAGCGGCGAGTCTGGTCATGGCGCGAGGCCGGTTATGCAGGAATGGGTGACGGATATTCGAGATCAGTGCTTGAGGGTCAAAGTCCCATTTTTCTTCAAGCAATGGGGAGGTGTGCAAAAGAAGAGGGCGGGCCGGACGCTGGAAGGTCGCACCTGGGATGAGATGCCGGTCAATTTGGTGAGGGTTTAGGTTTTAAACACGAAGGTCACGAAGTAACGCAAAGTTTGATACTTTTCAGACTTTGAAATTATGCAACCAATAAGAGTTGAAATTTCTCTTGTTGTATAATCAAAGGTATGACACGCCGGACTGTGATCACCCGCATCCGCAAGCACCGTGCCCAATTGACCAAATTGGGCGTGAAGTCTTTGTCTCTGTTCGGGTCGGTGGCGCGCGATGATGCTCGCCCAGACAGCGATGTGGATATCCTTGTGGAATTTAATGGCCGCGCCACCTTTGACCGTTACATGGACACAAAATTCTATCTCGAAGACCTGCTCGGCTGCAAAGTCGATCTGGTCACGCCGAAAGCGATCAAGCCGCGCATGAAACCCTACATCATGCAGGATCTAGTCCATGTCGCGTGAAGAGTCGCTTTACCTTGCAGACATCCAGGAGTCTTGCGAAAAGTTATAAGATTTACGAAGGGAATGACTTACAAAGACTTTGTCCATAATCAGCTTTACTTTGATGCTGGCCTGCGCAATTTGGAAATCATTGGCGAAGCTGTAAAGAACATCTCAGAAGAAACACGGCAAAATTATCCGCATATCAAATGGTGGAAAATCGCAGGGTTTCGCGATATTGTAGCGCATGGATATTTTGAGGTTGACGATGAAACTGTGTGGGATATTGTCGAAAATGAGATTCCCACCTTATTAACAACAGCAAAAATTATGCTTGGGGAAAAGTAACTTGTAAAGCCGATTGCTCTATTTTATTAACTTGACATTCCCGATCTGGAAGAATGATTTAGCTTCGTAAATCATTAGGTGACACGGATCAATTCCCCCATTACGCGCTCACGAATGCGTGGTTTCAGACTATCGGGTGTTCCCAAGTCGACCGAACAGCCGAGCAGTTTTTCAAGGTAATCCTGTAACGCAAACAAACCAAAATAACCAACTGGGCGGTTGAACTCCACCAGTAAATCCACCTCGCTAATTGATGTAGCTTCATCCCTTGCTACTGAGCCAAAAAGCAATAGAGATTTAACGCCGAATTGCTTTGCCATTTCAGCGTTTTTTTGTTTCAAGATTTTGATAACAACATCCTGTTTCATATCGCTATTATAACGCTCAATCTGCGTAGTCATTAAGTGGGCGCGAGACCGGTCACGCAGGAATGGGGTCACTGACATTCGGGATCAGTGCTTGAGAGTCAAAGGCCCATTTTTCTTCAAGCAATGGGGAGGAGTGCACCTGCGCCTCCCGAAGACCACCGGGACGATGTGCGGCACTGGCGCAGGCAAAAGAAAAGAGCGGGTCGTACCTGGGATGAGATGCCTGTGAATTTGGTGAGGGTTTAAGTTCTTTGAACACGAAGGTACGAAGTACACCAAGATTTTAGAAGACAATGGCGCGTCTTGTAGAATTGGGGAAAATGGTATATACTAATAATATATACTTAGAGGTGATTTATGGAAACTGCTAAACTTTTTCAAAACGGCAAAAGTCAAGCCGTGCGTCTGCCAAAGGAATTTCGCTTTGAGAGTGACCGCGTCTATGTGAAGAAAATGGGCAACGCCGTCATCCTTCTCCCTTATGGTGCACCTTGGCAATCACTGGTGGACAGTCTATCTTTGTTCTCTGATGACTTCATGGAAACGCGGACACAACTTCCTACACAACAACGCGAGAGCGCCTTCTCATGAAATATCTGTTGGACACCAACATTTGCATCGCACTGATCCGCCAAAAGCCAGCAGCGCTGATCCAGCGGCTTATGTCCCTTCAACCTGGCGATGCAGGTATTTCGTCCATCACATTGGCAGAACTTTTCCATGGTGTCGAGAAGAGCGTCCGGCCAGAACAAAATATGTCAGCGCTGGAGCAATTCCTGTTGCCGCTCGACCTGGCCGATTTTGATCAAAATGCCGCCCTGGCATATGGAAAAATCCGCACAGACTTGGAGCGCACTGGTCAGCTGATTGGTTCCATGGATATACTCATTGCCGCGCACGCAGTGAGTCTTGATGCCATCATGGTTACAAACAACGCGCAGGAATTTCAACGCGTAAAAGGTCTATTTGTGGAGGATTGGATATCTGAAACCAAATAACATTTCAGATGCATCACCTCAACCATTGTGGGCGACGAGTCTGGTCCAGGCGCGAGACCAGTCATGCAGGAATGGGTCACGGAGATTCGAGATCAGTGCTTGAGAGTCAAAGTCCCATTTTTCTTCAAGCAATGGGGCGGGGTTCACCTTTGCCTGCGGCACTGGCGCAGGCAAAAGAAAAGTGCAGGTTGCACCTGGGATGAGATGCCTGCGAATTTGGTGAGAGCGTAAATAAAAAGCCAGTCGTGAGTAGGCCGGCTTTTGTAATTTTATTGGCTGGCCATGAGGCCATATCATCTTTGAGAAATAGATTTATTACGGACATCATGTCCCTTCTTTTCCTATAAGGGGGACAAACGCAACAGGTATTAATGTCTTATACGAGAAGGTATCTCCCTTGCGCCGCCACAATTCCAGCTCCTGAAATCGACTAGCACCGACGGGCAGGATCATACGTCCGTGATTGACCAGTTGATCCAGCAAGGATTTCGGCACATGCGGCGCGGCGGCAGCGACGATGATCGCGTCATACGGCGCGGACTCGGCCCAACCTTTAGACCCATCCCCGGTGTGGACGAAGACGTTGGTCATTCCAAGATCGGCAAGTGTGTGAGCGGAGCGCTCAGCCAGATCTGGGATCAACTCGATCGTATGCACCTCACGCGCGAGCCGGGAGAGAATCGCCGCCTGATAACCCGATCCCGTTCCCACTTCGAGCACGCGTTCAGTACCGGTCAATTTCAGCGCCTGGGTCATATACGCAACAATGAACGGCTGTGAGATCGTTTGTCCGAATCCGATTCGGTGAGGGCAATCTTCGTATGCCCACTTACGCGACTCCTTTGGCACAAAGAGATGGCGCGGGATCGATTCGAACGCGGCGAGCACGCGCACATCGTTGATGCCATGGGCGCGGAGCTGCCGCTCCACCATGCAATTGCGATCGTCGGGAATTTCCTGCAACATAACACACCTCCGCTCAATTTCCTTGCCTTTTCCCCCACAAGAAACAAGGCTATGAAAATTATACAACCAAAAATAAGTGCTGCATCAAGCCAGCCGCGTCGTACAATTCAAACTCAGTCCGTTCTATTGTGGGTGATGTACAAAAGAAAAGAGCAGGTCGAATACTCGAAGGTCGTACGTGAGACGAGATGCCTACTAACTTGGTGAGAGCGTAACTGGCTTTTTGTTGTTTCAACGCCCTAGCCGTGTGCTATCCATCCAATAGGGTATTTCCCACATGTAGTTAGGGATATTCACCATTGATTTTCATGTATATCGGGGACATCATATAATCAGGAATAATATCACCTTTCCAAAAAGGAGTGAAATGATGACAAGAGATACTCATATTGATGAAGTGACCAAAACAGACCTGAGACATGTCTTTGACGAGATCCGTGAAGACGTGGAAAAGGCAGCGTCTCGCGAAGACCTGACTGAGCTTTACAAGCGAGCCGCTTACATGATCCTGATGACACATGCGACCCCTCTGGCAGATAAATCTGACAGGGAGATGGGAAGACGGCGGGAGATCACCGAAAGGGATTTCGCCCAGACCGTACGCATGATCAATCGACAGGCAAAAAAGATTGGCACCGAGGCAGATTACAATGAGAAATGGGAGGAACTATCCACTAATGGCTATGAAGCAGACAGTGATAGCCTCCTTGAGCCTAAAAATGTAGATGAGTGATTTAAATTGGGTGATACCGTAAATCGCGCTTGTTAGGGGACCGTGTCCAAGGCGCAACGGAAGCCGATGTCATTGTCTGTGATGGTAGGCGCTTTCGCATTACGAAACGAAGCGCGAACGTTAGTGGCACCTTGGTTCCACGCCCCGCTACGCACCACTCGAAGATCGCCCGAATCGGGCCCGGGTGGATTCTCCATTTGTGAATTTCTATAATAGCCTTCGAAGTACCAGTCTTCCACCCACTCCCAAACATTGCCTGCCATATCGTAAACGCCATACGGACTCATCCCGCTCTGATGAGTCATTACACTGGTTGTACCTTCAGAGCAGCCAAGATAATTTGCTTTACTGCAGTCGATCCCTTCTCCCCATGGGTATGTACCTCCCCCTGCGCCACGAGCGGCTTTTTCCCATTGTGCTTCAGTTGGCAAGCTCGCGCCTCGCCATTTGCAATAGGTCTTGGCCATATTCCAATCTACATATACAACCGGATGGTCAGCATACTGTGAACTATCGTAGTTACTTGTATCTTGTGGTTCATAACAAGCACCCGTGGTTATACATGCTCTATAAAAGGCATTGGTAACTTCGTATTTATCAATGTGGAAATCATGCAAATAAACAGTGTGAACAGGCCTTTCATCAGTGTCACCAGTGTCGCTGCCCATTACGAAATTACCAGCCGGCACGAGGCGCATGGGTACATCTTGCGGATCTATAAAATCAGGCGAGTCGGAAATTTGAACCGGTTGTTCAGAGGGTATGGTAGTTGGATCATTCGGGATTTCGGTATCATCGGATGAAAATGTCGAAAGTGTGGAAGGCGTATTATCTACTGAAGCTGGCGGGGAATTCTGAGAACGACTCGACCAAAGCAATGAAATGACGACTGCCAGAAGAATGGCAATTCCAGCGATGCTCGCGATCAGAAAACCCTTGTTGGGCTTTACCGAACCCGCAGAGTATTTCGGCTTCACAGAACTTTTTGCAGAATGAGCAGGCAACTCAGCAGATTGCCCTTCACGGATCGAAGTCACCTGTTTAAGATCGGAATGGAATCTATCGTCAGGTAATAATTCACCGCGTACGTCATAATATTGCGTGGACTCAACTGAAAGCCAGGGCTCATCACCTTCCAATAATAAAGGAAAGATGGGTTTTAACTTTCTCTTAGCACGTTGCAATTCATTCTGCACCCATTCTGAGGCATATGAACGCGGCGTCATGATCAAAATAAATGCATCGCAAGAGTCTAACTGCATTTGGAGCTCATAGGGCCATTGTGAACCATAATCGAGACGCTCATCGATCCAGACGTCAAAGCCATTGCGCTGTAGGCTATCTGCCAGCCCGTGCGCGTAATCTGTATCCCTATGGCTGTAGCTGATAAAAACGTGGCCCATTGCAACTCCATTCCATAAACAATGAGAGCATTATAAGGCAACTAAACAGAAAAATATTATTCGACAGACATCTTTTCGAACGAATCCACGATCAGGATGGAAGTTCCGGCGCAGCGTCCTGCAAACTTTGCCACCCGTTCCAAAAACAGATGCCGTTTCGTGCGCACATAAATTGCGCGCCCAATGTTGGGGTGTCGCAGTTTTTGCATGAGCGTGGGCGGAACGGTCCACTGAATTTTCAAAGATACCAGTCTGGTCAGATCGTGAATCACATCCACTTTTTTTGCGGTGAGCTCAAGACGAGATCGTATTTCAGTGACCTGTTCTGCGAGTTCGGTCAGTGAAACCTGCCCTTCCAGCGTGATCTACAGCTCCTGTGCAGAATGGTCCCAGCGGAAAAGGATAGCCATTTGAATTCGCGCCTCATTGCAATCCTGTAAGTCGATATTGCTGAAATGAAAAGTGTAAAACCATAGCATTTTGCTATAATGTAGTCAATCAAATCCGAAAACAGCAAACCCGTTGAAAAACGGGGACGCAAAGCCAAGGGTCTAAAGCTGTGTGAAACACAGCTATGATCGCCAGGTTGCCGAAGATGAAATCATTTGATTGATTTTATTGAGCCTGGTTATCCATTACCGGGCTCATTTTTTTGGAATCTTATTATTCGTTCGATAAAGGCAAACCCGTTGAAAAACGGGGACGCAAAGCCAAGGATCTACAGCTATACACTCGTATAGCTACGACAGCCTGGCCGCCGAAGGCGAAACCAAAATTCGCTGGATTGATTTGAGCGCCTTTATCGATTAGGAGATTGAAATGGCGCTCAAACATCATATTGCTCGAAGGTTTTTGAATCTAAGTTTTTTACTTGCAGTGCTTGGATCATTACTTTTCAATGCGAATCCCACTCTGGCGATGGGGAATAACACTGTCCGTTTACCAGATTTCACAGTTTTTTCACAGGCAGTCCAAAACGGTAAGGCAGGTTCCTTGCGGGGTGTTTATGTTCCGAATGTTCTGGCATTGCCTATTGTACAGCAGCCGGCAGGAAATGCTGGTTATGTATCAAGTAATGATGGCCAGGCTACTCAGTTTGCTATCGCTTCCCAGTTCGGAAATGTGGGGTTGCTGGCTCATAATTATTTATCTGGCAAATCTTTTTCACAAATCGCGGTTGGACAGGAAGTCCGTTTGGTCTATGGTGATGGAAGGGTCGAGTATTTCATTGTGACAGAAATATTGCAGTACCAGGCTCTGCAACCCAATAGCCCATGGAGTTCGTTCCGCAACCTGAATGACAACACAACGCTGAACGCAGAGCAAATGTTCAAACGTGTTTATGCCGGCGATCATCATCTAACTTTCCAGACATGCATTCAAGCAGACGGAATTTCGAGTTGGGGACGCCTGTTCGTGGTTGCCGTGCCAAAAACCGATTTCTCTACAGAGGAATTGCGTTTGGGTCTTAATCGCTAATTACACATCTGTTTGTGTAACGATGTCCGTCACATTGTGACGGACATTTTTGTTTCATAAAGCCATGATGGACCAAGTTGTTCGGTGGGTCCGCTTTGGTTATAATCACCCAGACTAGATAAGATGGATTCTCCTGGTAAATCTTCCTTTGCAGATAAACTCAGATCGCTGGGCGTTAAAACGGGAACAACGCATCTCGCGCCGCCGAAGCCTGAATCCCATTATGAGATCGATTCGGTCGTGGCTGGCGCGTTTCATCCCACGCCGCTCGGCAACGTATTCGTCGCGCAGCAAACCTACGACCCCGAATATCGTCACGGCTTATCCTCCCTGCTTTCTGCCTTCCCTTTCTCTGTGATCTCACAGTGGGCAAGAGATACACGAATTTCTGATCTGGATCTCTCTGAATTTGCCTTCCTGGATACAGAGACAAGTGGTCTCTCCGGTGGCACGGGGACGTATGCCTTTCTGGTGGGTGTGGCGCGTTTTGTAGATGGCGAGTTCCGTTTGCAGCAATTCTTCATGCGCGACCCCGCCGAGGAACCCGCCTTACTGGAAGGGCTTGCGAACTTCCTTGCACCATGTAAGGCGCTGATCACATTCAATGGCAAATCTTTTGACGCGCCTCTGCTCACCACGCGTTACTCACTGCATCGCATCCCTGTTCCATATAAAAACTATTCCCACATCGACCTGCTGCCTCTGGCGCGCAGGTTATGGCGCGACAGACTTCCCTCGCGCGCTTTGAAATACCTTGAAGAAAATATTCTTGGTTTGGCGCGTTCCACCGAGGAAGTGCCAGGTTACGAAATTCCCTGGTTGTATTTTGATTATCTGCGTACCGGGGATGCGCGTCCGCTGGGAGGTGTGTTCTACCACAACGCCATGGATGTGGTTGCGATGGCTGCGCTGCTCTCACACATTAACAATATGCTGGAAACTCCCTACGATGGGCATGTGCAACACGGACTCGATTTCATCGCGCTGGCAAAGCTCTTTGAGGACCTCGGTCACTGGGACGAAGCCGCCCGCCTCTTCGAACGTGGACTCGAGTGGGACCCTTCAACAGCTGAGGTAAAGCAAGGTTTAACGGAATCAGATTTCGGCCTGGCAGTGAAGCGGTTATCCATCCTGCAAAAGAAACGCGGTGACTTAAACGAGGCAATCCGATTGTGGCAGGCGGCGGCGGAACGAGGTCATTTATATGCCTTTGTTGAATTGGCAAAACATTATGAACATAAATTACGCGACATAAAAACGGCGCTCAAGTGGACAAGGTCCGCGATGTTATGCGCGGAGAAAATGGAAATGCCTACCTACATGCGAAAGCATTGGCTGGATGAAATTGCCCGTCGTCTGGAGCGCTTGGAAAGAAAAGACAGTATATAATTGGGCAATTCACTTCGAAAAATTGATGGAGGAGAAATGAATATTGCAGTTAAAAAAGAAATGGGCCGCGTGGAAGTGGCTGTGTTACGTATTGAGGGCCAGCTGGATGGTCAGAGTTATCAGGATCTGATTACAAAAGCAAAGGAACTATATGACGCAGGCGCGCACGATTTTCTATTGGATCTGACTGACCTCACTTATATTAGCAGTGCCGGATTGGTGGCTTTGCACAGCGTGGCTCTGCTGACGAAAGGGGAGGAAATGCCTGATACAGATCAGGGTTGGTCTGCTTATCGCTCAATGGGGCGCTCAAGTGAAGCAGGTATCCAAAAGCATGTAAAGCTGGCAAACCCGCGCGAAGAAGTAAAAGGTGTTTTGGAGATGGTCGGGTTTGACCGCGTGTTTGAGATCTATGCTGATCTCGAGGAAGCGGTGAAGTCCTTCTGATCGCGAGAATCATTTAGCCACAGGTTTCACAGAGAAAACCATTTTTTAAAAGGCTCTGTGAAATTCTCTGGCACTGCCCGTGATTTGTTAAGAAGTCAAATATTGTTTGCAATTGCTAGGAGCAAACTCTGGAGACACCACTCTATGAAACGCAATCTCGGCAATTATGCCATTATCGCGCTTGTGATCCTAAACATTGTTGTCTGGTTGGTTTTCCCACCTGAGAATGATGGGCGCCCGAACTTCGCCCGCCAGTACGTGGGCGAAGTCATCGGCGCAAACAACATTATTTTGATGGCATGTTCGCTTTTTCTCTCCACGCGTCCGAAGTGGGCTGAGCAATATTTTGGCGGCTTGGACAAAATGTATATGACCCATCGCCACACCAGCACTGCTGCCTTTCTACTGATCTTTGCCCATGTGCTTACGGTGCCCATTACGACTACTGGTTGGGCCCTCGGCAATTACTTGGCTGTCATCGCCTTCACTGGTATCGTCACCATCGTGCTGATCACACTGGCCCCCCGCATTCCCTTTCTAAATCGACTCACTGGTGGTGACTACGAGGACTGGAAAAGGCTCAAGCGTTACATTGGCATCTTCTTTATCCTGGCCTTCATCCACTCTTTGACGGTCCCGAGCGCCCTGGACGCGCTGATCGCCATCACATGGGTGGAAATTTTCTTTATCATTGGCACGGTATCGTATCTTTATACGGAAATCTTTGGGCGCTTTTTCAAGCAGTATCTGCCTTATAAAGTGGAGTCTGTGAAGCACCCGAACAACTCCAGCACCGAAGTCATCATGCGGCCGCGCAAGGATGCCATTCGCAAGCATCGCGCCGGGCAATTCCTGTTCGTGCGCTTTCCGCGTGATAAGATGTTGAACGAGTCTCATCCATTTACGATCTCCAGTGCACCCTCTGAAGACGTGCTGCGCCTGACGATCAAAGCTAGCGGAAATTTCACTCGTGACCTTTTCAGCGATCTGAAAGAAGGCACAGACGCGACCATTGAGGGTCCGTATGGCATGTTCAATTACAAGACGGGCGGCCCCAAACAAATCTGGATCGCGGGCGGTATTGGTCTGACACCCTTTTTGTCTTTTGTGCGCGACATGGACGGCACCCTGGCGCACGACGTGGACCTTTACTATACAGTTCGGCATCCGGAGGAGGCCATCTTTGTGGATGAACTTGAAGCTGCAGATGCCAAGAATGCGCGCCTGAAGGTTCACATCCGCTATTCGGCAAAGGATGGTTCGTTGAGGATCGAAGACATTATAAAAAACGTAGAGGGAGATGTACGCTCCTATCACGTCTACATGTGCGGGCCTTTGCCAATGACCATGGCTTTCGAGAAAAAATTTCTGGAGCTGGGCGTGCCGAAGGACAATCTTCACTATGAAGAGTTTAATTTCCGTTAGTAATAAGCGGAGGACCCATGGAAATAGTAGTATCCATCCACGAGGCGCAGGAGCCTGTGGCAGTCATGAGTATCAAGGGTAATGTCGACGCATCGAACTTTGTGGAAATTATCAACCAGGCGCAGGAGATCTACAAAAGGCCTGTGCACAATCTCATTCTGGACCTGAGCGAGGTACCGTTCATCAGCAGTGCCGGGTTGGTGGCCATCCATAAAATTTCCTTGATCTATAGCGGTGGCCAGCAGGAAGTGGAGCAGGAGGGCAAAGAGACGCGCCCTGATTTCACTCATAACGCCAATGCGCGCAAACGGGTCAAGCTCCTCAGCCCGCAGCCCGGCGTGGATCAAATACTGGAGATGGCAGGCTTGAAACTCTTCTTCAAAGTATTTCATGATCTTGAAAGCGCCATCCAATCATTCTAGCTTTTCAAAGAGGCAGGCATGTATAGAAATAGAGAACGTCGCCGTCGACGTAACCCCACGGAATATCGTCGTCGCTCGGTGTTTATGCGTCCATCTGTGCAGATCACGATCCTGCTCGTTACAGCCCTGGTGATCTACATCCTCCTTCAGAGCAGTGCCAGATAACACGCGTCATTACTTAGACAACAACTCCCACTTTCTAAAGTGGGAGTTGTTCATTCTGCAGCGACCTGGTTTTTCCCGCGTTCCTTGGCTTTATACATCATTTGGTCTGCCCGGCGCAGAAGGTCTTCAAAGGATTTGTCTTCAACACCTGCCTCCGCTACGCCAATGCTCACAGTTGAATGGATCGGCACGCCATCCATGTTGACTGGTGATTTCTCCCACGTTTTCTGAATACGCTCTGCCACCACTCTGGCCCGTTCCAGGTTCGTCTCTGGCAGCAGCAATCCGAACTCTTCTCCTCCCAGCCTGCCGAAGGTATCCTGCACACGCTTCTGCTCAATGGCCACGAGAGAGAAACTTCTGAGAACCAGATCGCCAGCATGATGCCCGTATGTGTCGTTGATGTTTTTAAAGTTATCAGTGTCGAGTACCAATGCCGACAACGGTCTGTGGTAACGCGAGAAACGCTGAAATTCGCTTTGAGCAATATTGAAAAAATGACGCCGTGTCAGACTCTTCGTAAGTGGATCAATGTTTGCCATATATGCCACCATCTCTTTGGCATCTTTTTCATCCATGTAAGCCTTGAAAGACTTTCGGCGATACGATTGGATCTGTAAGGCCGAGCCGAGCCCCAGCGCATGGACAACGAATTGTGCGGCGGTAGCGGCGCTCAAGGTGAAGGGGTCAACTCCTAGCTTGAAAAAATGATCGACATATAGCGTGCCCATTGAAAAACCGAATGCCAGCGCAATGCTATAAAACACTTTGAGGGGCGAAAGCACATAAATGGCAAAGGGCACAATAATGTCAAATGCCGTGGTCAGGTAGTTTGCCGGGCGTGTGAAATTGGAGAGAACGAGAAATAGAATGGTAAATGATATCCATCCCAGCACCAGACGGTCATATACCCTTACTTTACGTGCTTTGTGGATTGCGAGCATGGAAAGGATGGTCAAAAAGACAAATCCGACGCGATAGGTCACCAATAACATGAACAGGTCTGGCCTATCCCCGAAATATAAGGCATCCATCCTCAACATGCCCAACATGCTGATGCTGGCAATGGACATGGAAAGGATGCTTTGCGCTATATCATTTTTCAGATGAAAAACGCGATAATCACCCTCCAGTTCACCCAGGTCGATCAGAATTTGGCTGAAAAATCCCTTGAACATTTTTCTGCATGATCCTATTCTCCTAAATCATAATGCACTATTCCATAAATCATATCCCCCAAAGAATTAGTATAGGTTACGTCGTGTAGGCGATCTGTGACGAGGTGCCGTTAGATCAAAGTGATACAATACGGCAAAGAATTCCTGTTGGAGGAAAATATGAGTTCACAGATAAATGATCTTGTTGTAATGCGGGATGTTGACACCCTCTATGAACTAATGACCGAAGACGA
>JAXIPJ010000081.1:0-4277 GCA_045402985.1 Anaerolineales bacterium
CTGAAAGCGGAGGATAAACGCATCATCGAAGAACTAAGCAAAGACCAGACTCCATTTATAAATGGCACACGTTCCATCTTTACTGAAACAGTCATTCGCCGCGTGGCGAAGGGATGGATAACAAATGTACAGGAAACGGAAGAGGAAGGAAAACGATTATTTGGGGATCAATATTGCAGCCTGCGTTATGAGGATGTGCTTGAGCGCCCCTTTGAAGAACTCACCCGCTTGTGGAAATTTCTTGGCGTAAAGAGCATCGATGACGCTTTGGAGGAGAAGATCAAAGCCGAAATGGAGTCCAACCCCGACGAGGAGTGGCAAGCTAAAAGGAATGAAGGAATCGCATCCTTTCTGCCGAAAGGTCATGCCGGAAATTGGGAACATCTCTTTACCCCGCGCGACAAATCCATTTTCAAGGAAATCGCGGGCGAGATGCTGATCAAGTGGAAATATGAAAAAGATTTGAACTGGTAGGTAAAAATGGATAATGCTTTCAGAGTTCGTCATTATGCTCCTGAAACAGATTTATCTCCTCTCGCACACATTTTGGCCGAGATCGAGTCGATTGACCGAGATGGAGAGGATGCGTCGGAAGAATATTTGCGAAACTCGTTGACATGGCCGAACTATCGCCCAGCGCAAGATGCATGGATTGCAGAGGCAGAAGGAAAGCTGGTTGGATACGGGGTGGCACTCGAGCAGCCCTCGCAACGCTGCACGATTTATGTAGTTGTCCATCCATCAAAGCGACGGAAGGGGTTAGGGAGTCAATTACTTGAATTGACTCTGAACCGGGCGCGTGAATTTGACTCAAAGAATATTCTTGTTTATGCCAATGAACATAATTCCGCTTCAAACTTATTCTTGAAACACCAGGGATTCGTTCCGGTAGGTTCATCGGGCGCGATGAAAGCGCCAGATGAATTTGTGATACCATCATTTGGATTTCCGCCAGGCTTTACATTAAAGAGATATTCTGAGGTGAATGATCCATTAATTCTATTAGCCGCGTTGGATAATTGTTATCTGAATATGTGGGGACATCAACATAATGACAAGCGGACTGAGGAAGAGATCCAGTCTCCTCGATTTCTGAAGTACTATGACGCGGGCGATATCCTTTTGCTCTTCGACTCTAAAAATATAGTTTCAGGGATCTGTTCACTAAAACCCGAAGGCAAACAAAATGAGAATGGCAATAAAGTTGATTTGCTGGATGCACCGGGAGTAATCAAAGAATATCGTGAAGAGGGGTATCAACGGCAACTTGTGCTCGCGGGGATTCAACATCTACGCAAAAAGGGAATAAATGCCATTACTCTTGAGTTCTATGGTGATAATGAAAACGCCTTGGATATTTATCGTGCCCTTGGCTTTGAAATGGTAAATCTCTTTATTGCATATCACAAGGAATTGGCATGAAGTTTCTCATCGCTGGGCTCGGCTCGATTGGTCGTAGACACTTTCGTAATTTAATCGCGCTCGGCGAAAAAGATATCGTTCTCTTGCGAAGCCATCGGGCCACATTGCCTGATGACGAACTCGCAGGCTTCTCTGTTGAAACCGAAATTCAGGAAGCCTTGAAAAAACATAAACCCGATGCGGTCATTGTTGCCAACCCAACTGCCATGCATCTTGATATCGCCATCCCAGCCGCCGAAGCAGGTTGCCATATTTTGCTTGAGAAGCCGGTGTCGAATTCACTGGAACGATTGGATATTTTGCAACAAGCCGCGCAAAAAAGTGGCAGCAAAATTTTGGTTGGGTTCCAATTCCGCTATCATCCCACGCTCAACAAAGCGCGCGAATTGATCCAGGCAAACGCGCTCGGCAAAATTTTAACTGTTCATGTTCACTGGGGAGAATATCTTCCGCAGTGGCATCCGTGGGAGGATTATCGTCAGAGCTACGCGGCGCGTGCAGTTCTTGGTGGCGGCGTCATCTTCACGCTCACGCATCCATTAGATTATTTGCGCTTCATCATCGGCGAGGTCGAATCATTGTGGTCGTTCAACGGACACATTTCCCCGCTCAATGTAGACGTGGAGGATATTGCCGAGATCGGATTGAAATTCAAAAATGGGACAATTGGCGGTGTGCACTTGAATTACGTCCAGCGCCCGCCCGTTCATAAACTTGAAATAGTTGGAACAAACGGGACTCTGCGCTGGGATAATGCGGATGGGATGCTTCACTTCCATAAGATGCCTGCGCCCTTCGGCTCATACTCCGACATTCCGCCTGCTCCCGTTATCGAATCCTTTTCCCCGCCCGTGGGCTTCGATCGAAATCAGCTTTTCGTGGCGCAAACGCGTCATTTCGTGAAGACCGTTCGAGGTCAGAAAGAACCGATTTCCAGTCTGGCAGATGGCATCATGGCTTTGCGTCTCGCGTTGGCAGCCAAAGAGTCGCAGGAAAAGAGTCGGATTATTTCGTTGATCAGGTAACGAAGCGCATGGAACGAGGAATTTAGACCTCATTTACTTGCATATCTGTAACCAAACCTATAATTCAACGTCTGAATTATGAAGCAACCGCGCTATAATGGCGCCTGGTTTATCTAAGAAATTTTTGAAGGAGTAAATACATGTCGAAAGCAAAACTTATTGCCCCATACGGGGGAAAATTGGTGAACCTGGTTGTGGATGAATCGGAGCGCGAGCAACTGATCGCCAGCTCTGCCCAACTGGCGTCCATCAAGATCACCATGCGCAATCTTTGTGACCTGGAATTGCTCGCTACAGGCGGCTTCTCGCCTCTTACGACTTTCATGGGCAAGGCAGATTACGTACGTGTGCTGCGCGAAATGCGCCTTGCGGATGGGACTTTCTGGCCGCTGCCCATCACACTGACCGCTAACCCCAAGGAATTGCCACCCGTCGGCGAAGACGTGGTGCTTCGCAACTCGAATAACGATGTGATCGCCATCATGAACCTGGACGAGGTCTATCATTGGGACCTCGCCACCGAAGCTGCGCTGGCCTACGGTTCGAATGATCCGCGCCACCCAATGGTCTCTGAAATGGAGCGCTGGGACAAGGTCTGCATTTCCGGCGCGATCAAGGTCGTGAACCTGCCCAAATATCACGACTTTATCGAACTGCGCCGCACGCCTGCGCAGGTGCGTGAGATACTCGAGAAAATGGGGCACGATAACGTTGTCGCATTCCAGACGCGAAATCCTTTGCATCGTATTCACGAGGAACTCACCAAGCGCGCCGCCGCCGAAGTGAAAGGCTCGCTCATCATTCATCCTGTGGTTGGTATGACCAAGCCCGGCGATGTGGATCACTACACGCGTGTCCGTACCTACAAAGCTTTGGCAGATAATTATTACGACAAGAAGGACACATTGCTCAGCCTACTCCCGCTTGCCATGCGCATGGCCGGACCCAAAGAAGCGCTGCTTCACGCCATCATCCGTCGCAACTACGGAGTTAATCACTTCATTGTCGGGCGCGATCACGCGGGCCCCGGAAATGATTCCACGGGCAAACCATTCTACGGTCCGTATGACGCGCAGGAAGTCATGAAAAAATACGAATCCGAACTCGGCGTCAAGATGATCCCGTTTGAAATGCTGGTTTATCTCCCCGATGAAGATCGTTATGTGGAAGAGAAGGATGTGCCGAAGGGCGCCAAGACCCTCAACATCTCAGGCACGCAGGTGCGCGATGATTATCTCGCTAAGGGCAAACTTTTACCTGAATGGTTCACCCGCCCCGAGACTGCCGAGATCATGCGAGAGACGTACCCACCGCGCAATAAGCAGGGTTTCTGTATCTGGTTCACTGGCTTGAGCGGCTCGGGTAAGAGCGTGACCACACAGGTTTTAACTTCCCTCATGCTTGAGCGCGGACGCGAGCTTGCCATCCTGGATGGCGATGTGGTGCGCACGCATCTTTCAAAAGGACTTGGCTTCAACCGTGAAGACCGCGACATCAACATTCTGCGCATCGGCTTTGTGGCCAGCGAGATCGCCCGGGCCGGCGGCGCGGTGATCTGCGCAGCCATCAGTCCATATCGCTCGGCGCGTGAAGAAGCCCGCAAGATGGTGGGTAAGAACTTCATCATGGCCTATATGGATACCCCCATTGAGATCTGCGAAGAACGCGATGTGAAGGGTCTGTATGCCAAAGCCCGCCAGGCGATGGAAGATGGAAAGCCAATGGGTTTCACCGGCGTGGACGATCCCTATGAACCACCCATTGACCCTGAGATCACGCTCAAGGGATATGGTTCATCTCCTGAAGAAAATGCACGGATCATCATCAAGT
>JAXIPJ010000245.1:0-3874 GCA_045402985.1 Anaerolineales bacterium
GAAAAATCGCTCTTGCCCAACCCCTCTTGTGGGACGGGAAGGCCGCGGGCTTTTTGGATCAGCTCGCGGGCGCGTAAGATGCGTTCTGCAGCGGGGATCAATTTTGCCATGCTGAATCCGTTTCCGTCGAGAGACCCGAGTAGGATATTTTGCCGAGACTCGTTTATCAAGCGACTGTCGCCATTATATTCCGACTGTGGGAAATTCAAGCAAACGGTTCTTACCGCTTATCTCATTATTTACCAAACTTTTTGGAATAAATTGCAGGCTAAATTGCCTACTTCGAATTTAGGTATTTGTGCGGCACTCTGTAATGCGACCTTGAGCCGCCTCCACAAAAAATAACCCTCTCCCATCCTGAACGAAAACCAGGGTGGGAGAGGGTTAAGCGTACTACGCGCGTTTGCCGGCAAAAACCAGCCTCGGACTTAGGACTCCTGGATGGCTTTCTTACTGGCGACTGCAGCCTTTTCTACACGATCCAACTGTTTAGCGATCAGATCCTTTCCCTGGTGCTGGATTTCTCCGGCTTTTATTTGCACATCAGCCTTGATCTGATTGGCCCTGGATTTGGCCTGCGTAATTGTGTCTTTCACAGTTTCCGATGTGCGGTCACGCAGTTCCAAAGCGCCCTGTTGCAGTTCGGAGCGCGTCCTCTCTCCGGCTTGTGGCGCAAAGAGCAGGGCTGTTCCGGCTCCCACCAGGCCACCAATGACAAGCCCGGCGAGGACCGATTTTGCATGACTCGTTTCTTCAGTGTATTCATGTTCCTTGGTACTCATATTTTTCTCCTTCGTTTTGGTTGGGCGGTTATAGGATGCACCACCCGCAAAATTGATTGATTTTTCCGCTCTTACAAACACGCGGGTCTGGGAAACGCCCGTTTAATGTGGTTTTTCTCCACAGCCGACGCATTTTTAGAGGGATCCTATACTGCATAACGGTGGTTCATCATAACTGTTATGCGCGTCCATAAGTATATACGTGCCTATCTGGCAATTGGTTGCGCCGAGAAAGATGCTGCACTCAAATAGAGTTCATTATTCGTGATCGTAATACTACGATTTTCCATGCAATGATGAGGTGTGAAATACTATATTTCGCGCAGACTGCAATGAAAGAGAAAGGTATACTGTGATAAATCCTCATAAATAATTTATACCCACATCGTGATGAAGGGGAGCGGTATACTTTCACCGCTTGATGGACTCCGACTGTAGCAGAGCGTTCTTAAACGGGCCCTGCTGGTGAGTCATCTGCTAAGTCGCGACTTGGAGTCTCCAAGGGGCGAACCACAACGAGGAGTGTAGTCATGTCACCTGAAAATTCTGCAAAACCACCGATTTTTTTGTCCACGGTCTCTGGCTTCATGCGGAGTCCTGGGATAATTGGACGAAGTTCTTCCGCGAGAACGGCTACGAGACCATTGCTGCGAACTGGCCGGGCGATGTTGAAACCACCGAGGCAACCCGCAGGAACGCCGATGCGGTTGCTGGCTATGGCGTTACCGAGATCGCGGACCATATCGCCAAACAGATCAAAGCGTTCAAGCAGAAGCCCATCGTCATTGGTCACTCGTTCGGCGGCCTTTTGGTGCAGAACCTGCTTGGCCGCGACCTGGCCTCCGCAGCCATCGCCATCGACCCGGCTCCCATCAAGGGCGTGCCTGAATTGCCGATCTCTGCGCTGAAGTCCTCATTCCCGGTTCTTGGGAATCCATTCAATCTCAAGCGAGCGGTGTCCCTAACTGAGCAACAGTTCCGCTTTGGCTTCACCAACGCCGTTTCAGAGCAGGAAGCCAGGGAACTTTACGCCAGGTACGCGATGCCTGCTCCTGGACGTCCACTTTTTCAGGCTGCGACTGCCACCTTCAACCCCAATTCAGCGACGAAGGTCAACGTGATGAATGCGACCCGCGGCCCGTTGCTGCTCATCTCGGGCGCCGATGACAACACGGTTCCGCCCGTACTGGTAAAGAGCACGCTCAGAGCTTATGGCAAGTCGAAGGCCGTGACAGAGCTCAAAGAGTTCCCTCGCCGCGGACATTCACTAACGATCGACAGCGGATGGCGCGAACTGGCCGAATTCATTCTGACCTGGTTGAAAGATAAGGGCTTTTGAAGGCTGTCTAGATCGCAAAACTTTGACGCCGCCTCTATGAAGAGGAAGATATGAAGTCAACTAATAGAGACAATATCTTAACGATCCCAGGCCCAATACCTGTCAAGCTGAACAATGGGATGACTTGAGTGGAGGCGAACTTGAGGAAGATATTCAGGTTGATGGGCCAGACTGGGACGCGTTTTTGTCGTTGATAGATCTGGTGGGCAAACTCAAGCCGTTCCAGTTTCTCCTTCTCCTCCGCCGGCGTCAGATCGCTGATCTTTGTCATCGCCGCATGCCACTGGTTTGTGATATTCTCAAGGTACTCGTCGAGTTGCACGAGCATTCTCTTTTTCTTATCCACCATGACGCGATGTGTATTCCAGAGAGGCAGGATAAAGCCCAAAATGGTAAAAGGAATCAGCACCCAGAGCAGTTTGGCGTTGACATCCGCATAAGCTAGGGCCTGCTGCTGTACACTGACCCACAATGGGCTGTCATGAAATGAAAAACTGGAAGTATCGCTTCGTGCGATCAGGAGCCACCCGCCAAGGAAGATCAGAGGCAGGCTGATAATTAAAATATTCCATAAACACAGGTTGCCCAACGGCTCGAGTCCCCCACATTGATCGGGATGTTCAAACTGAACCTTCAGATCGAATTCGACAGGCAGACGCCAGATTTGCCAGCCGATGACGATCAGTCTCCATGCCATCGGCGCAATCAGAGCGGCGAGGGTCATATCGATGACGAGTTCCGCCAAACTGAGCAAGCTGATATTTCCATGGATCAGGTTATTCAGAAAATTCAAATTCAGGAAACCAAGCCACAAATTCACCAATAGCTCAAAAGCGATGATCATTCCCACCTGCCATCTTCTGTTATTGAGCAATTCTTCAAATCCCTTCACGTAAGCCAGATATCTTACTGCATGTTCGTTATGATCTATAGCCTGCCCATCATCCTGTTCTGGCATTGTTTCAAACTGGTTGGGTCTGGCAAGGATTAATTTTCTACGCCAGAGTGCTGATAGGGTTTCTGGCACGCAAGCCAGCAGAGTCTGAAAGGCGAAGAGGACAAGGACGACAGTGACCACTCCTGTGCCGAAGATCTGCGGGCCACCCGCGCCAAATAGATTTCCAGGGAAAAGAACGGCAAGTGCGATAATCAATGCGATCCACGGCAGAACTCTCAGGATCGTCGCCAGCCCTCTGTTTCTTACCGGTTGGATTCTCCCCGCTGCACGCAATGCATCCGCATCCGTGGCCAAAGCAGCGTCCTTTAGCGAGGATTTGACTAATGGTTTTTTCGTAGGCATCTCATTATCCTCCTTCATCTTAAATGCATTCAATGCCACTGCAAAGTTTTAAGCAACTCGATCCCCTGTTTATTATAAACGAGAGAATGGAGGCAATTCACATATTCATAGGTTTTTGGACGGCGGATATATGACTCCGAAGCATACATCTCAACCCCTACCCAGCCTCCCTCAAATTGTGAGAGGTACAGCGGCTGAACTACGCCGTGATTTATCCACTTACGCTTTTGGAAGACCCCGGATACTGCGCCCTCCGGATCTTTCAACGCCGCGCGACCGAATCCGCAAGCAGAAGCTTCAGGTATTTAACTCAAGTTGCTACCAAAGGAAGTTGATACTGCAGGCCAGGACAAACAGAGCGACCTTGAGTTCAAAGCCTTGGGCAGTCACAGCATGAATGGATTTCGGTAGTAGGCGTTCCAGTAAACTGCCAGTCGTTTCAACGATCTTGCG
>JAXIPJ010000326.1:0-11191 GCA_045402985.1 Anaerolineales bacterium
GATGAACTGGCTGTGATGGTGGAGCTTCTGAAAAATGAACGCGAGCGATTGTTTTCTGCGCTGCAGGAAATTTCATATTTACAACCTTATCCGACACGCTCGAATTTTGTTCTTTGCCGCGTGGTTGAACGCGATGCTTCCGAGTTAAAAACCAGACTGGCACAGGAGCATGGCATCCTTGTGCGCTATTTCAATAAACCCGGTCTGCGCGACCACATCCGCATCAGCGTGGGCAAACCGGAAGATACGGATAAGCTGCTGAGTGCGTTCAACGTTTTGTAACAATTATGTCATTCTGAGGAGATGCGAAGCGTCGACGAGGAATCTCAGATTGCAGAGCAAGATTCTTCGCTACGCTCAGAATGACATCGAATAAAGGAGTGATCATGCGAACCGCCGAAATAGCACGTCAGACCAACGAAACTCAAATTGGAATCAAACTGGATTTAGATGGAACAGGCAAGCCTGAGATTTCCACTGGAGTTGGTTTTCTCGATCACATGCTGACACATCTCGCTGTGCATGGCTTGTTCGACTTGTCTGTGCGGGCAAAAGGTGATTTGCATATAGATGCTCATCATACAGTCGAAGATGTCGCGTTGGCATTGGGACAGGCTTTTGATAAGGCACTGGGTGACCGCAAAGGCATCATTCGCATCAGCGATTGCTTCGCGCCGATGGATGAAACATTGGCACATGTTGCGATTGATCTATCGGGCCGTCCCTATTCGGTCATTCAAACGGAATGGCATACGCCTTACATCGGGGATATTCCCACTACTTTGTTTCCGCACTTCTTTGAGTCATTTGCGATCACCGCGCGTTGCAATTTACACGCGCGCGTGCTCTATGGCCGCGACGACCATCATCAGGCGGAGGCGCTCTTCAAAGCCTGGGCGCGCGCCTTGGACCGCGCAACTCAAATTGACCCGCGCCGCGCAGGAGCGATCCCATCCACGAAAGGGACATTGACGCGATGAATGATGTTATCCTGATCGACGCGGGAACAGGCAACCTGCGTTCCGTGCAAAAGGCGCTGGAGAGTCTCGGTGCAACTGTGGAGCGCACAGACGACCCGCAAAAAGTTTTATCGGGCAGACGCATCGTCCTGCCAGGAGTTGGCGCGTTCGGTGATTTTATGTTCGGCTTGCGAGCGCGCGGATTAGACTCTGTTGTTAAGGAAGTGGCGGCGCGCGGCATTCCTCTACTTGGTATCTGTGTTGGGATGCAGGCATTCTTTGATATTGGCGAGGAGCTGGGGCAACACAAAGGACTCGGCCTGTTGCCAGGCCGCGTGGAGCGTTTTGCAGAGTCGCTTTCAGTTAAGATTCCGCATACCGGCTGGAATCAAGTTGAGACGCGGAAAGATGCGCTGCTATTTAATCAGGTCAATGCCGGGGCGTACGTTTATTTCAACCATTCGTATTACTGTCAGCCAGAGGAATCATCCGATATTCTTGCAACGACGGAATATGGCTTAACTTATGCCTGCGCGGTGCAACGCGGAAATATCTTCGGTGTGCAGTTCCATCCGGAGAAAAGCCAGGCAGTGGGTTTGAGAATTCTGAAAAATTTTCTGGAGGCGGCATGAGCTTTACGATCTATCCAGCAATTGATTTGCGTGCGGGGCGCGTGGTGCGTTTGAAGGAGGGCGACCCGGCGCGTATGACCGCGTATAGCGATGATCCGGCGGAGACAGCGCGGCGTTGGTTGAGCGATAGCGCGAGTTGGCTACATGTGGTCAACCTCGATGGCGCTTTTGGCGAGAGCGATCATGCGAATCGTTCGGCGCTTGGATCAATTTTGAGTGTTGCAAAAAGTTTTGGTGCGCGTGTGCAGTTCGGTGGCGGACTTCGTTCCCTCGCGGCCATTGAGCGCGCACTGGCTTTAGGTGTGAGCCGGATTGTGCTTGGCACGATCGCAGTTGAACAACCCGCTGTGGTTGCGAATGCTTTGACTCGTTTTGGCGCGGAGCGAGTTGCTGTTGGAATCGACGCGCGCGATGGACTGGTGCGCGTGCGCGGTTGGCAATCGGATAGTGGAATTTCTGCACTCGACCTTGCGCTTCAAATGCGGACCCTGAGCCTGCGTACCGTTATCTTTACAGATGTCCGCCGGGATGGTTTGGGGCGCGGGTTGAATATCGATGCGACGCGCGAACTGGCTGATGTCAGTGGCCTGGATGTGATCGCTTCGGGCGGCGTGCACACGCTGGAAGATGTGATGGCGGCACGCGATGCAGATTTTTCCGGTGTGATCGTTGGCCGCGCAATATACGAAGGCACGCTTGATCTGAAAATTGCTTTACAGGAGGTAGCTCATGCTGGCAAAAAGAATCATCCCATGCCTTGATATCAAGGATGGGCGTGTGGTCAAAGGCATTAACTTCCTGCACTTGCGCGACGCCGGCGACCCTGTGGAACAGGCGCGCTCATATGACTCGCAGGGCGCAGATGAACTGGTCTTCCTTGATATTTCCGCCACACAGGAGGGACGTAAAACCACACTCGAACTGGTAGGCCGCGTGGCGGACACGGTCTTTATGCCGCTGACAGTTGGCGGAGGGATTCGCGAAGTGGACGATATGCGTAATCTCCTGTTGGCCGGCGCGGACAAGATCAGCATCAATTCGGCAGCAGTGAAAGACCCGCGGCTTATATCAGAAGGTGCAGCGCGGTTCGGCGCACAATGTATTGTATTGGCAATCGATGCGAGGAGACATGACAACGGCCCAGGCTGGGAGGTCTACGTGAATGGCGGAAGTATCCCAACGGGCCTGGATGCGATCGAATGGGCAGCCCGCGGCGTGGAACTCGGCGCAGGCGAAATCCTGATCACCAGCATGGATGCCGATGGCACTCTGGCTGGCTATAACCTGGAACTAACGCGCGCGGTCGCGGAGGCTGTGTCTGTGCCAGTCATCGCTTCAGGCGGAGCTGGAACTCCGTCCCATTTTGCTGAGGTTCTAACGGATGGCAAAGCAGATGCTGCGCTGGCCGCGTCGCTCTTTCACGATGGTAAATTGAGTATCTTTGATTTGAAGAAACAATTACAAAACTGGGATATACCCGTGCGCCCGGCGCTGGAGGCGGAGTAAAGCTATGGAAATGGTAATCACTAAAAGTCTAAAGTTTGACGCGCAAGGTTTGATCCCCACCATCGTGCAGGATGCAGCAACGGATCAAGTGCTAATGCTGGCGTACATGAACGCCGAATCTTTGTCCTTGACGCTTGAGACAGGCGAGACCCATTTCTGGTCGCGCAGTCGCAATGAATTATGGCATAAGGGTGCGACTTCAGGAAACGTTCAGCATGTCGTTGAAGTCCGCGTTGATTGCGATGCAGACACTTTGCTGATCCGTGTGAATCCTACAGGCCCGGCCTGCCACACAGGAAATCAATCTTGTTTTTATCGAAACATGGAGGAATCCAAATGAGCATTCAATGGTTGTTTGATGTGATCCAGGAGCGCAGGGATAGGCCAACCGTTGGGTCTTACACTTCCAGCTTGTTTGCAGAGGGCCTGCCGAAGATCGCTCAAAAGGTTGGCGAAGAGGCGAGCGAAGTCATTGTTGCGGCGCTTGCGCAGAATGATCAACGCCTGATCGAGGAAGTTGCGGACCTTACTTATCACACACTCGTGCTGTTAGCCGCGCGTAATATTTCCCTCTCAGATGTCCAGGCTGAGCTGGAACGACGGCATAAAAAATAAGGGAATCATATACTTCGCAAACCCAATGCGTCTGCGTCCGTGGTAAGGTATTACAATTTTTAGATAACGGTTTCTTATCTCACGACCAGTGATAGACCCCAGGCCAACAGCATGACTAGCGCCGTCAATGCAACCGACACAGCGACGGCATACATAAAACACGTCTTCGATGAAAGTGCCGTTTTTGTGTAAAGTTTTTCAAATAAAGCTGGATCTCTGATAATTCCCCCGCCAATTTGCGGATTCGGCGAGCCCCCATAATTTCCATACCCAAGCCATAGGTATTTTTTGGGTCGTTGGTCTGCTTTCTGCCCCTTGTCTAATTCAGTCATTGCGACCTCCTTACTCATCGGTATTATAGCACTCTTCTATTCCGGCTTATTATGGTCACGATAACAACCCTCCCTCATGTCTGCCTCTTGCTCCCACCGTCACTAGGGGTAGGGATTAAAAAAAGACAAGTCCAGCCTAATCGCCGGACTTTATTGTTTCTTTTTTTGTATCTATCTTTTTAGGCAAGAACACGATTTGCAGACCAAAAGGTTTGTCAAGTATATTTATTATTCCCTTCCCAAAAATAGTTCGAATCGTTTGCTTCACCCTATAGTTGCTTTGGCCGTAGCTGCGGAGCGCGTGTGAACATCCAATTTTTCAAAGATCGCCTTCAAATGCCGTTTGACAGTATTAGTCGTGATAACAAGTTTCTCTGCAATTTCCTTGTTCGTGAGCCCTTGCGCCAATAGATCCAGTACTTCACGTTCGCGGTCGGTCAACGCATTCAACTCGCTGAGTGACTGACGCATTATTCTTGTCTCTTCCACCACACGACGGAACGCGGCGCGGTCAAAAGCTCGTTTCTCAATGTAAGCTGAGATGAAATGCTCGGAATAGATTCGCTGGATCTCCTGCGGTTCTGAAATGCCGCTGACCACAATTGTCGGTATGCCTTTGGCACGGGCGCTGGCAAGTAATTGGTATCCTTCCGGATGTTCATCTGTCTTATTCTTATCCCACGCGTAACGTATCGAACCTTTTAGTGACAGATCGATCACCGCCAATGTATATCGTTCCCGTCGCAGAAATCCAAGCGCATCACCGAAACCTGAACACACCCGCACACTGAACCCGGCATCATTTAAGTGTTCCTCCAGAATACTTCGCCATCCGGCATCGTCTTCCACAACCAAAGCTCTTTCGGCTGATTGCCTGGTTGTCACAGTTTTGGCCTTTGCAGGAGGCGCAGATGTTTCTGTAGAAGAAGGAGCAGATGTTGATGGATTCGAATGGGGAGCACTGAGCAAAACCCGGTTGATAATGTCACGAAATTGACTGCGATGGAAACTTTCCTTACGTAGAAAGGTAAAGGCACCATAATCCGTCAGTGCGGTGACGGCCAATTCAACAGTTGCAAAGCCAGTCAGAAGGATGGTCTGGCAGTTTGGGTCAACGCGTCTAACCGCATCGAGGACGCGCAACCCGTCGTAGTTATTGTGGTCTTTGGGCGAGAGCGAAAGGTCCACCACGGCGAGCCGATGCGGTTGCTCTTTTAGGATGAGAGTAGCATGCTCTACGTTATCAGCAATGTCCACTTCCAGTCCGGAATCTGAAAGAATCTCGCTCAGGATCTGCTGCCACGAGTGATCGTCCTCAACAATGAGTGCGCGAGGAACAGCATTGGTCATCAGCTATCCTCGGCAGAGGGGAGGTGAAGTCGAAAGCTTGTTCCATGCTGACCATCGCTCTCAACGATGACAGAGCCACCCAGGCGGGTCATCAGGTTTTTCACCCACCAGAGACCAAAGCCGAGTTTACCGGGACGGTTGCCTGCTTCACCCGAAAAGTCCAATTCAAAAATTTTGTCATGGAATTCAGGCGAAATTCCAGGACCACTGTCACCTACCAATATTTCGACTCGGCCGGGACGTTTCTCACCCTGAATCGTGATTACACCTTTTCCTTGCATTGCATCGACTGCATTTTCGATGAGGTTCTTGAACATTAACGTGAGGCTCTGCCCTCCTGCAATGACCATTGGTAAATGGTCCAGCCCATTTGTATTCACTTGAATGTCAGGCGGTAATTGAGCAGCACGAATGGCCTCCGCCACGCGAGGCGCCACATACACCTGGTCCATCTGAATGGGGCGCAGTTGCGAAAGGTTTTCCTGCACAATTTTCATGGCTTCCGTGGCACACCGCTCAATCTCAGCCAGGTTGTTCGCCAGATAGGGATCCGCTTCGAGCGCTGCACGATATTTATCCTGGATGGTCTGGACCCGAACAGGTATGGTACCTACCTTGTTATTCATGTTATGTAACAGATTTGACGAAATATCTCCCACGGCCGCAAAGGTTTCAGCAATCCAACGTTGTTCCTGTGATGCGCGCAGGGCCTGCTGGCGGGATTCGTTTTGTATAGCCAGCACAGCATAGTGTGCCAGACAAGTGAGCACTTTCTCATCCCATCCTGATTCGGCAAAACGTCCAAGGTCGGCGTCCGGGCTGAAAACGCTGAATGCGCCGATTGCATGACCATCGTCTCCGGCGAGAAGCGGTACGATCAGCGCTCGGGACCAGTTTTGAGAATCAACCAGATCGCGGCGGTTGAAGCGGGGATCTGAGGCCAGATGGTTTGTTGCGATGGGTTTTTTCTGCAGAACTGCCAGACCGGTCAAACTCTCCTGTAGTGGGATCCTGTCCCCGGGATGAAAAGCGCCGTTTGAGGAAACCAATGTTAGTTCATTGTTATCACCCAGAAGCCAGATGGCGTTGGATGAAGCATTGAGCAAATCGCTTGCAACCGCACCGAGATGATCCAGTACCTTCTGGCAGGGCTGCGAAAGAAGTAAGCGAGCCACCTCCTGCAGCGCGTCGAGCAAACGCACTTCCTGAATGGCGGTAATTGCATAAGTTGCCAGCGACTGCAACATGTGACTGTCATCCTCGGAAAAGGCTCGCAGATGAGGGCTTTCCAAATTGAGGACGCCTTCCAGTCGCCCACTGGCATTGATCAGCGGTATGGCCAGTTCTGAAAGCATTTCAAGACTTGGGTCAAATGGATAGTAGATTTCAGACCATGGCTCCTGCCGTAGATCTGGAACGAGCAGAGGTGCGCGCGTCCGCGCCACATGCGCCATAATACTTTTACCATCCAGTGGCAGCGTTTCAATTTTTGGACGTTCAAGATAGATGCCCCCAACTGCGCGCGTGATCAGAAATTTTCCGCTTTTATCCAACAGGCGAAAAATACCATACTGGGCGTTCGTCACTTCAAGCGCAAGTTGTAAAATTGATTCGAGTGTCTCTTCAAGGCGCAGGCGCGACGAAATAAGCATACCTGCCCGGCGCAGGCGGATCAATTCTTCCTCCTTGCGGGCCAGATCGCGCCGAATTCTGGCCAGGCGCCGGGTATGATAAATTGCCATGGCCGCCTGATTGACAAAATTATCTAACATTAACTGTTCGAGGTGAGTGAACTCTCGTTCTTCGTGCAAATAGATGTATAAGACCCCGACAGTTTGTTCCGCTACAACCAGAGGAAAACAGGCAACCGCTTTTACGCCTCGTGCGGCATGATAAGGATGGACGTCGAGGTCAGGTTCCTCATAAGATAGTGTTCGACGTCTGCGCTTCACCGTCCGCATGCCGCTCCCCCCATGACGCGGCGCATCATCCGGAGGAGTCATCTCCAATGGAGCGACATGTCCTTCCGGCTCTGCTGATACACGCGATTCATCTTCAAATGCATTGGCGGCCTGATCATACGTGTAAATAACTGCCGAAGAGCCCGGTATCACGCGGATGGAGCTTTCGACAATTAGCTGAAGGCTGACCGCCCTGTTTCCCGCATCACTTGGGTCAATATGATTGATGGCAGCGCTGATCTGATTCAGACTGGCGAGGGCCTCCAACAAGCGGGGATCGGTTTCTTGAGCATGTAAATTTTCTTGTGTTTTCATGGAATGGCACCGGGTACCTAATGGTTATAACCGGTGATTCTCTCATTTGATGGCGATATGTGCAAGTTCTGGCTAGCCAAAATTCTGTACAATTTTCCAGCCAAGTTGAAAGGCGAACAAGCCCAGAGCTAATCCGCAGGTCAGATTCACCCAGCGGAAGAAGGTGGGAGTGACAAACCTGCGTCCCCAGGCGACCAGACCAGCCATGAAAAAGCACCAGAGCACAGCGCCGCCCAGAAATCCAGTAAAGAAGAGGACAAAATGAATTGGCTGGGGTGTTTCAGATACCGATGCGAATACTGTAGTGCCGAGTCCAGTCCAAAAAACAATGTTGAGTGGATTACCAAGTGAAAGAAATGCCCCGTTGGCGAAATCTCCTCGGGTGGAGGTGGAGGCAGTAACGTCCAACTCCCTGCCGTGATGTGCATCCTTGATCGCATCCCAGGCAAGTTTGAGCATCAATAGAATACCCAGCAGACTCAAAACGAGTTTGGCACTGTTATTTTGAAAAACGAATGCCAGACCTGTGAGGGCGATCACCGCCCAGGTGGTATCACCCACGAGCGAACCAAACTGCACAAACAGGGCAGGGATAAATCCGCGCGCGGCGCCTCGTCGAACGGTCTCTGCAGTAACAACCCCGGGCGGTGCGCAGAAAGCGATTGCCAGAACAAATGATGAAATAAAAAGCGACATATAGTAATTCGGAAATTTGCCACAGAGTCACGGAGAACACCGAGAAAATCCCTATTTTTTCTCTGCGACTCAGCGTCTCTGTGGCAGTACTGCGTAACATCAATCTAATAAGTTTGTTCGCAGCGTCGCCGGGAACGGCGGCTTGAGCAAGCTATCTAGCAATCAAAATACAGGGTGAATTCATGCGGGGTCGGGCGCAGGCGGACTGCATCCACTTCATGGACGCGTTTGTACTTGACATATTCTTCAAGAACGTCCGAAGTGAATACACCACCTTCGAGCAGGAATTGATGATCCGCTTCGAGCGCATCCAATACTTCTGTGAGAGAGCTAGGCACTTGCTTGATTTTTTTCTTCTCATCAGCAGGCAGTTCATAAAGATCGCGGTCTTGCGGCTCGCCCGGATCGATCTCGTTGCAGATGCCATCCACGCCTGCCATGAGGATCGCGGAGAAAGCCAGATAAGGGTTGCAGGATGGGTCGGGCGCACGGAATTCAACACGCTTGGCTTTGGAATTGTTCGTTGCCGGGATGCGGCAAATGGCGGAACGATTGCGTTGCGAATATGCGATGTTCACCGGTGCTTCGTAACCAGGCACCAGGCGGCGGTACGAGTTGGTGGTCGGTGACGTTAGTGCCAGCAGGGCAGAGGCATGCTTGAGGATGCCACCGATATAATACTTGGCGGTCTGCGAAAGGCTGGCGTAACCGCCTTCCTCGAAGAACACGTTGGTGTCACCCTTCCACAGGGATGAGTGAACATGCATCCCTGAACCGTTGTCACCAAATAGCGGCTTGGGCATGAAAGTGACGGTCTTGCCGTGCTGGCGGGCAACATTTTTGATAATGTATTTATAAAGAAGTAGGTTATCTGCCATACGTGTGAGCGTGGTAAAGGTCATGCTCATTTCGCTCTGACCCGCAGTTGCCACTTCATGGTGATGCAGATCCATTGGAACGCCAGCTTTTTCCATAGCTAACATAAACCTGGAACGGAGAGTCTGTAATCTGTCGGTTGGGGGAACGGGAAAATATCCGCGCTTTGCACCGATCTGTCCGCCATAATTCGGACGGTCCGAGCGTCCGCTTTCCCACCAGGCTTCTTCACTGTCTATGGAATAGAACGCCTCATTTGTCCCGGATGAATACCGGACTCCGTCAAAGACGAAGAACTCCGCTTCAGGTGCGAAGTACGCTGTGTCGGCAATCCCGGTGCTCTTGAGATAATCCTCAGCTTTGAGCGCCACATAACGCGGATCGCGGGTATAGGCCTCGAACGAAAGCGGATCATATACATTGCAGCTCAAAACGAGTGTGGATATCTCCGCTGTCGGGTCAATAAAAGCTGAATCGGGGTCAGGTTTCAGGAGCATGTCCGACTCGTGGATTTCCTGAAAACCGCGTATGGATGAACCATCAAAAGGAATTCCATCCTCGAAAAAAGCTGGTGTTAAGCGATGAGCGGGCATGGTGAAATGCTGCCAGGTTCCGGGCAGGTCAACGAAGCGAATATCCACCAGCTCGATGCCGTTTGACATTTCCAGAACTTGTTGAATAGTTTTTGCCATTGGTTAAACTCCTGCAAACAAATTGAATTTGTATTGATTTTGTCAAATGGATTATATGGGTGAGGGGAAAGCCAAGTCTATTACCCAAATGGGTAAATTATGAGGCGGTTGAGAGATCTCAACCGCCTTGTTGTCTTTCTTTTTCTACTATTCACCTGACAACTTGTTTCAATATATTTCGTTGGTTGAGTAGACGGCGCTTGTCCGCCGTACACTTGCACCGCACGCACACCTGCCCCGGTGGGTCGGTGCCGGGGAGTGCAGGTGTCGAAACCAACAGGAAGCGTAAATTGCTAGGGTTTGTGGTTTCGATACGCCCTTCGCTACGCCTGCACTGGCACGCAGGTGCAAGTGTCGCTTCGGGCTACTCAACCACCACTTGATTCAAAAGTGTTGGGCGAATAGTTTTTCTTACAAAGCGCGTTCAATTCAATCTGAGATCCCGATGGCATTCACGAGATCTGCTTCCAAATCTCTACGTACATCGATATCTCCTTCATAGGTCAGGGCATCGTGTCCGCGTTCGCCGGTGCGGATGCGAATGACTTCTTCAACCGGGTATACGAAAATGATGCCGTCGCCGATGTTGCCAGTCTGTGCAGCCTGCTCGATGATCTCGATCGTTTTCTGGACGTTGTGATCGCTGAGAATAATATTGAGTTGAACGCGCGGCAGAAGATCCACTTTATAGGTTCCGATCCGCCCGGCCAGTTCGATGCCTCCCTGACGTCCATGACCGCGCACTTCCATCACGTTCATCCCGATAATTCCTATTTCAGAGAGCGCCTCCTTGACGGCAATCAGTTTTTCCTCGCGGAAGATGGCTTCAATTTTCTTTGTCATGATAAAACTCCTTTTATATAGAACTCGTTGAAACTTCTCTAAAAATATTTCGCGCTGAGCGGAGATGCGATTGTTGCATCGCAGTCGAAGCGCAATTGCCAGAATGTCCTTCGACTACTGCTTCGACTTGCACTCTGCATCCGCTCAGGACGAAAAGTTTCAATGGATTAAGCGTAAGCCCGCTCACCGTGTTCGCTGATATCAAGCCCTACTTCTTCTTCGTTATCGGTGACACGCAGACCCATAAACCTGCTTAATAGTTTGGTAATCACGAATGTGACGCCAAAAGCGAATGCAATTGATGCAAGAGCCGCAATAGCCTGGATCACCAACTGGCCCGGATTGCCATAGAACAACCCATCTGCGCCAGCCGGATTGATTAGTTTCGTGGCGAATAGACCGGTCGCCAGCGCG
>JAXIPJ010000061.1:0-5670 GCA_045402985.1 Anaerolineales bacterium
AAGTGAAGCCAAATTCCTTGCCGCCGATTTCGACGGGATGGAAACCATTCCAGATACTCCGATTCCATTGGAGGAATTCGGACTAAATGTCATAGATGTGCTTCGGCAGAATAAACCCTGGTTTACGAATGATATGCTGAACGATCCAGAAGTTACGGAGTTAGATAAGCGATTGGCGAACGAGAGCGGCATCCATACCTGGCTCTCCCTCCCGCTACTATATCAGGGACGGCTGATCGGCGCGCTCAATCTGGGCCGCGGAGTCGGGGATTCGTTCACTGACGAAGACGCAGCAATCGTCCACGATATCGCCAATCAACTGGCGATTGCAATTCAACATATCAATTTATATAACGTCCTGAAAAATGAATTGGCAGAACGAAAAAAACTCATCTCTGAACTGGAAACCAATAACACCGAACTCGAACGCTTTACTTATACCGTTTCGCACGACCTGCGAAATCCGCTGGTAACGATCAAAGGATTTCTGGGGATGATCGAAAAAGATCTGCGGGATGGCAGGCAGGACAGGATATCCAGCGACTTCCAGCGTATTGCAAACGCGGCGGATAAAATGCACGCTCTACTCTCGGACCTGTTGGAGCTCTCGCGCATTGGGCGCGTCGTCAACCCGTCTGATGAAGTTGATCTCGTTAAACTGACAGAGGATTCTGTCGAAACACTCGACGCGCTTATCCGTTCCAAGAATGTGACAGTAAAGATCTCGCCTGATCTGCCAGTTGTGTTCGGTGATCGTATCCGCCTGGGCGAGGTGCTGGAAAATCTGATTGACAACGCCGCCAAACATACCGGCGACCAGCGCAATCCCATCATCGAGATCGGCGCTATAGCAAGGGAAGGTAATCAAGTCATCTTTGTAAAAGACAACGGCATGGGCATTGAACCCCAGCATCGCGCAAAGATCTTTGGGTTGTTCGATAAATTAGACCCTATCAGCGAAGGCACAGGTATTGGGCTTGCCATCGTCAAACGCATCATCGAAACACACGGAGGAAAAATATGGGTGGAATCAGAAGGATTGGGAAAAGGCACGACATTTTGTTTTACGATTCCAGACGGCAGGAAATAACATACAGCGACCCTCCAGTAGCAATCAGATACCATCGCCAGACTCACATGGGACTGGTTGTTTCACTGCGGGGCAAACTAATAATAAATGTCGTCCCTTGATTCAGTTCACTTTCCACGCTGATGCTGCCACCCAGTTCATCCACAATTGATTTGACAATATACAAGCCGATGCCACTGCCCGGTATCTCGGCAATAGTGACATTCCTGGCACGATAAAAGCGCTCAAACAGGTGCTGTCGTGCTTCAGGGGGAATGCCGAGTCCCTGATCCGAAATTGAAACGCGCGCTTCATTTTCATTCTCCGCCACGTTAACCGTAACCGAACTTCCCTCGGGTGAGAACTTCGCCGCATTATTGATCAGATTGATAAATACCTGTTGCAGCCCACTTTTGTCACCCAAAATAAAGACCGACCTTTGCTCTGTTCTTAAGGCCAGCGCAACTTTGCGTTTATTTGCAATTGCCTTCACCGCCATAAGTGACTCTTCCAGTATAGGGATCAGATCCACTGGTGAGTGTTCAAGGGTCATCATGCCGCTTTCCAGACGTCCAGCGATCAACAGGCGGTCAATCAGAATTTTCTGCCGGTTCAACTCGCTGCTCAGTGTGCGCCAATACTCATTCAATTCCTCCTGAGTACCACCTTCCTGGATCAATTCAGTCATTAACATTGCAGCTGTCAGCGGAGTCCGCAATTCGTGGGAAGCGCGGTTGATGAAATCGGATTTCATCTCGTTCAATAATGCCTGATCTGTAATATCGCGGACGACAATCAACGCCTCACCCGGGCTGATCGGATAGAGGCGCGATTCGTAAATTTTGTTGAGAAACGGCAGGCGGAATCCCTCGACCACATTCAATGACGTAAACGCATCCTGATTAGCTGGGCCTCTGAATTTTTCGACAATGTCTGCGGGCCAGGTCGCAGATAGTTTCTTCCCCGAAATCACGTCTCGATGAAGATAGAGAGGATGGTCAGGATTCGCACTATAGTCCAGGATCATCCCGTCGATATCAATCCGTATGAGAAGATCGGGCAATGCGGAAAGGATGGCGCGGTTGCGCGCCTCGCTCATTTGAATCGTTTCTTCATAGCTACTGCGCTGCAATGCCGAACCAATCAGGTTGGCCGCTGTTTGAACTGCATTCCGCTCTGAAGGCGACCAGGAAATTTCCTTCTGCTGATCAAAAAGACCCAGAAACCCCCAGGAGCCCAGCGCACCATGAATAGGCATGATAATAAATGACAAGCCTGAGAAGGCTGAAGACCGTTTATCTTTTACAACTGCATTATGGGAATAATCACCGGATGCGCTCAAGATCATGGGAATGTGCGGAGCAATAACTGAAGAAATATCAAAAGCAGAGCCGGATTGTTTCCCCCATCTGTAACGGATATCAACCATCGGTGTAGAGGAAAAAGTATCGATTTCCAGAATAACGCAGCTCGAGACATCCGTCGCCAGCCCCAAAGATTCCAATATCTCGGGGATCTTCGCTTCAATGTTGGATGAACGCAACAAGCGTGCCGTCGCGTCGCTGATCACAGAAAGAATACGGGTATACCTTTTGAGTGTTTCCTCAAAATCTCTGCGATCGGACACATCGCGGGCGATGCTCTGTATGTAAGCAGGTCTATTTTCTTCATCATACACAACGGAAGCACTGATCTCAACCGGTAGAGTCGAGCCATCTTTTCGCTTCAGAATTCGTTCAGATAGGTTTGAGCCGTCGCTCCCAACAGTCACGTGACCCAGTTCCTCACCCAGGGACATCACCTCACTGACAGGCATCCCCATTAGCTCGTGTTCTTCGTAACCCAACAGACTCAGAGCTTGTTGGTTCGCGGTAAGGTAACGAAGATCAAGCCCAATAATAAATACGCACTCTCCGGTCTGCTCGAACAAAGCACGATAATGGAAATCTTCACCCCATCCATTGCGCGGTCTTTTCAGAGCAGAGCCTGGCTTCCCACCAGGTCTTGGCAGGGGTATCGTCTTTTCATCCATAAACTATGTCTTGAGGGCCGTGGTCAGGGATGAATGCGCGCACGCGGCCTCCCTTCGGGCTATCAAGGATTTCAACGTTGCCTCTCAGGCTTTGGAAAACTGCCCGCGCAATGGTCAAGCCAACACCCAGACCCTCATACTCCCGGCTGTCCCCCTGGCTGGTTTGATAAAAACGTTCAAAGACCTTTTCGCGCAACTCAGGTAAAATCCCTGGCCCTTCATCCTGGATCAATATGTCGACACCACCATTCGATCTAGGCTGCACGCTCAGACTGACCTGTCCCTTTTCGAAGCTGAATTTAAAGGCATTATCCATCAAGTGCACCACAGCATGGATAAATTCTCGGCGTGGAGCTGTGATTTTTCCCTGCTCTGAAATTTTTGTAAGGAGTTCCAATTCCTTCACCTTGTATCTCTCCAATCTCTTTCGCACCGGAGCAAGGATATGCACATCGACATCAATGGGCTGCCTGATGGTATTCAAGTTCCCATGATCAATATTACTCAACAGGATAAGATCGGTGACGAGCGATTCCAGACGATCTGCATTGTTAAGCGCGATATTGATGAATTTGCTCTGCTCTTCTGGATCACTGAATCTATTGTTAGCTGCCAGTTCCAATGGCATCAGGATGTTTGTCAGCGGTGTACGCAGCTCATGGTGGAAATTCTGCAAAATCTCGTTGCGTAGTTTATCCATATCCTGCTGAGCGATTGCTTTCATCTGTTCCCGGCCGCGGGCTTGTTCGGTTTTTACACGCCTGAATACAGCCTCAATCCGCGCCAGAAGCTCTTCGGTCACGAATGGCTTGGTAATATAGTCATCAGCTCCTTCCCGAATGCCACTGACTCGATCCTCTATATTGGAACGTGCGGTCAGAAAAATAAATGGGATGGATGCCAGATCCGAATCCAGACTCATCAGCCTGCGTAATTCAAAGCCGTTGGGGGGTGGCATCATCACATCTGAAAGAATCAGGTCGGGCAGGGCCTCCCTGGCCTTTCGCAGTCCATCATTGCCATCCACAGCGGTGATGACGTTATATCCATGTCGTCTAATCGTCGCGGTCAGGCCCATGAGCAGAGCTGGCTCGTCATCAACGATCAAAATGGTCGGCTTGTCTTCCATATACTATTTATCTTTATTTTCATATTTGGGCAGGCTATGGGTTGTGCCCCGCGCTTTATCGACCAGCCTGGCGTTATTATTTACGAACATTATCTGAATTGAAGCCAGTGCGATCAAGTCACCTGAATTAAGCACGCAGCGGTCAATTTTCTGGCTGTTCACAAAAGTCCCGGACGTTGATTCGTTGTCGTACAGGACATATTTATCATCTTCCAAACGGATCTCGGCATGAAACCGGGAAACAAACTCCTCGTTGAAAACGATGTCATTATCCAACTGACGACCCAGCCGGGTGATTTGCTTATCCAACGGGATGATCTGCCGATTGAAAACAAGGAAAACACTTTGTTTGAGAGAAGACAATTCTGTTTCATTCATGTAGTGTACCCATTTTAATGATAATAAATCTTGCAAGAAATCCGGATCAGAAATTACCGCCTGCAACATTTATACCATAGCGGATAAAATTTGAAAACATCCCGATGTTGCAGTTCCCTTGCCGACCCTGGCACTTCAAAAAACGCTTTCCGTTATAATCCTGCTAAACACATCCTTTATTTAATAGAAATTGAGTCAGAGTATGTTCACAGACCAGGTAGAAATTCATATTAAGTCCGGCAAAGGCGGCGACGGCATGATGCACTTCCGTCGTGAAAAATTTATCCCACTGGGCGGGCCGGATGGCGGCGATGGTGGCAAAGGCGGAGACGTTATTCTTGAGGTCAAATCCACGCTCAACACGCTCTCGGCCTTTCATCACAATCAAAAATTCAAGGCAGATGAAGGCGTCAAAGGCGGACCCTCACAAAGGTCCGGGCGGTACGGCAAAGACCTGATCCTCTACGTTCCGCCGGGCACCATCATCACTGATGCAGATACTGGCGAACTGATTGGCGACCTGACTCAACCGGGTCAGAGATTGACCATTCTCAAAGGTGGGCGCGGTGGACGCGGGAATCAACATTTTGCGACCTCTAGGAATCAAGCACCGCGCACAGCCGAAAAAGGTGAACCTGCGGAGGAGAAACGGCTCAAACTGGAATTGAAGCTGATCGCGGATATTGGCATTATCGGCGTCCCCAACGCGGGAAAATCCACGTTTCTTTCGGCGTTGACAAATGCCCAGCCAAAGATCGCTGCCTATCCCTTCACCACACTGGAACCAAACCTGGGTGTTGCAAACATTGATGATAATACGACCGTTGTGCTCGCCGACATCCCCGGGCTTATCGAAGGCGCCTCACTTGGCGTGGGACTGGGACATGACTTCCTGCGTCACATTCAACGTACGCGTGTATTGATCCATTTGCTGGATGGTTTATCAGAAGACCCGGTCGCAGATTACAGCCAGATCAATTCCGAGCTGTCGCTGTTTGATCCAAATCTCGCGAAAAAGCCGCAGCTGGTGGCGCTCAACAAGATTGATCAACCCGAAGTCCA
>JAXIPJ010000185.1:0-32769 GCA_045402985.1 Anaerolineales bacterium
TGGGTAGCTACGTCGGGCAGAGATAACCGCTGAAAGCATCTAAGTGGGAAACTCGCCTCAAGATTAGATCCCTGTAATCCAGTTAATGGAGTAAGACCGCAGGTAGACCACCTGCTATATAGGCAACAAGTGTAAGCGCAGCAATGTGTTGAGCTAAGTTGTACTAATGGTCGAGGGCTGAATCCCGTGATGTGGAGAACTTATTACTCTTCGAAGATATCAATCAGTTACTATTCAGCACTAATTTGTGAAATAGTCCCTTGGTGATTGGAGCGACGGGGGTACACCCGGTCACATCCCGAACCCGGCAGTTAAGTCCGTCAGCGCCGATGGTACTTGGAGGGCGACCTCCTGGGAGAGTAGGTCATTGCCAAGGGGCTTTTCTTTTAACATTACACGCGCGGTATCTTTTCATCCGCGTGTGAATCGTGTATAATAATCTATGCAGTTCGGTTTACGACCACATCCTGTGGCCTGATCTTAAAAAGAGGAGATGTGAAGCGTACGGTCTGATCCAGCGATCATTTTGACGTTTCTTATGAATAATATCCTCGGCCGAGTCTGCATACCGGCCGATTTTCATTTCTCGGCAATTTCCATGCGGAAAGGAGGTGACCTGTTTTGGCATCTGTAAATTTACGTAATGGCGAATCCCAGGATTCTCTTCTCAAACGCTTTCGCAAGAAAGTCGTCAAGAGTGGAGTCTTAAGTACTGTTCGCCGCAAACGCTGGTTCGTCTCCAAGAGCGAACAGCGCCGCATGGAGAAAAAGAAAGCAATTCGTCGCATTAAGCGACGTACTTTCACTAGAGATGGTGAGTAAGAAGAGGCAATATGGCAAAAGAAGAAGATAAAATTCGCGCAGAGGGTTTGGTCATTGAGGCTTTGCCTGGTACACAATTTCGTGTGAAGTTGGATAATGGTCACGTGGTGCTGGCTTATCTTTCTGGCAAGATGCGCAAGCATTACATCCGCATTTTATTAGGTGATCGTGTGGCGATGGAAATGTCGCCCTATGATTTGACCCGTGCTCGCATCACCTTCCGCCAGCGCAAGACAGCTTCTGCCCCAGTCGAATCGTAATTGCCATTTATTCTTGTTGATGAAAGTAAAAGGCTCCTAATAAGGAGCCTTTTTGTATTGGTGTGGCAGTGGCAGACACAAATAGTTTTTACAATGACTGAGGTGGAATCTCCTCAAGTGAATAATAGATTTGCAATCCCTTTTCCTTAGCCGTTTTTACCATCAAGTCAGCGCCTTGCGAAGCGCCGCCAACCCTGAGGACTGCGTCACATTTGCTTAATAACCTTTCGGCAATTGGATGAAATATTTCATTGAATGGTTCATCGCCTATCTGTGTTGAGCCGGCCAGTTTTACTAATGGTAGCGCGAACCATTCACCCAACAAGGGAACATGTCCCAAACGAAAAATGGGCAGGGCATAAGACTCCATGTGATCGACATTGTCAGCCATTTTTACGGCATCATCACCAGTGCCGGAACGATAAGGTCCAGCTATTAAGATCATAATTGAGCTAGCCAAGATATTTCTCCAAGTGGGGTTTTGCCAAAAACAACGCCGCCAATGATTTGGCATCTGGCATCTTTCCGCGTGGTG
This sequence comes from Anaerolineales bacterium, assembly GCA_045402985.1. GTDB lineage: Bacteria > Chloroflexota > Anaerolineae > Anaerolineales > Villigracilaceae > Defluviilinea. The sequence continues at coordinate 1,618 of JAXIPJ010000185.1, forward strand.
CCATTTCGACCGCTTTTATTACGGGAATTTTTTCAATGGATAAAATCTCGTCTTCATCAGGGTCAAGCGGATTGTGCTTCAAATCTGTTGCTAGAAACGCTACCATGAACTCTGTGGAATATCCGGGTGCAAGATAGAACTCACCAATCTTTTCCAAGTTGCCTGCCTCCATCCCTGTTTCTTCACGGATCTCACGCGTTGCGCATTCCTCATATGGTTCGGCGCCCTCCCGCGTCCCTGCAGGGAGTTCGAGCAGATCCTGGCCCGCGGCGTGCCTGTATTGGCGGACAAAGAGTATATTGCCTTCATGATCGATGGGCAAGATAACTACAGAACCACCATGTTCGATAATTTCAAGTTTTGTTTCCAGGCCATCCGGGGTTTTGAGGGAATCGCGTCGGATCTTAAAGGCGCGTCCTTGCAGGATTGTCTCTGATTTAATCAGCTCAAAAGGCATGATGTTTTCCTTAAATTGAAATACTGTTTGAATTATAAAACAAAAGCCCAGGCACTTTGACCTGAACCCAATCAGGTAGACAAAAAAGAAAGCCTTCAGGAGTTAGTTGGACAGACACCTGCGTTCAAAAGGTGTCTGTCTTGTTTTTAATTGTACCCTATCGTAGCTTGTAAAAGTATTCATCAATCAATTGCCTGTCATCTTCGAAAGTAGGATGCTTGAAATGATGTAGAAACTCTTATTTGAGATGGCCGAAGAAGTTTTCCATGGACGCATTATTCCAGCAGTTTCCACGGCGTGACATAGAAGGGGTAATGTTAGTAAAACCTTCTTACAATCGTTTTTCCAACTCAACCGTTATTCCACCTTTAAGGTGTAGTATGTTGGAGAGTAGTGGTTCGGCAAGAATCTCGGTTGTATTCTTGAGTGTCTAGTGTTAGACAACCATCGCTAAAGCCAGCTGGCACTCCCCTAGAATGGGCTTGACAAATTTCCGAATCTGATCGCACCCGCCGCCAGATCTTTGATCTGCTTTCTCAGGAGAGTCTCACTGCTGGTGCGATTGCCCTGCGTTTTGGCGGCATCAGCCGCTCCGCGGTTTCGAAACATCTGGCGGTCCTGCGCCGTTGAAGGATGTCTCATATTGGGTGAGCAGATATCAGACATTCTGGGATGAACAACTGCAATCGTTCAAGAATTTCGTCGAATCAAACCCCTAACAGGAGGCTGAAAATGAACAGGAAAGTTGAACGAACCATCACCATTGCCGCCAAACCAGAGCGGGTTTTTCAGGCTTGGGTGGAGGAGATCAACCAGTGGTGGACGAAGCCCTATTACAATGACCATGACCGCATCTTTGGCTTATATATAGAGCCCAAACTGGGCGGGATCTATAGAGATATAGAGAAGTGGGACGAAAATGGAGGCGGCTTCCTGATCGGGACAATCGTCGAATGGCGCCTCCGTTACGACTCGCCTACACCTGGAGCGAACGGGAGTGGGCAGGGTGAGGGTCTTTCACGATGGCAGGATATATATTTGGAACTGTAGCACCTTGAGTTAAATGATGGAGACAATGACTTGGATCAATTTTTATACTTTCTCAAACCTGTCGGCTTCGGCATGGTGACCGAGGGACCGACTCCGGAAGAAGCGGAGACGGGCTCGCGTCATTTCGCGTATCTTAGCGACCTGACCGATAAAGGTGTCATGATCCTCGTGGGCAGGACTCGAATAAACATGAGTCCGCAATTGGCATCGCGATCTTCGAAGCGGAGGATGATCCAGCCATCGTCGGAGGGGTTATGTGGGCGACTTTTATCTGTATAAAGTTGCATTGATGAGGAAATGAGGATTGTTTAGATAGGCCAATTTTTTGTAGGTCTCCTGCGAAAGTCACTTTGCTACACACCCACCCAGGGCGGTGCCTGGGGGAGATCACAGAAAAAAAAGAGTTTTTTCTCAAAAGTCTCTGCGAACTCGGTGGCTAAGCAATAGTGTAGGTATGCTACGTACAAGTACGAAAGTTCATTAGGATTGGTGGGATGAAGAAGGCAATATGTGCGCCACCATAGTCTGAGCAGCAACGGATTGCATTGGATCAGCTCTACCCATGAAAACCAAGATTCTTCGCTACGCTCAGAATGACATTGCGTAAGGTGAGTTATTATATTTTTGATTTCGGATACTTGCCCTTATCATTTCGCTGAGCATCCAGCAAGGTTCCCACGAAGATTAGAAATGTAAACATGGCAAGAACAGCAAAAATCCCAAAACAGAAATGCAACATTTGACCTCCAGTTTTATCCTTTGGTTATTATTTTCAATTGATCAATGTTTTCGTCGTCGGAGCCAGTCGGAGCCCAGTACCAGAATGAGAGAGAATAATCCCAATGCCAGTGCCGCACTGTACGCTCCGATATATTGTCGTTCCTCGAGCGCGCGATAAATGAAAAGCGTGGCTGTTTCGGTTCGTCCCTGCACACCGCCGCCGATAACCAGCACCGCGCCAAACTCGCCGAGGGCGCGTGCAAAGGTCAGGGTAATCCCGTAAATTAATCCCCAGCGCAGGGCAGGGAAGGTGACGCGCCAGAAAGTCTGCCAGCCGTTCGCTCCCAGTGTGGCGGCGGCTTTTTCCTGCCGCGTGTCAAAAGCCTCCAATACCGGGATCAGTTCACGGATCATGAACGGCATGGTGACAAACAATGTCGCCAAAACCATCCCTGGCAATGCGAACGCGACCTGAATATCCAGGGCCTCAAGTACAGGTGCCAGCAGTCCGTTGCGCCCAAAGAGTAAAAGCAACATGTATCCCGCCACGACAGGCGAGACCGCGAATGGCATATCCACCAATCCATTGATCAGGTTGCGGCCGGGGAAACGATGGCGGACGAATACCCAGGCTACTATGGTGCCAAAGATGGTATGGATGGTGACCACCACGAGGCTGATCCATAACGTATTCCAAAAAGCCTGAAGAATTCCAGGCTGGCTAAGCGCGGCAATAATTTCGCCTGGGCCCTGTTCGAAGGCTCCAAATGCCAGCGCCGTAATGGGGGCCAATATCAGAAAAGCGACATAGACCACAACGATGGTGATCAATATCCAGCCTGCCCATTTCCCCTTGTTTCTGTCCACCCAGGCTAAGAACGGACTCTGAACTTTCTCGAAAGCAGTACGCGTGGAACTGGTGACACTCATGCTGTTTCCCTTTTTGAACTTTTCGAACGCTTGCGCAGGTAGTCTGCGAGCATGAGCAGGCCATAAGCAATAGCAACCATCACAATGGAAACTGCGCTGGCACCCAGGCGATTCTCTGATTCCACTTCACCGAAAACATATACGGCCGCGGTCTGCGAACGGAACGGGATATTGCCTGCCACGATCACAATAGAGCCGAACTCACCGATGGCGCGGGCGAAGCTGAGCAGCGCGCCGGTGATGACGGGCAGTGTTAATGGAGGCAGGATAATGCGTCGGAAAATGGTCCAGCCTCCAGCGCCGAGTGTGGCGGCCGCGCGTTCCTGAGCGCGGTCAAGTTCCAGCAGTACTGGTTGCACGGAGCGGACGACAAAAGGAAATGTCAAAAATAATAATGCGAGGATGATACCTGGCGGCGCAAACATAACCGAAAAATCAAACTGCTCTTTCAGCCATGCGCCCAGCACTTCCTGTGGCCCGAAGAGGATGACCAACATTACACCGGTCACCAGCGTTGGGATCGCCAGCGGCAGGTCAATGATGCCGTTGAGGATCGTCTTACCGGGGAACTCATAGCGCACGAGAACGAAAGCCGTCAGTGTGCCCATGATGGTATTGATGACCGTCATCAAAGTGGATGTCCATAGTGTGAGCTTTAGCGCGTGCCAGGCGGCTGGCAGAGTGACCTGCCGCCAAAATTCCGTCAATCCCTCCCGAAACCCGTCTTGCAAGATAACCAGCAGTGGGATGATCAACATAAATGCCAGATAGCTGAGCGCGATGGAGCGCACTCCCCATTGTCCCCACGGCAGGGCTGTGCTGCGTTTATTGGCTGTTTCTGTGAGCGTTGTTTGTAAATTCATTTTATGTTAAGTGCTGGTTGCCAGTGGGAAGTTTCCCATCTGGCAACCAGCATGTCCTAAAGAATTAATTATTCGCTAACTTGAATGCCCTGTACCTGGGCAAATATTTTGTAGAAGATGCCATCATCACCAAAGAACGTGGGGGTGGCATCAGCCCAACCGCCGAATTCCTCAATTGTGAATAGATCTTCGATGGTCGGGTAGATATCTGCTGTGGCTGCGGCAACTTCCGGGTCCGGTGAGCGCAAGCCGTGTTTGGCAAAGATATCCTGCGCCTCTTTTGTGAACAGGAAGTCCACAAATGCTTCTGCCACTTCGCGCGTGCCGTGTTTATCTACATAGGTATCTACAACGGCCAGCGGGTTATCGATCTGGATCGTGGAAGAAGGCAAAACCAGTTCGTAATTTATTCCGGCCTTCTGGCCAACCAGTACTTCATTTTCATAAGTAATGGCCACATCGCCAACACCCTTTTCAAAGTTGGTGATCGATTCGCGGGCGGCCTTATCCATGACAGAGACGTTTTGCAATACAGTCAGCAGAAAATCCTGAGCGCCAGCATCATCCGCAGTGAAGCCTTCCACATGGCCGCGCTTGGCGGCGCCATACAAAGCCAGCACGTTCCACATCGCGCCACCGCTGGTCTTCGGATTTGGGGTCAAAATTTCAAGGTCTGGTTGAGCGAGATCGGCCCAATCCTGGATATTCTTTGGGTTGCCTTCGCGCACCGCAAAAGCGACAACCGACGTGCTGACCATCCCGCCATAAGGTTTACTGCGCCAATCGTGGGTGATGAGCCCGGCTTTTTCAATGCGGATGATATCTGCTTCAAGCGACAGGGCGACGACATCCGCCTCGAATCCTTCGACGACCGCGCGGGATTGCGCGCCCGAGCCTTGATAGGACTCTTCAACAGTCACCGTCTGACCGGTCTTTTCCTTCCAGTATGCCTGGAATAGAGGAATGATCTCTCCATAAGCTTCACGTGGAGTAGTGTATGCAGCCAGTGTTAATTTTACGTCGCCGCCAGTAGCTGGTACGTCTGTGGCACTAATTTCAGTTGATTGTGCCCCTGCGGAACATCCTGTTGTGACGATGGCAACCAACAGAAGAGAAATGATCAGTATTTTGTGTAATTTGGAAAACATTTTTGTCCTTTCGTTAACTCTTATAGTGGATTGAAAAATTGTGATTGCTTGCGATCAATTAATTGTGGTTGACGGTGTTTTTGTGGTAGTGTGATCTGACGATGAGAACCGAGCAATTTCCGGCATTCTTCATAACGCCCTCGATCAGTCCATTGATCAATATGCGGCCATCTTTTTGTGGGAAAGGCGCGCCCAGGACTACAAGATCGAATTCTCCTTTCTTGATTTCCTCGACAATTTCCACTTGCGGGTCGCCGATCTTTAGCTCACTTTCGGTGGGCACACCAAACATTTCCAGAGTCTGCACACCTCCCGCTACAAAGCGGACAACCTGCCGGTTCTGATATTCGTTATTCATCCCGCTGGGTAATACAGTGAATAGCTTTGCGCGCGCACCCAGATGACGAAGCAAACGGCCTGCAAACATCACATCATCTTTCCCGGGTTCACCACTGGCCACGCATACCAGTGCTCTTTCAATGCGTGCACCAGGATGAGCAGCCAACAGCAAGTGATGATCGCCTTTGCGCAGGATCTGTTCAGCAACCTCAGTGCCCTCCACTGGTCGCCAGCCAACGATCGCAAGATCGACCGGGTCCTTCTCGATTGTTCTGGCTATCGCGATGGGCGTCGACGTTGGATCTGTGCGCACTTCAATGGATGCCATACCACTGCCGATCTGTTTGCGCGCATCTTGAAGATAAGTGTCCAGCAACGATTCATCCTTCCCAACGCCAAGCAGGGTCATTCGGGCATGTGCCATACGCGCCAGATAACTTCCGAGGCTAATCGCAGATTGACTGCGCAGGGACCCGTCTGTTACCACAAGGAAATTCAAACCCGGATGTGTGAGGGCATGGATACGTCGTATTCCCACCCAGGCCTTCTCGCGCACAGAAAGAGGAAACGTCGCGGCCTGGTCTGGCGAACGAGTGGCTTCGATCATGATGTTCTGACTCCCAAAGGGAACAATTGGCGCAATTGCCCGAACGCCGGGAATGGACGGAAGTTCAAGCCGGATGCGTTCTGTGGGGCCGTTAAATCCAAGGCTTGTCACTGTGCCTTCACCGAGAGGCGTGCAATCCAGTTCGGATTCGCTATTTGCCAGGGCCAGGTCCTCGGGGCGGAATACCACTTGTACGCGGCCATCCGTGCTGAAGCGTGTGGCGTCCTGTGCCAGCTTGAATATATGCGGGCCTATCTGGATGCGGTCTGTTTCAGTCTGACCCAATAAAATATTCGCAGTTCCCAGGAAGGAGGCCACAAATTCAGTTTTCGGATGTTGGTAAAGGTCCTGAGGTGTGCCTACTTCCACCAGTCGCCCGTAACTCATCACGCCGATCCTGTCTGCCAGGTCAAACGCTTCCTCCTGGTCATGCGTCACCAGAATAGCCGCCACCCCCAACTGCCTTTGGATTGCTTTCAGTGAACGCCTCAGATCCACGCGGATCTTTGCATCCAGCGCACCGAGCGGTTCATCCAGCAACAGCACATCTGGGTCCACCACCAGTGCGCGCGCCAATGCCACACGTTGTTGCTGGCCCCCGGAAAGTTGACGAGGCATTCTGTCGCCCAACCCCACCAGTCCCACCAATTCCAGAAGCTCATCTCTTTTAAGTTGTCGATCTTTTTTTGGGACCTTCCGAATTTGCAGACCAAACTCGATGTTTTCTGCAACGGTCATATATTCAAAAAGCGCATAATTCTGAAATACAAAGCCTATGTTGCGTTTCTGCGTGGGCAGGTCAGTAACGTCGCGGCCGTGCAATAACACGCGTCCGTGTTCTGCCGAAGCCAATCCGGCAATGATGTTCAGGACGGTCGTTTTCCCACTTCCACTGGAGCCCAGCAGTACGAAAAACTCGCCGTCTTTTATTTCCAAGGAGACATTATTGACAACGGTCTGTTGTTCATATCTCTTGCTTACATTCTCGAGCAAAATTGACATTCTCACCTTAGGATTTGCCACTCGTTTTATTAATTTAAACTTTTGAAAATGATTTTCAAGTCAAAGTTCAAATTCGAGTTTAGATACGCATGTCCTACATGCGTGCGGCACTCTGTAATATCTACTATAAGATAACCGTGAGGTGTGACCGCTCCCGTGATATACGTGTGACAATCTTGTGACATTTTCCTGCGTTATCCCCCGATCAAATCCTCCAACCTTACCTTTTTAATCTGAAAGCGTATCCCAGGCCGGGCAGATTCTGGATGTAATACGGATTTGTTGGATCCGTCTCAATTTTGGACCGTAAGCGGCGTACCAGTTGTCGGAGCATTTCCGAGCTGCCACCGCCCGCTCCCCAAATATCGCTGATAAGGTCATCCGCGGTAAGCACCTGCCCCGCATTGATCATCAGAGACTCGAGCAGTTGACTCTCCAACGGTGTTAGACTTTTGGATGATCCACTGGCCAGGGCAACTTCCCGCAGCTTTGGGTTGAAGTCCAAACCATCAGCAGATAATTTGGCAGAGTGGGAAATACCTGTCACATTAAAGCGCCTCATCACAGCCTGGACGCGCGCCATCAACTGGCGCGGGCTGAATGGCTTCAAAACATAATCATCCGCCCCAGCTTCCAGACCGCGGACGATATCTGCTTCCTCCGCGCGCACGGTCAGCAATATGATGGGGGTGTCTGATCCAGTGCGGATGCGCTTGCAGATCGCGAAGCCATCTTCCAGTCCAGGTGAGCCGGGGAGGTTAATATCCAAAATAATTAAGTCAGGCTTATCTTCAGTCCAGCGACGGACGGCGCTCACCGCGTCGTTGGCTATAATGGCTTCATTGCCGGCGCGCCTGAGTGTGAAAACAACCAGGTCTGCGAGAACGCAATCATCGTCCACCACCAGCACTTTCATCCGCGCGCCTCATTCGCTAACGGAAGTGTGAACCAAAACGAGTTGCCGCCTTCTGGAGAATCAGTGATGCCGACCTCGCCTCGTTGCGCCTCGACAATTGCCTTGACAACAGAAAGTCCCAAACCCGCGCCCTGCCGCGCGCGTTCATTTGAAGTATCTACATGTGAAAAACGCCGGAAGAGGTTATTGCGTTGATCGAACGGCACCCCGCCACCTTCATCCGTGACTTCGACGCGCAGCTTTTCATCCACAATAAAATAATTGATCTGTATCAAACCATCGTCCGGGCTGTGCTTGATGGCGTTTGAAAGTAAATTCACCAGGATCTGCACCGTCCGTCTGCGGTCTGCCAGCACATTGATGGATTCCGTTACAGCAGGTGAAATCAATTTCAGGGAATATTTTTCAACCAATGGCCGGATGATGTTCTGCGCTTCTTTTAAAATAATATCGAACGGAACGGGTTGGATGGAAACTTTGAATCTTCCGGCTTCGATGCTGGCGGCTTCAATTAAATTATCTATCAGCGTTTGCAGATTGATAATGCCCAGATTCAGTGAAACCAGCAGTTCCTTTATTTCAGCTTGAGAAAGATTTTGCAGATTATCGAGTAATAGTTCAGAGGAGGCTTCAAGGGCAGCCAGCGGCGTTCTGAATTCATGGGTGATATTCGCCATAAAGTCACCCAACAGGCGATGAATATACTCTTCGTTCGAGACATCCCGAATGACCAGGGCACGATTGGCGTCGCTTGCCACCGGAGGGACAAAGTCTGCCTTGGAGATGGATAACAATCTCTCCTTGCCATTCATCAATTTTACAGAGACACGTCTTTGTTGACCCGTGCTCGGAAGCTGACCGCTGAAAGCTACCTCACCTTCGGCTGGCAAAAGGATATCGTCCACTCTTCGACCGATGATCTGCTCCAGTTCATGTTCGATGATCTTGCCCACCCCCGCACTGGCGAACGTGATTCGGTTTTGTGCATCGAGTGTAAATATTCCTTCAACAATTGAATTAAGCAAATGCTCGATCCATGTTTTTTCCGCCTGAAGTTGTTCCATGGAATGTTGAAGAGCAACGCGCGCATCCTCCAAAGTATTTGCCAGCTGGCTGATCTCGGAGACAGACGACTGAATGGATACGGGAGAATCAAGATTGCCCTGCCTAAATTTAACAGCGGTATCTGCCAAATTCGCAATGGGAAGACTGATGCGCTGAGATTGCCACACACCCAGCCCGAACGCTATAAGAATGATAATGAACAATGCTGCGGTTAACGTGCGGACCAGGTTTTGTTGAATGGCGATCTGGTTATCCACATTCAAGGCACTGATCAATTCAATGTTCAGCGAAGTATCAAGTGGTAGAACCGTCGAAACATATTCGTGATTATTCAGGCTTAATGCCTTACGCTCAAGGGATAAGTTCGTCGGCTGGCTGGACTGTTCCTGCAACTCTGCGGCCTGTGCAGGCGTGGTATGGATGGATGCGTCGCTGGAACGAATCACTTGACCTTGCAAGACCAAAAAATAGACAAGCCCGGTTTCCTTTTGAAGCTCTGTCAGGACTCGGGACATTCTCTTCCCGGCCACCACTTTATAAGCAGGTTGTTCTGAGGACTCTAAGTCTACTGCTGTATGGAGATATAAGTCATCATTGGATGTAAAAATCGCATACCCCGATGTGTTAGTTGCCTCGCAGAGTTCGTTCATTGAAATGTTCTCGCCGATGCCTTTCACTTCCTTTCCTTCGACGCATATAAGGATCAAATCAAGATCAACGCTTTCGCGCAAAGTATCCAGATAGCTCTCAAGAGTGGAGAGGTTCTGTTCTGCTAATAAACGTGTCAGCGTGGGGCGTTGCGAAATAAGCAGCGCCAGGTTTTGCAGATCAGATCGTTCGCTGGCGAGGAAAACCCGCGTCGTGGATGTTGCCTGGTCAAGAAACAGTTGTGTTTGGGAGGAAGCCTGCCGGTTGATAAGCAGTATGGCTGGCAGACCCAGCGCAACACCGATCCCCAAAGAGCTGATTAGGAAGGCCAATACGAGTTGAGATCTTAATCTACGCAAACGATTTTTTTGAAACATATACTCAATTCACTGTCCTTCGCGACACTTGCACCGCAGTGCGTTTGGTGCAGTGCAGGTGTGCATCCCTGTGGGACGGCGGCGGGAAGGCTACCTTGCCAGGGTTATGTCTGATCAAGACGAAAGACCCTCACCCTGCCCTCTCCCAGCGGGAGAGGGGGAAGTCGTCCCGACAAAAAATCATTAGAGTCTGGGTGAGGTGGTTTTTGAAATCAAGGTGGCAACTTCGGTTAACTCACTCAGCTAGCTTGTTCTTCCTTAACGATATTCAACTTCTGATAATAATTATCCAGCCACGCATTTGACCAGCCCCACAGCGTTGCATCCAGTACGATGCGCTTTACTTCCTCACGCGTGATCTTCGCTTCACTATCAAACACCTGGGCGTTGCGCCTGCTGATGGCCAGCGTGCGGATGGCGAACATCAGCGGGAAGATGCAAGCCAGGCGGATGCGATGCTGCCAGGGCGGTAAAGTTTTGACACACGCCAGCGCGGCGTGCAAATGACGTTCCGCTTTGTCTGCCAGCATGTCCAATACCTTGATGGCCTCGGCGCGGTTCTCAGGTTGGAAAAGTTCGTGCGCGGTTAAATTTACCGCCGCGAGAAATTTCTTCGGCACGAAGACCCAGCCGCGTTCGTAATCCTTGCGCAGGCCGCGGATCACATTCACAGTTTGTAGAGCCAGCCCAAATTCCCGCGAGAGCGGCAGGAGCGTATCCTTTTTATTGCGGATCGCGCTGGAATACCAAGCGAAGAGATGAGTGAGCAAATATCCCACCCGCCCAGCCACCTCGAACATGTAATCATCCATATCCGCTTCGTCAACGAGATGTGGGCCGCGCTCCACCCAGCGCGCCATTCCATAGGTGGTCTTCAGGACATGGTGGAGAATGATTTCTCTCACTTCTGTTGGCAGAGAGTTCAGGCGCGTCAGAATATCCTCGGCATGTTGCGCCACCACCGCATCAGGGTTGGATGTATCCGCGTTTTGGAGCTGGCCGGTAAGTTCTTCAATCTTTGCATTGCCTTTCAGTATTTCAGCCCATAGATTCAGCAAAACGATCTTTTTCTGCGCGGGCATGTCTTCGTTGTCTTCCAGATAATCTGACACGCGCAAAAGCAAATATGCAACTGTCCCTGCGTCACATAATACGCCGGGTAGCTGCTCAATGCCGATGGCAAATGTTCGGCTGGCGGTTCTTAGCAGATCTCTCAAAGTTAGCATGTTGCCTCAATAAATGTTTACCAGAAAATTCCCGGCATTACAAGGTGGTTTACTCGCCAACCTATCATGGATGGGGGCCTTCCATCAATGAAACGACTTCCGCATCTGGTAGCGCCTTCTGCAGATCCGCGTTGTTCATCAGGATGGCTGTATTGCGGACTCCCGAGCCGATGGAAATTTCCTGCTCCTTCAATACGCTAGCATCGATCATGACCTTGATCGGCCGCGCCATCCCAAACGGACTCACCGTCCCGATGCGATAACCAGTCACTTCCAGCACCTCGTCTTCAGTTGCCATGCGCACCCGCGAGCGCCCAACGAGTTGGCGTAATTTTCTCCAATCCACCTGGTCTGGCCCTGCCACCAAGACCATCACAAACTCATCCGGTCTTATCTGAAATAATAGACTACGTACCACCTGTGCAGGTCGCTGCCCGCGTTCGCTGGCAGCCTGTTCGAAACTGGTAACAGACCCCGCGTGAAGAAAGACGCGGTGTTGAATTCCAAGTTTATCCAATGCCAGGCTGGCGGGTGGTTTATCTTTGCTGACAGAATCGGAAGAATCATTCATAGTTGCAAATACTATCATAATAGCGGCGCATCGTGGCTCTGTTCTTGTGCGGTACAATTTATGCATACCTTCTATGATGAACTCCCCTGTGTGTAAGACCAAAACATAATTTTCATGAGTTACTTCAGACTCACCACCTACATGCTCATACGCATGGTGCTCAATACTTCGTATCGAATGATCTATCCGTTTCTCTCAGTCTTTGCGCGCGGTCTGGGTGTGGAGATCAGTGTTATCTCTGGTCTGGTTGCCAACCGCGCAATTGTCGGTGCCGTGGAGCCGTTCATATTTCCCTTCATCGAAACGCGCGGACGCAAATTTGGCATGCTGCTGGGGCTGGGATTATTCGTGCTGTCGATGACATTGGTCGCTTTGTGGCCGAGTCTTTTCACCTTTGGCATTGCTCTTGTTTTTAGTCTGGCGGGGAAAGCCATCTTCGATCCATCTCTTACATCCTACGTGGCAGATCACATCTCCTATGAAAAGCGCGGCACTGCGATCGGGTTTCTTGAGTTCGCATGGTCGCTGGCATTCATTGTTGGCATTCCTGCTGCGGGGCTTCTCATTGCCAGGTCAAGCTGGTCGGCACCCTTTGGTGTGCTTGGCGTTCTGGGGATTGTTGCCTTTATCTTTATTAGCTTTACTCTGACAGATTCTGCAAAGCCGGTTCATCACATCGACGGTATCTTTGGCAACGTTAAGCAGATCTTCACAACACCCGCTGTTTTGATCGCATTCTCAATCGGGCTTTTGGTATCCGCGGCAAATGAAGTAGTCAATTTGATGTTTGGTGTGTGGCTTGAGGATTCTTTTAAATTACAGATCGCCGCGCTCGCAGGCGCTTCTGCGGTCATCGGTTTATCTGAATTGGGAGGCGAGGGCCTGGTCACGCTGTTTTCGGACCGCGTCGGTAAGGTGCGCGCTTCAGGATATGGCATCGTTGCAAACTGTTTGGCGGCAATTTTATTGCCGATCATTGGCCGCACCCAGGCTGGTGCATTGACAGGTTTGTTCGTGTTTTATATTACGTTTGAATTTACGATTGTCAGCATCATCCCCCTGATGAGCGAAGTGATGCCATCCGCACGTGCCACCACCTTATCTTTTGCGAGCGCTGCAAATTACGGTGGACGCGCCGTTGGTGCATTGCTCGCGCCCACACTATATGCGCTGGGATTTTCCTACGTCACAGGCGCGGCGGTGATCTTCAACCTTCTCGGGTTGGCCGCAGTCTGGTATGTTTCGCGTCATCACGATTAACATGATCACAATTATTTCCCTCATCTTTTTTGTTTTCATCTTCTGCATTGCTTTGTTATGGATTCTCGTTCCTGCATTTTATGGGCTGCCATCTGTGCCCACGAAGCCTGAGCGTATTCGCAAAGCTCTAAAATTGGTGAACCTGCAACCCGACGAAGTATTGTATGACCTCGGCGCAGGAGATGGACGCGTACTGCTCATCGCCGCACGTGAGTTTGGAGCGCTTCCCACCGGACTCGAAGTGGGCCCCGTTCAATGTGCATTGATATGGCTGCGAATTGTTTCCAGCGGACTTGCAGACAGGATCAAAATTCGATGGGGAAATTTTTTCAAGGCAGATCTAAAAGATGCGGATGTAGTGTATGTCTATGCCACATCTCGGGAAGTTTTGAAACTGGCACCATTTTTGCAGAAGCAGATGAAAACGGGTTCACGCGTGGTTTCCATTTCGGCAGATTTCCCCGAATGGCAACCCTCCACAATTGACGAGCATGATCTGATCTTTGTATATACTATGCCGCCCAAGCCTGGAAATATAACCACATACCTTTTGGATAAGTCAAAATAAATTATTTCCTAAATATATCAGGATTTGAACCCCTAAATGACTCGGGTGGTGGCAACCCCATTCTTTTTGCATAGCGTATCGCCGCAGCATGATTCATGTCAGCGGGATAAAAATAAATCGGCTTCCCCTGTGCTTTGCCTGCGAGCATTTCAGCATTGACGATCCCGCCGCCGCCGATTCCTACCAAAATATCACTGCACTCCACCATGGCTCTTGAAGTGGGGGAGAGTTGATCTGAGTCGGGTAAATTTCCACCCCATTGTTTATCGGCGACAAAACAGATGTGATCGACTGCCTCACTGATGCCTGCGATGCCCGCCGGATGATCAAGCGCTAAGCTGGTGACGATCCCCGCTGTTTCAAACCCCATTGATTTTGCCAATGGATAGATCGCGCCGATGCCAACGCTGGTCACGCCAATGTTGACCAACGTGGTCTCTGGAGAATATCTAGATAACACTTTCCGCGCGATCTCAAGCATGGCTTCTTCATCTTCATATCCCATGCCAGAATACCGTAAAAGGTGAGCACGGCTTTTCTTTGACCCATGAAAAAAGCGATCACCGCTTCAGGAGTCATACTCCACCCAACGATATGATTTTTCCCGCGCCATTGAAGTTTGAATTGACCAATGAGTTGACGAAGTGTACTCATGGAATCCTCTTTCTATATCCGTTGAAAGACCGCCTGAATCATCACGAATGGTAGGGCGACCCTTCAAGGTCGGCAAGGTGTTTGTTTTTGCTAGGCGGGTCGCCCCCTACGCTAACTTCAAAATAAATTCTTCCAACTCTTCTCTGGTAAGCTTGAACCCACATTTCTCAAGGACTCTCCGTGATGCAACATTATGCTTTGCCACATGCGCATGCAGCGGGCGGGTCTTAACTAAACTTAAAAACAATAACAATGCTTTTGTGGCAATACCTTTTCCCCAAAACTCTTTCCCTATCCAATAACCAACTTCCCATTCACCAGAACTTTCCCAGCTCACAATATTTCCCGCCACCTGACCATCGAACAGAATTGTCTTCAATATATTAGAGTCATCCGCCATGATCTTCGCCCAATGCGCCATAAAGGACTCCCTGTCTCGCGACGGGAACGCCGCCATTTGAATTGCTTCGGTGTCCAGTTGTTGTTCGAACAAGATGGGTAAGTCAGATTCAGTTACGTTGCGCAAGAGGATTTCAATACTCATCGCCCCTACCTTCCGCGGCTAAAGCAAGCGTGCAGTAATACATGCAAGTGCTGTTCGAGGACTGTAAACGAGTAATATTGCCTCCCCAGCTTGTAATTATGCTCTGTCATTTCTTCTACGAATTCACGATCCTTCAGAATTTTCCGAACCTGATTCACCGTCTCTTCGGTGACAAAGCCGTTGAATTCAACAGCTTTGAATCCCTTTGGTTTGATATCTATCGAATAAATGGTGTAGTTATTGATAAAGATCGGCCGGCGGTAATAAACAGCTTCCAAAAAGGCATTGCCAAACCCTTCGAGCAGTGACGGAAATGTAACCAGGTCCGCAAAGGGATAAACATCACCCAGGGTATAGATCTTGTGCCCATCCCTGGTTGTGCCACGGTCCGTGTCGACGATGTCAGAAACCAGGTTGACATGAACATCGAGTAATTTAGCATACATGCGTATGTGTTCTTTGTATTCGTTTCCCTCATCCCCGCCTGCATGGGATATGACCAGGCGGACATTTGCGCCCAGCCTGCGCATCAATTCAAAGGCATATTCGATCCCTTTGCGCTGGAGGGGACGCGTCGGCTGGAGAAAGAAATGTTCATCGGGATCCACCTGCAGGTCCGCGCGCAACGACGCGGTGTATTCATCAGGTGGAGCAGGCGGGTTGTCATAGTCCATCACATTTGGGATAATCGAGACGTTGATCCCGCGTCGCTTACCCATTTCGGTGGCGGCCAGCGAATTGATCACCACATGATGAATGCTGGGGAGGCGCGGCGGGAAAGCCATTTCAAGGTAGTCACCGATGCAGTTGACCAGAAAACGTTTGCGTTCCCACGCAAAATCGTGATGATGTCCGATCACCGGCATATCTGTTTCAGCGATCAGTTCGGCGATTGCGAGACCGAAAGGGATATTCATCGGGATCGAAAGGGCGTTTTCAACAATTAACAATTCGACATCATATTTCCGGATGAACTCATAGAGCCGATCCTTTAGGTGGCTTCTCAGTTCATGGATTCTACGTGTTGTCTCCGGTGGTCGTGTATTGGATTTGTACGAGATATTGGCGATTGCCTGAACATCTGCATGCAGAAAATGTGCTTCAGGCACAACGAAACTGACTTCTGCCGGTTGATCGCATTGACCTGCTAAGTAATAGACACTGTGGCCCAACCCTTGCAAAACGTGCGCCCATTTTCGCGTCTCCAGTGAAACACCATCGGTCCCATTAAACCGAGTGGAGACGAAGCCAATCCGGCGGCTGGGTAAATGTGAAGGACTCTGCATGTTTTTCATAAGTTGTCCGTTCATTCCTGGGTTGTCAGATGAGCGGTTTTACTTTTAAGTTTTCTCAAAGAGAATGGGCAGATCATATTCTGTTAAGTCATGGAGGATGATATTGTTTGCCACGCGATGATTCTCAATTTACTGTTTTCTAGTCTTGTTCTCAGGTCGATAAGGTGCCTTGCTGTCGATCGCGCCGACAAATTGCGGCAGGCGTTTGTGTCCCAGTTGCTGGCGGATCGCCAGGTTCTCGCCGATGTGATACCAATAATGATAGATCACGCGTTGCAGCAGGTTCCCATAACTGCGGGCGACTGGTTTGCTGTTGATGATTGGCTGTTTCTGCAATTTAGCGGAAGTCAGTGTATCGAGCCACGGATCCGCCGCGACTGTGATCGTCTTCCATATGGACAACACCTCGTCAAGCGGCGGCGTGCTGGCTGGAGCGCCATTCGCAAAGTTCCTGTCGATTTCAGGTAGAAGCATTTGACCCTGCCCAAAGTGGAGGAAATATCTCTGCTCCTGCCATGCCAGATGCCCGATATTCCAACTGATGCAATTCATTGGCAGGAGTCTCTTGCGGGCGTCTTCATCACTAACGCCTTTGACCGCACGCATAAATTCACTACGTGTAAAACGTAACTGACTTACAAGGGGGTGAGTCATGGATAAATGCTCCTTTTATCAAGTACGTCTGGGTTGGTCCAGTTAAGATGGTGAGATCAGATTCGATTACGCTACGAAGTATTATTATTGAGGTGGGCATAACTTTACGAGTTGTTGTTCTTATGACTTTGGATAATGGCCTTTAATTTTTCAACCTTATAGGGTGGATTGTTTTTATGAATCATTGAATGACAATTTGGACAAATTGGTATTAAATCCTTGATGGGATTAACGATGTATCCTTTTTTGATTTTCGATAAGGGCTTTAGGTGATGAACATGAATAAACCCTTTCCCAATAAGACCAAATGCTTCTTCAAAGTTAAAACCACAAACTCTGCAGGTTAATCCGTAGTAGTCTAAACATTCCTGCCTTGCGGTCGGATTTCTTTCGAAATAATTCACGAGTATCTGCTTAACTGCACCTTCTGAGTATTGATTTGAAAATAACAGCTCATCGGGCATTAATTCTATATCTGTTGGTTCCTCCAGAACCAAAGCATAACTATATTTGAAGTTTTTACTTAACGGCTTGCCGTCTGAGACTTTTATTAAATTAGTCATTGGAAATGGCTGCACTGCTTTACAATGTGAAATAACATATATCGTTTTTGCATCAGATAATAGGTCTTCCTTGGTGGTTATTGCAAATCGGCTCCATTTTTGTGTTTCGGCTTTTCTCTTTTCAGGGTGTAATATCACATTATGTAAAGTTGCTTGATATGTAATTAGGCCCATTCCGCCGACTTCGGAGAAGAAAACAGTCATGGACGATTGATTTCTTAATAATTTTTCTGCACTTATCCAAGGTTTTGAAGATCGAAATGACATGAATTTCAAAGGGTATTTGCTGGAAAGTTCGCATGCCTTTTCGAGATGCTTCTTGTGGTTTCTTGCAAATATGGCTTCGAATTTATTCATAAATTCCTCATAACGGCAGAAATATTATTGAGCTTCTTCAGGATGATCAGGTTTTTGAAATAGCGTAATTTGCATGCCGTCCGGGTCCTGGAGCCGAACGTTATGATCACCCCAGGGAGTGATAACTGGCGGATGAACTAATGTAGCACCATGAGCGAGCAATCGTTCCATCGCCGCCTTCAAATCTGGCACTTGCAGTGCAAACCGGATCTGCCCACTGATGCGTTGTCCCGCTTCGATTTGGTCAATTGTCTGGGCCTGTATTTCGTCAAAAATCTCCAGAGTGGCATTGCCCATATCGAGGATCAGCGCCCGACCTTGACCGTTATTCCAAAGTTGTTCAGGTTCAAGTCCGAGTCCATCGCAATAGAATTTTACCGATCGTTCATAGTCACTGGCTGTGAGTGCCACGCGCAATTCAAGGACAGGATGTTTTGGGTTCAATGTAGACATAAGAGGAAGTGAGCCTTTCTTAACTACAGCTTGTCATATTATCTGCTAAGCTTTTGCTGGGATTGCAAGCTAACTTTTCTACTTCCGGTTTGGATATTTATTCTGAGCCTATTTTACATCCAAAGCAACATTGGTTACATCAACATTTTCCATCTCGAAATCAATGTTCATCTACGTTCACACTTGTACCTGCGCAAGTGCAGATATCTGTGGTTAAATTACCTCGTCCAATCAGTCTCCAGCATCCAATTACAAATTACCAATTTACAATTCTCCAATCTCTAATTCTCTGATCTCCGGTTCCCCATGCTCATCCACTCCTCATCCCAACTCCTCACCCTCGCCAATGGACCTCAACGCGGCAAATCTCTCGGCACACTCGGAGTCATCGAAAACGGCGCGGTTGTGGTGCGCGATGAAAGAATCGTCGCGGTTGGTACGACGGCTGAACTCAAAGCGTCATATCCCGACGAACCGACTCTCGACGCGGGCGGGTGTGTCCTCATGCCTGGCTTCGTGGACCCGCATACGCACGTCATCTGGGCGGGGGATCGCGCTAACGAATTCGAGCTGAAGATGGCGGGAGCGGCCTATCTCGATATCCTCGCCTCGGGAGGCGGCATCCTCTCAACGGTGCGCGCGACGCGTACTGCATCCATCGAATCGCTCATCGCTCAAACTCGTCCGCGTCTCCTGCGGATGTTCGCGCATGGCACCACCACCGTCGAAGCCAAAACGGGCTATGGATTGCAAACCGCCACCGAATTTCGCCTGCTCAAGGCGTTGCTCGTGCTCGATGATGAAACGCCGCTCGACCTGTCGTTCACCTTTCTTGGCGCCCATGCCATCGCGCCCGAATACAAAGACGACCCGCAGGGCTACACCAATCTCGTTTGCGAAACGATGTTGCCGATGCTGTGCCAATGGTGGGAAACTCACGCACCGCGCCTGCCTCTGCCATTTGTGGATGTCTTCTGCGAGGACAAAGCCTTTGACCTTCAACAATCGCGTCAGATCCTGACTGTGGCCGGGTCGCTGGGATTCCCGCTCAAGATCCATGCTGACGAGTTCGACAACCTCGGCGGCGCCTCGCTTGCAGTGGAATTGGGCGCGGCTTCGGCAGATCATCTTGTGAAGACCTCCGATGCAGATATCGCTACGCTGGGGAAATCAGATACAGTTGCAGTCTCTTTACCTTGTACTCCATTTGGACTCGCTGAAAAAGATTACACTCCCGCGCACAAATTAATAGAAGCTGATGCAATTCTTGCGCTCGCCACCGATTGCAACCCCGGCACCTCATGGAACGAGTCGATGCAATTCGTGATCGCGCTCGCCTGCCGAACAATGGGTTTGACGCCCGCGCAAGCCATTGCCGCCGCGACCATTAATTCGGCGCACGCGATTCGCAGATCCGATACGATCGGCTCCATCGAAGTTGGCAAACAGGCGGATATGCTAATCCTGTCTGTGCCCGATTATCGTCATCTCGGTTATCGCTACGGGACGAATCTCGTCAGGCAAGTTATCAAGCGGGGACAGGTCTACTCAGTAGATGTGGGGTATTATCGAACGGCATAGTAAAATTTAGCAGCCGGGGATTTTCCCCGTCAATTTATTGAAACAGGTAAGCCTCTTTTGAACAATCAGTGGTTTTCTTTTGCAACTGTTCTCATCTTGAATGCAGCGGCCGCACTGCTCATCGCGGTTTTGTTGAGGCGCAGGCTTCCCACGCCCGGTCACAATGCCATGATTTGGATGTTGATTGGTTTGGCAGTCTGGGCCTTTTGCTATGCCATGGTTACAGTTTTGCCCACGCTGGAAGCCAAACGCTTCTGGCTAAAAATGGAAAACATCGGCATTCTCACTGTGCCGGTCTTCTGGTTCTTCTTTACAGTGCAATACACGCGGCTTGATAAATGGTTAAATAAGTTTACAGGCGTTTCATTCTTCATTATTCCATTTGTGTCATTGATTCTTTTGTTTTCAGAGAAATGGTTCCATCTTTACTATTCCTCCATCTATCCGATTTCCGAAAGTGGTGGTCCGCTGATCATCGGACGCGGACCCTGGTATTTGATTGCCCTCGTCCATTCTTATGTTCTTAATCTGGCGGGAATGGGCCTGCTCATTCGGCAATTTATTCAATATCGAAATATTTATCGTGAACAAATGATGGTTCTTGTTGGTGCAGTGTTGATTCCATTTGTGACAAATATTTTCTATCAACTTGCACCGGGCATCCTCCCTTCTCTTTCCGTCCCAGTGGACCTGACGCCAATCTCGTTTACTGTGACAGCTTTCCTGCTCAGCGCGGGTGTCTTTGGAATGCGACTGTTCGATTTGATCCCCATTGCTCGTCACACAGTGCTGGAAAATATTCCTGAAATGGTGGTTGTAGTGGATGCTCATGATCGTGTCTTGGACGCCAACAAAACAGCGCAGAAATGGTTGGGAAAAACACTCGATGAAATCGTGGGGGAGGATCCGATAAAAGTGTTCCATGGCTGGCTCCAACTGATCAACCGTTTTTTGACGGCCAATGAGACACATGAGGAAATCCAAATCCCCGGCGATCCGCCGCGTACTCTCGACTTGACCGTATCTGCCATCTATGATCGCTTCAATGTATTGGATGGGCGAATTATTGTTGCCCATGACGTTACCGAACGCAAATGGCTGGAAAACGATTTGATATATGCAAATGAGGCCCTCACTCGTCAATTGCAGGAGATCGAGAAACTTCGCGCGGAATTGGAGGAACAGGCCATCCGTGATCCGCTGACGAACGTTTACAATCGCCGTTATATGGCGGAGTTCCTCAATAATTCGATTGCCCGCGCCGAACGCGAAAATCACCATGTATCCGTGGTCATGATGGATCTGGATAATTTCAAACAGTTCAACGATACCTACGGTCACAAATGCGGCGACGTGATCCTGGAATCTTTTGCGAATTTTCTTGTCGAACATACGCGGCGGGGCGACGTTATCTGTCGTTACGGGGGTGAAGAGTTCGTGACCATCATGCCAAATGCCACACTTGAAATTGGCTATGAGCGTGCTGAAGCGTGGCGGCAGGATTTTTCAGAGGCTGCCACTGAATATGATGGAATGAAATTTTCCATCACGTTCTCAGCGGGTGTGGCCACCTTCCCTGAGCATGGTTCTACAGGTGATGAGATCGTACAAGCCGCGGATAAAGCTTTATATCGTTCCAAATATGGCGGGCGCAATCGTGTGACTGAGTTTATTAAAGAGATATAACTTGAGAGGTATACATGCAAATAGATATTATCGGTGTACCAATTGATCTCGGCGCGGACCGCCGCGGTGTAGATATGGGTCCCAGCGCCATCCGGTATGCGCATCTTCGTCAAAGGCTTGAAGAGCTGGGTCATACCATTGAAGACAAAGGTAATATTGAAGTGCCCATTCAGGAAACCTGCCAGGTCACTGATCCCAAACTCAAGTATCTTGATTGCATTATTCCCATGAGCAGGCGCGTTGCCGGCGCGGTGGCAACCTCCATGCAGGGCAATCGCTTTCCGCTCGTATTGGGAGGCGATCATAGTTTGTCAGTTGGCTCGATCCGGGGCGCGGCAAAAAACCGCAAGCTGGGTGTGATCTGGATCGATGCCCATGCCGATTTCAACACACCCGAAACAACTCCATCTGGAAATATTCATGGGATGCCTCTCGCGGCATTATGCGGACTTGGTGACGCGAGCCTGGTCTCGTTATGGGATGAAATGCCTCCAGTTGTGAACCCGAAACGGGTGGCCGTTATCGGAGCGCGACAGCTTGACCCGGGTGAAAAAGACAACCTGCGCTCAGCAGGCGTGATGGTGCAAAGTATGGAACAAATTGACCGTATCGGCATGCAGGCCGCGCTCGAAAAAGCCATCGAACGAGTCAGCGGTGATGCAGATGGCATCTATATCTCTTTTGACATGGACGCGCTTGACCCCGGTTATGCTCCGGGCGTGGGCACACCCGTCCCTGGCGGGCTGACGTATCGTGAAGCACATCTGGTAGGTGAAGTGGTTGCAGAAACGGGTAAACTGATCGGCATGGACCTCGTCGAAGTGAATCCGATTCTGGATGTGCAGAATCAAACTGCGCTGCTGGCAGTGGAGTTCATCCGTTCGGCGTTGGGGTCACGCGTCTGGAGTGGATAATTTTTATCTGGTGGTGCGGGATACCATCCCGCACCAGGAGGTTTACCAATCCGCGCGACGCATTTGCCGGATTGGATCACGTGTTTTAAACGGTGGCAGCTTCATGTCAAAAAAAGAGGCGCTCTTGTTCTTCATCCAGAATGCGGCTAAAATCATTATATGAACAAATTATATGGCCCGATCCTGATCGTTGAGGACGTCCCGAATGTTCTTGAATTGTTGGAAGTCACATTGCGTTTCAAGGGTTATGCGGTGCTGACGGCGCGCAATGGGGAGGAGGCACTGGATGTGATCGCACGCCAGAGACCCGTGTTGATCATCACCGATATCCTGATGCCAAAAATGGACGGTTACGCGTTCGTTCAGAAGCTGCGTCTTAATCATGATACGCGTTCCATCCCTGTGGTTTTCCTTTCAGCCACGTACGTGACTCCCGAGGATAAGGATTTTGCATTGAGCCTGGGGGCTGCGCGCTTCATGGAGAAGCCAATTGATACTGAAGATTTTTTATTAACAGTGGCAGAGTTAGTAACACAACAGCCACTTACGCAACCGCACCCACTCGACATGGAAAGATTTTATACAGGATATCGTACGCGGCTTGAAAATAAACTGCGTCACAAGAATACGCAAATTGCGCGCGCTGAACGTTTATTGCCAACTTTGCCGCATGATCAAAGGCCTGCGTTTGAAGCGTTGCTACAACAATCCATGCGCGACCGCGACGAGATCCAGACCGAACTGCTCGATATTTACAAAACCCTCGAAGAACTGAAAAAGTAATTTATTGTATTTATTCAGCGATGGGCCTGGCCTATCGCTGAACATTTAAAGGATCATTTATGCAGCCCACATTGTCTTATCTTGAAGATCTGGCGCGTGAAGCAGGCGCGATCCTGCGCGCAGGTTATGAAAAGGAACATGAGGTCAACTATAAGGGTGTGATAGATCTTGTTACCGAGGTGGATCATCAGTCCGAAGAATTCCTGCTCGGTGAAGTTCAAAAGGATTTTTCTGATCATCATATCTTTTCGGAGGAGAGCGGTGTAATTCAAGGCAACGATGAACATATCTGGTATATCGATCCATTGGATGGAACTGTGAATTATGCACATAATATCCCGATCTTTTGCGTTTCGATTGCCTACGCTTCGACCCTTCGACAAGCTCAGGAAGGCGCTTCGCTCAGCACGAGCGCGTCATCTTCACTCAGCGCGAATCTAAAATTGGGTGCCATCTACGACCCAATGCGCGACGAAATGTTCACAGCTGAACGCGGCAAGGGTGCATATTTGAATGGACGTCGTCTAAGCGTATCTGCGACAACAGAACTTCAGCAGAGCCTTCTGGTTACCGGTTTTCCCTATAACGCCTGGGACACCCCACAAGACAATTTTTCCAACTTCGTGAAACTCGGAAAACTTTCGCGCGGTGTGCGCCGACTCGGTTCCGCTGCGCTGGATCTTGCCTATGTTGGCGCGGGCCGCTTTGATGGTTTTTGGGAACTTGCCCTCAATCCCTGGGATGTGGCGGCGGGCGGCCTGATCTGCGAAGAGGCCGGTGCTTCGGTGACCAGTGTGAAGAACGGCGACGATTATATTTCTTCGCCTCAATCCGTCCTCGCCACCGCGCCTGGCATCCATGCCCGCATGATTAAAGTGTTAAATGAAACATAGACAAAATCCCTTCGTCATCCAGATTTTGTTCAAAATACCGAAAAGGTTGATGACGTGTTCATTTAAATAACCTGTTTCGCTATGAGTTCTCCTGCAATAAATTGTAGGTGGGCGTCCATAAAATTGTGATGAAATTCAGATGAAAAACCTCCAGGAAAAATATACAATAAGGGGAGGTTCCGTTTGAGCTAATGTCATCCAAGCCTATACCTATTAGCAAGACCAAGATCGTTATCCCACATCGCCGCCCAGAACTGCTTTCCCGCCCTCGCTTGCTGGAAAGCCTTAAAGCCTTACTCGATAACAAACTTGTTCTGCTTTCTGCACCAGCCGGATACGGCAAAACTTCCCTCTTAATTGATCTGGCTCACAGCATAGAAACACCGGTCTGTTGGCTTTCGCTGGATCCACTTGACCGCGACCCTCAAAGATTCATGGCATATTTGATCGCCACTCTGGCGGAACGATTTCCCGGTGTGGGTGAGACTTCGCGGCCTCAGCTGAATCGCTTGAAATCTCTTGAACAGGAAGCTGAGTCTCTGCTGATCACGCTTACCAACGAACTGTACGATCAAGTGGAGGATGATTTTCTGCTTATCCTTGAAGATTATCATTTATTGGATGATGTTCCGGTCATTTCCACACTGCTGAATCGTTTCCTTGAACTGGTGGTGGAAAATTGTCATATTCTGTTGTCTTCACGCACCCTGCCTATTTTGGATGATGTGACTGTCATGGTCGCGCGCGAACAGGTGGCTGGAATCAGCCATGCGGAACTCGCTTTTCTTCCGCGTGAAGCGCAGGCCTTATATGCACAGAATCATCGCCAGCATCTTTCGGATAATGCTGCCCAGGAACTTGTTGACCAAACCGGCGGCTGGATCACCGGTATCGTGCTTTCAGGTTCGCCGGGAACCACCCGTGTCTCGGGCGTGGATACGTTTGCCTATCTTGCGCACCAGGTGTTAAATCAACAACCTGAACATATCCGCCAATTTCTCATGCGGACTTCCATGCCGGAGGAATTCAATGCGGAATTTTGCGAGATCGTCCTGGGTCCGTTTCATTCCGGACCTCAGAACTGGTACAGCCTCATGAGCTTGATCCTCGAGAAGAATCTGTTCATTCTCCCTCTCAGCTCAGACGGTCGCTGGCTGCGTTACCATCCCCTCTTTCGTGAGTTTCTGCAGACGCGTCTCAAAGAGGAACGCCCTCAGGAGATACAACCAATCCTTAAACGAATGGTCAAAGGCTATGAAAAAGTGGGTGAATGGGAAAAGGCTTACTTTACGTGCAGGCAGTTAAATGACCCCGAAGCGTTGGCAATGGTGATCGAGCGTGCAGGCACTCCGATGCTGCAAAATGCTCTGGTCACATTGGAAGGCTGGATCAATAGCCTGCCCCCAGCCCTCACCCGCACTCGCGCTGGGTTGATCTCCTTGCGAGGCATGCTGGCTGCTGCGAAAGGCAACCTACAGGATGCGAGTCAGCTGCTGGATGTGGCTGTGTCCATTTATCGCAAAAAAGATAATAGCATTGCAGACCTTACTCTTGCCCTCACAAGGCGCGCCCATACCCTGCGCCTTTTGGGAAAATATCATGCTTCTTTAAAAGATGTCGAAGAGGCTTTACATCTGGCCGAGGCCGACCCTGCTCTTCAGCCTCTTTATGCTGAAGCCTTGCGCCTTAAAGGGTTGAATCTTTACCGCTTGGGCCAGTCTCGTAATGCTGTCGAGAAACTCGAACATTCTTTGTCTCTCTATACTGAATTGAAGGAGACGGGCAGTATTCCAATGCTACTGGGGGAAACAGCAATGGTTTATGCGGCTGTTGGGGAGGTTGTATCTGCCGAAACAAAGTTTCGAGAGGCGTTGAAGATATGGCAGGCAGAGAAAAATTTATATTTCCAAGCGGACACATTGAATAATCTGGGTGTCTTCTATCATCAGCTTGGAGAGTATGAGCTTGCCTCTGAAACATACGAAAATGGTCTTACATGCGCCCGCAATAGTCATAACCAGCGCGCAGAGTCATTGATTCTGACGGGTCTGGGTGATCTTTATTCTGAGATAGAGGAGTTCGAAGCTGCTGAACATGCTTATATGCAGGCTGAGACAATTGCCAGTGGGTTGGAAGGTTTTTTTATTTCCAATTATCTGGTGCTGGCACAGGCAAATTTGACTCTACTGCAAGGCGATACCGCAGCTACGTCTAAAATTCTTAAACCGTTTAGAAAAAAATTGAATACTAACCCGTCTACATATGAGCGTGGCTTATGGGCTTTGCTGGAAGGCAGGAACCACCTTCTAAAAAGAGAAGCCAAGAAGGCTATTCCCCTGTTACAGGAAGGCAAATCCTATTTTATTCAGGATGGAAGGGAATCTGAAAGTCAGTGGTGTATTATCTGGCTGGTAGCTGCATTTGATCAGGTCGGCCGCACAGAGAATGCCAGAACCGAGTTTCACGAACTATTGGTAGCGCGCAATAAACCGACGCATGCCTTGCTGATAGCTTTGCACCAAGCCTCCTCTTATCTAAAAGATTTGCAGAGCGATCCGCAAATTGGACGAAGTCTGGGTGACCTGCTGGAAAAATCAAGACAGTTGAATGAAAGGATAATTGCGGTCCGCAGGATACTCCGTCGGCATGCACAATCCATCCCAATGCCAGCCGCCAGCCTTATGGTCCGGGCGTTTGGACGCGCGGAAGTCAGTTTCAATGGCAAGGTTATTACAATGTCTGATTGGCGAACCCAGTCTGTGCGTGACCTATTCTTTTATTTCCTTTATGAAAAGAATGCGGTAACCAAGGAACAGGTTGGAGCAGCGCTCTGGCCCGAGACTGAAGATCCACAAATGTTGAAAGCGCGATTTAAAAATGAGATTTACCGTCTGCGGCGCGCTGTAGGGCGGGATGTCATAGTTTTTGATGAGGATCATTATCGTTTAAACAGTACTCTGGATTATGAATATGATGTGGAAGCCTTCGATTCGCATCTTCGACGCGCCCGCAAAGCCAGAGATATGACCGAACGTATCAACTGGTATCAAAAAGCCGTGGATTTGGTTCACGGTCCATATCTGGCTGATTTGGATGCGCCCTGGGCTGCCTCTGAGCGCGAAAGGCTCGGTCAGATCCATGCTTCAGCACTTGAGGAATTGGCTCATTTATATCTTAATGCCAGCCAGCTTGACCGCTGTCTTTCCACCTGCCAGCTGGCGCTCGCTCAAAACCGTTATAACGAAGTGATCTATCAATTTGAAATGCGTGCCTATGCCGCCCTCGGAGATCGAGCCGCCATTGTACGTTGTTATGAGGTGTGTAAATTGGTTTTGGAGGAAGGCCTCGGGTTACTGCCCTCCCAGGATACTAAGACACTTTACCGCGACTTAACTGCCTGATAATGTAAAAGTATTATTTATCTAGCGCATCCACTTAACACAGCAATATCTTTTATCTCATTCAGAGCTCTAAAAAACGATTGCGCTCTTTCACTTCACCGACTACTTGCAAATAATCAGCACAAACCCACATATTGCCTCCAGCATTTTTACCAAATTAAAGACGCGGAATGATAGGAAATTTGCTCATGTTTAACTATTTTCTTGTTAAACGTCAAACTTGAAATTGGATTGAAAATTGATGTCATTTTGGGCAGTAGTTCTAAATTACTGACAACAATCAGACCATAATCATCCTTATATTCCTGAGCCTTCAAAAATTCGTTTTCCGTAAATCTGAAACTACCGGATTTGGAGAGTACCCTTTTATCTCAGTCAAGACGAATCGATTTGTATTTGAAATTTTTAGCCATCACGACAAAGCCTGGTATCCTCTAAAATGCCAGGCTTGTAAACATCCAATT
Organism: Anaerolineales bacterium; assembly: GCA_045402985.1. GTDB lineage: Bacteria > Chloroflexota > Anaerolineae > Anaerolineales > Villigracilaceae > Defluviilinea. Next base: position 29,607 of record JAXIPJ010000185.1, read on the forward strand.
CATGAAAATTATGCATAAAATAAAGTTCGGCTTCCAGGCCTGTTGTCTGTAATTGTTTGAATTTGCTTCTTACTAGCGGGCTAAACGCGGGCAAATTTTGTGTTTCTCCTCCCAATTTATCTTTAATATAAAGCTTTACGACGTCGGCGAACTGGCTGGCGTCGCACTAAATAAATAATGAGTCAATGAATGTTTTTCTGTGAAGATAGGCATTGCCTTTATGCCACCAGCCTTGTCGCTTATTGTCAAAAAGGATCAAACAAATCCTGACTATTCTTGATAGTGCCAATTTATCAGCTATGCCTTTAGAAATAATGTTTCGGTAAAAGGCAGTCTTTGTCTCAAACCCAAACGCCTGCACAATCTCTATATCAAATTTTGCAAGCCCATAGCCTATCAGAGTCAAGATTTCATAGTTTTCCTGTCGGTTATCAGACCTATTTCCTCATTGATTTGGAAAGCGACGAGCTATTATAAAAAACAATGTACCATTAATCGAATAGATGTTCTAGCCCATCGGTTGTCATTTCAGTATTTTGCCAGGCAAACACCATTTTTTTGCATCCTGTTTTGCATCCTGGGGAGGTGTAAGATGGGATAAATCTAATCAAAAAAAGAGGTGTCTCATGAACAACAAATTTGCTCAACTTTATGTTTCCGTACAAGCTGGATCTATCGCCGAGATGGAATGCCCATCCGATGGCGGCGGCGTCGGACGTTAGCTCTCAAACTGGACAGGAGATATAAGAAATGACAATGCTTACAGTAGAAGCCTATCCTGCTTCATCTTTGAGCTTTCGCAGAACCTCTGTCGGACGAACCGGTCTGCACCGTCTGTTTGCGGCTGCCATCGTCAGCAACCAGTTCCGCGAAACACTGCTGCGCGAGCCTGAAGCAGCCCTGGCAAATGGATATCTTGGTCAGATGTTCGCGTTAACCGACCAGGAAAAAACGATCATTGAATCTGTTCGTGCCAACACGCTCACTGACCTTGCCCAAAAGGTCAACCAGGCTTTGAAGAATATTTAATGTATTCGAATTAAGTGTCAGAACAATACTATTTGCACCGTACTGATGTCATATTGGGCGACGCGGTTGAATTGTGAGCGCGGTGATCAAGGGAATCATTGCGCCCGCGTTCCCTTTGTTTGAGCCGTTTATGGAAAAATCTTTCGAGCGCTCACCGACCTCTGATCAGAAGCTTGAAGTTTCACTTCAGGCATTTTCTGATTTAAACATGGTCCTTGATGCCGATGGGGTAATTCTGAATTACAGATCAGGTGCATTCCTTCCCGATTCACTTCCTGCGATAACCCCCAATCAACGGATACAGGATGTTTTTTCACCCGAACTGAAGGAAAAGTTTGAGCGTAGCTTGCATTCAGTTCAACAAACGGGCAATGCCAGCACCCTTGAATACTCTCTGCTCATTGCAAATCGCGAGCATTGGTTCGATGCACGTCTCGTGCCGATCTCAAATTCGCAGATCGTATTTACTGCGCGCGACGTCACTCAATGCAGGGAAACCGAAAACAGACTGATGCGACAGATGCAGCGACTTTCTGCGCTTCGATCCATTGACCTGGCCATTGCTTCCGGTCTGGACCTGAACCTGCTTCTGTCCATGCTGCTGGATCAGGTCACCTCGCTGATGCGAGTGGACGCGGTCTCAATCCTGTTATTGAACTCAAAAACAAACATGCTCGAGTTTACAGCTGGTAAAGGCTTTTACTCGAATAGTTTGCGGCATACCCATTTGAAATTGGGGGAAGGCTGCGCTGGCCGTGTGGCTATGGATCGAAAGATGCTCAATGTTCCTGACCTCAGCAAGGATCCGACGGATTTCAACCGCTCTCCCCAGTTCCATAATGAGCATTTTATCGCTTATTACGGCGTGCCCTTAATGGCGAAGGGACGCGTTCTCGGTGTACTGGAAATATTCCATCGTTCACCCCTGCACCCCGACTCTGACTGGCAGGATTTTCTGGTCATGATATCAGGGCAGGCGGCCATTGCGATCGATAGTGGATTGATGTTCAAGGAAGTGCAAAGATCGAACCTTGAGTTGAACCTTGCATATGATGCCACAATTGAAGGTTTGTCGCGCGCTTTGGATCTCCGCGATACTCGGACTGAAGAGCATGCCCGCCGTGTGACAGATACCACCATTGGGCTGGCTGTCCGTTTGGGTGTGGGGGGGCCAGATCTCGTCCATCTCCGCCGCGGCGCCATCCTGCATGATATTGGCAAAGTTGCCATTCCTGATGAAATATTATTCAAGCCCGGGCCGCTGGCCGAAGACGAGTGGAGGATCATGCGCCGTCATCCCAGCATTGCGGTTGACCTGCTTTCGCCTGTGACCTATCTGGCACCCGCATTGGATATTCCTCATTGGCATCACGAAAAATGGAATGGTACAGGCTACCCCGATCAACTCAGTGGGAATCAGATCCCATTTTCCGCCAGGCTGTTTGCCTTGGTGGATGTCTACGACGCCTTGATATCTGATCGGCCTTACCGTGCCGCGTGGTCAAAAGCCGATGCCATTCAGTATATCGAAAGTCAGGCTGGGAAGCATTTCGATCCGAAGATCGTTCCGGAGTTTTTGGATCTGATACGCAGGAATGCCGTCCAGTAGCATTTTTTGGTATTCGCATGCTTCTCCTTGACCTGACCCTGATTATGAATTAAAATCCCTGCCTGCCAATGCCCTCGTAGCTCAGTGGATTAGAGCGCTTGCTTGCGGAGCAATAGGTCGCGTGTTCGAGTCGCGCCGAGGGCGCCAGGAATTGAAGGAGCGGTTCGCCGCTCTTTTTTTTATTTGAATTTCATGGCAAATGAAAAATTCAATGTAATGCACAGTATCATTGGGTATATGACAAAACCACAAATTCTTTTGACAAATGATGACGGTATCCGTTCTCCCGGATTATGGGCCGCGGCCGCCTCTCTTTCGGACCTCGGGTTTGTTACCGTTACCGCGCCGCGTGACCAATCCTCGGGCATGGGGCGCAGTTTGCCGAATACGTCAGATGGGATCATTCAGGAGCAACGGGTGCAGGTCAACGGTCGCGAATGGAGCGTGTTTGCAGTCGGCGGGAGTCCCGCCCAATCGGTGCTCCATGGCGTGCTGGAAGTCATGAAGTGCAAACCCCATCTGGTC
>JAXIPJ010000285.1:0-6926 GCA_045402985.1 Anaerolineales bacterium
CGCCTCGAAGAAAGCGGACAGCCAGCTGTTCCCGTGATCGGTGAGCGAGTCGTGCCTCCAAACGGATTCACGCGTCAGAACGGGGCCGAAGCGGATGGCATCGCCAAAAGGCTGGGGATGTTCGTAGTCGAATCCCCGCGCAGGCGTCTGGCAGATCTCGTTATCCCAGCCGGCACTCTGCTTCAGCTTAAGAGTCTGCTGACGAAGATCAAATATCATCATGTGCTGTACGAAGACTTTGGTTTGCGCGACATCGACCCATACGGCGGGCGGACTGCGATCAATCTGTACGGGCCGCCCGGCACAGGCAAGAGTTTCGCCGCGGACGCCATCGCCAGTGAACTGGGTATGGGCATGATTCGGGCGAACTATGCAGAGATCGAGTCGAAGTATGTGGGTGAGACCGCCAAGAATATCAAGGCGGCCTTTCAGAAGGCGAAGGAAACGCAGGCTTTGTTATTTTTTGATGAAGCCGATTCGATCCTTGGCAGGCGCCTGTCGAACATCACACAGAGCACGGATCACGCGGTCAATGTCAGCCGTTCGGTGATGCTGCTGGAGCTGGATCATTTTTCCGGTGTGACAGTCTTCGCCACCAACCTGGCTTCCAACTATGATACGGCTTTCATCCGGCGCATCCTGGGGCACATCGAAATGCCCCTGCCAGATGCAACCTCGCGGTCGCGACTCTGGCAATACCACATGCCCAGCCGGTTGCCTGTGCAGCTCAATACTGAAGATAGGGAGCGTCTCGTGCTGGAAACTGAAGGTCTTTCGGGAGGCGACATCCTCAATATCGTTATTTACGCCGCCTCCATTGCGCTTGAACGCGAAGGCCCCGCCTGCAGAATTACCTTTGATGATTTTCTGATAGCAATTAATGTAAGCAAGAGAGCCAAACAGGAAATTGGGGTATCCAGGAAAGCCGACTCTCTTTTACACCAAAACAGGCTTCCCATTGAACGGGCTTCATAAGTGACAAGGATTAAAATATGAATAAAGAGAAAAGGACTGCCTCAGCAAGTCATTTTCTCTTTCTCCTATCCTATTTGTTTATGGTTCAATCACTCGTTTTGCTCCGCCTTCTTCAGTCAACGTGAGGCTGGAGCCATTTTGGTCTGCAAGGATTTGCACTCCATGATGGCACTGATTGATCACTCGCTCTTCACATTGACTGAAGGCTTTGCCGTCATCAGAACTTGTCGTGCTTTGAAATAATCCCCACCCGGTCGCAGGTTATTGATCACCGTGCCGATACTCCAAATCACTGTGAAGATAAATAGATATAGGCCACCAGGTATATGTAACCGCCATGCCCAGAAAGCACCCAGCACGGGCACCACCACCGATGCTGTTACCCCAGCCGACCACATCGCGGCCTGCCGGCCTGCACTCACGCTTTGCAACGACGTTCCATCAATGTGAATCCGAAAGAAAGGCACGTGCTCGAATAGCCAGCGTAATGGCCCTGATGGCCAGCTTTGTGGTTTACTGGTTCCATCAATCGTGTAATACCGGAAACGAATACTGACCCAGCGTCCGACCAGCCAGTGGGCGATAGCATGACAACAGAGATAAAGACATATCCAGCCTACGCCCATCTCCAGGATGGCCCATAGAGGCGAAAGCGTTGAGGATGCGGCTAAGAGGGCACCTCCGCCCAGGGCCAAGCCAGCTAATTGAATCATATTTCCTGTGGCGATGGATAGCCGAAGCCAGGGCTTCCGTGGAGATCGCTTCACAGACATGGTCATGAACCTTATCCTTTCGATGCTTCAATAGAAGTCAACAGACACAACATGCTAGCTGCCTAACTACTGACGAAGAGTGCTCAATCACGCTATGGTTCCACTACTAATATCCGGAAAATCTCCTCGACATGATTTGCCATGATGGAAAGGTGGCCTTCCTCGGGGTATAGCTTGAGGTGACTCTTGGAAATACTGGCTGCCATGTAGCGCGCCATTTCAGGTGGCGCATTCTGATCTTTTATGCCCTGCCACAGATGCACGGGAATGTGAATATCGGTGGGCTGAAAACCCCATGGACTAACCATAAGCGCAGTATCCACCTGTGGTCCACGGGTGCCGAGACGTACCGACTCTCGAACCATGTGGATGAATGCTTGTTGCCCCTTAGGGCCTGCCATAATGGCCTGATCGGGCTCTGGAAGAGCGTTCATCGCCTGGGCAATTAACTTGTCCGGCACGAATCGAGCCGCTAAAGCCATCATACGCTGAATAAGCCGCGCAAGCCAGGGCTTCTCAAGGTTTGCCTGGAGAAATTGCAGGTTCTGGGGGTTGATGCCATCGGTCAGGCCAGGCTGGTTGAACGGACCGACAACGGCAACGAGGCCAACCGCGGAGAGGCGATCCGGGATCTTTGCGGCACACACTGCGGCGTAGGGCGTTCCCCCGGAGTACCCGATCACTGCAAATCGGTCCAAGTGGAGATGATTGGCGAGGGCGCAAATATCCGCCGGCCAATCCGTCAAGCGACGGTTAGGTTGGAAATCCGAGAGGCCCATCCCAGGCCGATCCACCGCAATGATGTGCAGATTGAGCCTGCGGATAAGCTCCTCAGTCCCAAAGAACTCCCATTCAACGCGCGCGCTGGGTGTCCCGTGGGAATAGAATATGGGATGCCCATCCGGTTCGCCGTGCTCGTCAAACCCAAGGCGACGACCATCAGGGAGTGTGAATTGCTGTTGCAGACGTGTCATCTTCGGTCCTTTGCACAATGAGGTAAATGAAACGAGCGCCCGTGTACCGCTGTTTGCGATGTGCCATTCCTGGCATAAATATCAACCAATTCCACCATGAATGCTGCCCCGTTTGCTCTTCACGGGGTACCCGTTGCGGAGCACCTTGATGAGGGCTGGTGGGCGGGACGAGATAACGCTGATTTGACGGAACTGGCTTGAGCGTAGTGTACTCCTTTTCGAGCGACGAATCCCACCTGTCCAGTACACGCTTTGTTAGGTTTACGTATATTTTTAGAAGCCGCATTCTTGCCAATCATTATATTGACCAGTCTCATGCCACCAATTTCTTGCTTGTTCTACAATTATATATTCACCCGACCTACTCTCTGTACTTTTTGTAAAATCTTTTGAGTAATACCAATCTTTTAATTCCCAATCAAGGTCATTACTCGGAAACGCCTTGTCTGTGGAAAAGTAAATTGCAGACGCAGCCCAAATTCTTATTTCTGAATCGTCTGACTTCAGCAAGGGGACAATGTGTTTTACTGTACACTCGCTCTCTGTTCCAAAAATAGCTAGGGCGCGCAAAGCATCTTGACGCACCCAATTCTTATCCTCATTAGATAACGCAACCTTCAAAATGAATGGAATTGCATCTTTTCCACCAATCAAGGACAGTAATTGTATTGCAGCTTGTTTAATATGAGGGTTGTCATTATCGAGCGATTTTATTAAACCAGCCTTTGCTTCTGCTGCCTTGTTGGGAAATGCATTTAATGCTTGAATGGCTGCGAGTAATTCGCCATCTGAACCGGCACCTTCATTTACCCAAGATATGAAGATATTGAATGCAGTCTCGTCATATAACTCGAAGGCCCTTATTGAGTGTGCAGCGAATTCTTTCCTTCCACCACGATCGCTATAATCTGGTCCAGACAATGCGTCAACTAAATAAGGAAGCAAAACAGCTTTGTTTGGCTGATCCCAATAGTATCCAGCTTCGTAAGCGGCGTGAACCCGATCATTATGATTCGACGATGAGAACATTACAATCAATTCATCGATTGAAGGAGTGGGCTCTTCGGTCGGTGTGCTTTGAATTGCACTTGATGAAGTGCACCCATAAATTAGCAACAATAGAAAAATCAGAATTTTGGAGTAGGCTTTCATAACATTTGTTTGCAAAGGTAAACCTAACTATATTTTATACAGAATGGTTCTGCATAAAACACCGATTTGGGTGTTTATACGGAATTAATTCTGCATAATCACTTATAGGCCGAAGGCTGTAATCAGCCTACAACATAAGCCCTACAATATCAATGAGCTGATCCTTTGCAACCGCGCCCCGCATTACTCGTTATTCATGCCGAACACTCTCTTTTGCACTTCTGCCCGCTTCTCAGCGATAATTCCCATCATCTGCTCCCATTTTTTCTGGAAGGCGATGAACGACTGGAACGGATCTTTTTTCGGGTGCGCCAGATAGTGTGCGTGATAGATATTGTTGAGCGACTCACGCGCATTCTCCGCCTGGTTCTTCGTCAGGTAATCCGCGGCCAATATCGTGCAGGCATGGGTCACGCGCTCGAGAAAATCATCCTGAAAGAATGTGCCGGGATAAGGCAAATAACGCTCGCGATAGACAGCATGATAGCCATCCCCATCCTTGCTGTTCGCGATCTTGGCCTGCTGATAACGAAAACGATAAATGTCTTCGCGCAGTGGGCGCCAGGTGGGGTATGGGCGCGGCGGTGGATCGTGCTTGATGACCAGGTCTGTATCCATGATGAAGCGTTCACCAAGAATATGTGAGTTCATCACCCAGTCCATGTCTTCACCGCGTTGCATGGGCGGGTCGAGCGGGACGCGTGTGTAGAGGTCGCGATGCACGGCGATATTTCCCATGATCGCAAATGGCACTTCCTTCATGCCCGGCACATCGACAATGTATTTCGCGAAGGCTTTATTCATCACCTCCACGACATTCCAGTAGACAGAATGAGGAGCCGTGGGCGGGTCCAGATAGATCGTATCTTTGGCGGTTAGATATGGTCCGCAATAAGCTCGAATTGGCTTCCCATCAAAGTCTGAAAGCATTTTCTCTTTGATGCGCCCGATATACTCCGGCTCGATGAACAGGCAGTCATCATCAATCGAGACAGCAATATCCTTGTTCAAAATGTGAGCGGCCACCAGACAGGCATTGCGCAGAGGTGAGTAGCCAACGAGCGAAATGGTCTCGATCAGGTCTTCCTTCCCCAGCTCACGGAGATAATCGTGTAGGCGCTGCAGATGTGAGTAGCTGAAGTAATGGAGCTTTACTCCCGCCTGACTCGCATATTTATACAGCACTTCGCCAGCGCGCTTCTCCACCACCTCCGCCATCGACGGCTGGTTGGCCCCTGCTATGGCAATGATATCAAACTCCCGATCCTTCAAAACCTTCAGGCTCTCGAACAGCGGCGGGATCGTCCCTTCATCATCCAGCGCGGTTGGGTGATCGTAAAAATAATCGCCATCTTTGACAATTTCCTTCTTTTCCCTGCCCCAAAACATTGGGAATACGATGGAGAGATCCATGCCAGCCTCCTGTTATTAATTCATACGTCCACTATCGATATGTCGCCGATAAGTTGACGCGTTGTAAGCAGTGTACAACAAATCCCCGGCAAATTCAACGTATTAGCGACGCTCAAACCCAGCGCTGGTATTCCTTGTGACCGCGCAGAAATTCACTTCCACATCATCTACTTTCAGAGACTGCTAAGGGTTAATCCGCAAGACTTTATTGGGTCCCTGAATAGATACCCAAACGGCATCCCCGGCAATTTCCACGTCAATGGGATGACCGCCAAGGGGAATTGTTTCAACCACCTGATTCGTTAGAGGATCAATGCGCACCAGCACCACATCTTCCGGCGCTCCATCCCCTGGACCTCGGTAGTCACTGGTCACCCAGACACTGCCAAGCCCAGCCACCATATTCCCAGCGTGGAAGCCAATTGGAATCGGCTCGCCGACAATCTGATTCGTTTGCGGGTCAATTCGCGTAACAGAGTTGACGTGCCAGTTGGCAACCCACACAGCGCCCTCACCGAAAGCGACGCGGTGAGGTTCAGATGGGACGGTTATATTCGCAACAACCTGGTTCGTGGCAAGGTCAATCCGCGTAATGGTATGCACGTCATGGTTGGCTACCCAAAGCGATCCTTCACCGACAGCTAGACTCAATGGTGCGCGACCCGTCTGAATTGGATCACCAGCGAGTTGATTCGTTTGCGGATCAATGCGAATCACAGTATCACCAGTCTGTCCAAAATTGACCACCCAGACGCCTTCAGGTGTGAATGCCACACTCATGGGACCACGACTCACTTTGAGCGTTGCGACAACCTCACCACTTTGAGGATCAATACGAGAGACCGCATCAAGGTCACTTGGCGCGCCGAAATCACCTGATGCGACCGTTGTAACCCACAGTGCGCCATCGCCAAAAGCGATATCTTCAAGCTGGATGCCGGGTTGAAGAGGATCTTCGACAACTTGATTCGTCTGCGGGTCAATGCGCAGGATGGAGCCCCCGGAAATAACCCACAAAAGCCCATCGCCAGATGTCATATTGGATGGGCTGGCGACCTCGAGCGTCACGGCGAGGCGATCCTGATCTGTGGCGGGCGCATCAAGCGTGGCGCTTGATGTAGTCGGCGTAGATGTCGCTGGCTGACACGCGCTCAAAAGGACTGTTATCAACAGTATAGTGAGGGCAAGAGATGTGAATCGGCAACCCATGGAGACCTCCTTCACGATATATGAGTGTATCAGTTGCAGTGAAGAAATAATGCAATTTGCATGTTATGCGACCCCCACACGGCTTGCTACCTTTTAGCACTACTTCCTCGTCGTGGCTGTGAGTGTGAGGGCATCTGCTTCGGCATGTCAATCCCGCTGTTTATCCACCACTCCGTTGCGCACACATCCCTACAAATTGGATTAACTCACGATTGAATAATGCCGGATTACTCATGTACGGCGCGTGACTCCCATTCGGGATCACAACCAATTGACCTTGCTTCACTGACTTTACAAGCAACTCAGCATCACTGATGGGAATGGTCCGGTCATGTTCGCCCCAAACGGCAAGGACCGGTGCTGTAATCTGATGAAGACGATCTCGATATGATGAAATGTTGACCGGTGCGACCGCGACAAATCCAGCGAT
>JAXIPJ010000018.1:0-9417 GCA_045402985.1 Anaerolineales bacterium
CATCCACGATCAAATCGCATGTCAGTAGCATCCTGGCTAAATTAGGGGTTGCCAGCCGCACTGAAGCCGTAACCCTCGCCCTCCGTAATCGCATCGTTAGTTAACTCCATCTGAATCTCCCCCAAGTGGCGGATATAAATTTCCCCCGACCGATGGATGTGGTCAGGGAGTGTTTGCTATATACATATATTAATTGAAATGTCATTGAATGTCAGGAGGAGTTGCTACCATGCTATCTTATGGAGAATGCCCGCCGCTTCTGGAATTTCCATACAGAAGACCTCGTGTGAGTTTGCCAGAGTTAACTGAAGACCCGCAGATTTCGGAAAACTCACGACAGGATCTATTCGATGATCTTCAGCGCTCGACGTTTCAGCTGCGCCAGCAGGTATCTGCCCTGCAGGTCCGAAACAGGGAGCTGGAAGAATACGCCCACATGGTTGCCCACGACCTTAAGGAGCCATTGTCCGTTATGGTTCTCACGTCAAGCGTGATCACAGGCGTTCCCGACCTGACCAGTGATGAATTGAAGGAATACCTGCAACAAATCGGGCTCACTGCCTCCGAAATGAAAAGGATCATCAACAGCTTGTTGCTCTTTGCCGAAGTGAGCAAGGCTAATGCGCCATTGAGATCTGTACACATGCAGAGGGTCGTGGCGAACGTCCAGGCTCGTTTGAGTTACAGGATCAAGCAACAGCAGGCGCAGATCATCCTCCCGGAGGTCTGGCCGGATGCTCTCGGCTACGAACCGTGGATCGAAGAGGTATGGGCTAACTATCTCAGCAATGCCCTCAAGCATGGGGAGCAGCCGCTGCGTGTAGAACTGGGAGCCTCAGCTAGGTCAGACGGCATGCTCCGCTTCTGGATGCGTGACAACGGCCCGGGCATCGCGCCTGAAGCCTGTACGCGCCTGTTCACACCTTACGACCAGATCAGCCGCCTCAAGAGTAATGCTGGGCACGGGTTGGGTCTGTCGATCGTGCTTAGCATCGTCGAGAAGCTGGGTGGTCAGGTAGGCGTCGAGAGTGAATTAGGCAAGGGCAGTCTCTTTTTCTTTACCCTGCCGGCCAGCCCATCGTCCCCCGAACCAGCCCTACTCCCCTCATAGTCAAACCCTGCCCCAGAAACATTCTGTCCAACTCAGGGGTTGGGAGCCGCACAGAAGCGGTTATTCTTGCGTGGCGTAACCACATGGTTCCCAGACCATCCGAATCTCCCCCAAGTGGACTAGATAAACACTCCCCGACTGGTTGATGCGGTTTGGGAAGCTTAGCCGTAGAATAAGTCTACTAACAGAGTGTGCCTGGCAGGTTCCCAACCCGAGGTTGGAAGCGTATTGGGAACAGGTTCATGCTCAAAAGTAGATAGGCTAACAATGTCAACCCCCCAAAAAAACCAAAATCCCAACCCAACCTATTCAGTCTATTATAGAGATGGACGACTTACCTCCACATCTTACCGAATTAGAGGATAAATTGGACAATAAATCCTCCACCGAAAGCGATTTATCCATGAGTGGTTTTATTGACGGTAATCACAAACAAGAACAAATCGCATTGGAGGAATCGGAGGCTCGCTACCGCCGACTCTTCGAGACGGCTAAAGACGGCATCCTGATCCTGGATGGGGACACTGGGCGTATCACAGATGCCAACCCCTTCCTTCAGGATATGCTGGGTTACTCCAAAGCCGAGTTGACCGGCAAGGCGCTCTGGGAGATCGGCCCGGTCAAAGACATCCCTGCCAGCCAGGAGGCCATGCGGGAGTTGCAAAACAATGAGTACATCCGTTACGAGGATATACCTCTGGAAACCAAAGCCGGCGCGCGTAAACATGTGGAGTTTGTCAGCAATGTCTACCTGGTCAATGGCTGGAGAGTGATCCAGTGCAATATCCGTGATATTACGGATCGCAAGCAGGCAGAGGCGCTTGCACGGTCCACAAATGACGAACTGGTGGCTTTGGTGAATGAACTCCAATGGAGGGACCAGGAAATGCAGTTGCTCAATCGCATGAATGATCTGCTGCAGTCCTGTGTGACATTACCCGAAGCCTACCAGGTAATTACCCTGAGTGCGGGAGATTTATTTCCGGCGCAGAACGGCTGTCTGGCGGTCTTTAATGGCAAAGATAAGCCTCTTGAAACGGTTGCGTGTTGGGGTCCAGACGAGATCATGGAGCCTGTTTTTTCATTGGAGGATTGTTGGGCGCTGCGGCGCGGGCAACTGCATGAGGTGGTTGATCCGCAGGTCAGTTTGGTGTGCCAGCATTTTATCAAGACACCCGAGACTGCTTACATTTGCCTGCCTTTGGTGGTGCAGGGTGAAACATTGGGAGTATTGTGTCTCATGGATAATGCTGCCCGCAGAAGCCGGCATCAACTCGGCCTGCAACAACTGGCTGTCACCGTTGGCGAAACGGTCAAACTGGCTCTTGCCAACTTAAAACTGCGTGATGAACTGCGCGAGCAAGCCATCCATGATCAGTTGACAGGTCTGTTCAATCGTCGCTATCTGGATGAGACCCTGCCGCGCGATCTGCATCAGGCACAGCGCCGGAACGCTCCATTGTCTCTGGTGATGCTCGATATCGATGGCTTCAAGGAATTCAACGATTCTTTTGGGCATGGCGCAGGAGATGCGATCTTACGCGGGTGTGGGAATGTGCTGCGCGACCGTCTGCGTAAGAGCGATATCTCATGCCGCTATGGAGGCAACGAGTTCGTGCTCGTGCTGCACGATTCCTCCATTGCCGATACGCAGGAGCGGTTGGAAGAAATCCGCATACTCGTCAGTGGACTCAAAATTCATTATGGTGAGCAGGTGTTGGGTTCGATCACTTTATCGGTTGGTATCGCGCAGTCTCCTGAACATAGCACAAGTGCCAGTGAGTTAATGCGGGCAGCGGACGAAGTCATGTATGCCGCCAAACAGGCCGGGCGTGACCGCATCGTTGTTTACCAGGCGCCCCCTCCTTAATCTCCTCCCCCAAGTGGCGGAGAAAAATACTCCCCAGTCGCAGGATGCGCCTGGGGAGTATTTATTGTAAGATAAGTTTATGACCCGCGTATATTTAGCAGATGCCAAACCCGAAGAGCGTTTTGCCCTGCGCTTACTACTACTTGATCTGAAGATGGAAGTAGCGGGCGAAGCCGCCGATTGGCTCACCCTGTTAGCTCAGGTACCAATCAGCCGCTCAGATATCTTGTTGGTGGATTGGGATCTACTGCCCAGCTCGCCTGGTGTGGCCCTTGCAGAACTCCGAAGGGCCTGCCCGGCCGCGCTGGTTATTGTGCTCATCAGCCCTCTGGACGCCCGTCAACAGGCCGCACTCTCTGCGGGCGCCGATGCTTTTATCAGTAAAGGTGAGACCCCCGAGCGCGTGTCCGAACGCTTGCGTGCCGTTGCCGCCAGTGTTCCTATCTTTTTGATTCCACCTGCGCCAGCGCAAGATGGGACCGTAATTTCATAGGTCGGTTGTAGTAAGCGCTAACCGCCTCTAGTTTGAAGGAATTTGGAGGAACTGTCAGATGAAAAAGCGTAATCAGATCAGTGTGGAGGAGGCTCAACGCATCGGAGAATCCCTGCACCTGGATTGGGATCGGATAGATCTCGAGAAATTTCGCCAGGGCTTGATGGGACAAACCGATCAAACAGCCATGGACCCTGAAACGGGCCGCACCTACGGTGGCGTGCTTCTAAGCGGAAAACTGGTCCTGTCCCACATGCAGGAATTCCCGGATTACTTCACCCGGCTCGAAAAACTGAAAGCAGAAGCCGAGGAGCACCGGACCCAAAGAAGGTAAGTGAGCAAGTTTTCAATGATCCAAGGAGGATCCTATGAACAAAGATATATTCGAAGGCAAGTGGAAACAAGTGCGCGGCGAGGCCAAAGTTTGGTGGGGCAAACTCACCGACGATGATCTGGACAAGGTAGCCGGTAAATTTGACGTATTTGTTGGCCTGCTCCAGGAGAAATATGGTTATTCCCGCGAGAACGCCGAAGCCGAGATCGAAACGCACCTGAACGAATATGAAGCTGCCCTAAAGAAGAGCATGCCCACTTCGTAATTTATCAGAGTCAAATTTGTGCATTTCATGAATGAGAAAAGCACAAGTCAATAACTAAACACGGGCAACCGTGAATCTGAAACATCAAAAGGAAAAGAAAAAAAAATGAACCTCATTATTTATCTCATCGCTGGAGCAGTTGTCGGTTATGTTGCGAGCAGGGTCATGCGAACGAATTCGCAACAGGGCCTGCTGGAAGATATCGTCGTAGGCGTCGTGGGCGCGTTCCTGGCTGGTTGGTTTATCAGCCCCATGTTAGGCGTCGGCACGATCAATGATGCCATTACCTTCCCGACCCTTCTTGTAACACTGCTGGGTTCCATCGTTCTGCTGGCGATCTACAAGGCAGTCCGCCGCCGTTGATCGGCAATATCAGTTTATTGTAATTGGGAGAAGGGATGTAGTAATGTGCCCTTCTCCCAGGAACTATTTATAACAGGCAACATTGCTATGTCAGAGAGGCTGCTCCTCCTCTTGTTAAATCAGGGCCACTAATCAGAAAGAAGGTCAGAATGTCAAACGACAGAATGACAGAAGTTAAATCAGTACAGCGGGAACCGGAACGCGAACAACGCATCTTCACTTTTAAGATCACCCAGCTGATCTGGCTGGGGCTGGGCATCCTCGAGGCCCTCATCGCGCTCCGCATCGGACTAAAACTGATCGCCGCCAACCCGGGCAGCCCGATCGTCGCCTTAATCTATGGTTTTACCGATATATTCCTGTTCCCCTTTCAAGGAATGACAGCCACACCAGCCGCGGGTGGCATGGTGCTGGAGATCTCCTCCTTCTTCGCAATGTTGATCTATGCGCTGATCGCCTGGGCACTGGAAAGAATCCTTTGGGTGCTTTTTTACCGCCCGCGTGGGCCCGTAATCGGCGTCACGCAGACTACGACCAGTGACCGTCGTTCCGATCTATAAAAATAAACGGAGGTGGGAATGGATAACTCCATCCATGAACAGGAGTCGGGAACACAGGATCAGAAAAGTCTTTTAGCTGGTCTGCTGATCCTCGATAGGATAATAAATTGGTTGGTAAGCCTCATCGAGTTGACAGAAGAAGAGCAACAGGGTGCAGGTATTTATCCCGGTCGTCTGGGGGACGAATAAAGACCGGTCAAATGTCTTTGCTAATGTATATCCGTCTGTCAGCAATTCACTGACTGCATTCGGCAGTCGTTATTATTCAACAAGGAGAAAACAAAATGAAATACGATAATCAAATATATAAGCCCACCACAAATAACACAACAGGCATCCTGGCCGGCGCGCTGGTTGGTGGTCTGGCTGGCGCCATCACAATGTTATTGCTCGCGCCGAAATCTGGAAGAGATACCAGAATGCAGATCAAGGAAAAAGGAATCGAACTGCGTGACAGGACGACCGAAATGGTGGAAGATACCATGGCGCAGGTCCGTTTGAACGCCGATAAGATCGCGACCAATGGGCGTGAGAAGATGAAGGAATTAAAACTCCAGGGTCAGGAACTGGCAGTTGAGCAATTGGAGCGCGTGTCTGCCGTTGTGGATGCAGGCAAAACAGTCGTCAAGAATTCCTGATTACCGCAGGATCATAATAGTGCCATCCAGTCAAAATCTTACCGGATGGCACTATTCACAGATTTGTGAAAAGCCTGGTTGTGAATTGGACAGAACCGACCGTGTAATCGTAATCGTTCTGCGCTGGGAGGACGACGGGGGACAAAATCCGGCATATCTCAAACTCTCACGCATAGTAGCAGGATATTAATGGCCATTCAGCCATCTTCACAACCGTATGATTGGACGTTTCGGCGGGTCGTGTGGGCGACTCTTGTACTCATTTCCGTCGCGCTTGTCTTCTGGCTGCTCTATCGATTTAACCGGGTCGTTTTCATTTTATTTATCGCCATCGTAATAGGCACAGTGCTGAGTCCAGCCGTAGCCTGGCTGCATCAGCGTGGGCTGCCTCGGATGGCAGGTGTCGTTCTTGTCTACCTGCTGCTGCTCATCCTGCTGACAGGCTTTCTGCTGTTGTTATTTCCGTTGATTGTCGCACAAAGTACAACGATTGCTGCCGCGGTGCCAGATTACTACCAAAACCTGCGTGAGTGGTTGGCAAATTATCCCAATCAATTAATTGTGCGCTTAAGTGATTTCCTTCCAGCTACGCTACCCAGCTTGGAACCGGGCCCGGTGCAACAAACGGGACAGGAGGTAATGGTTTCAGCGGGGCAGGCGCTGGGTTACGTAACACTGGCAGCTAAGGTTACCTTTACAGCCATAGTTATTCTGGTACTGGCTTTTTACTGGACGCTGGATGGACCTCGAACCATCCAGTCATTCTTGCTGCTGGTTCCACAAGACCCGCGCGAGAGTATTAGCGAACTTATTTCGGCCATGGAAACCAAGGTTGGTGCCTACATGACTGGGCAAGCTATTCTTTGCCTGATCATAGGCAGCATGGCGCTGGTTGCCTATCTTCTTATTGGCTTGCCTAATGCTTTAGTATTGGCTCTCCTAGCGGGCGTGTTGGAAGCTGTACCGCTGATTGGGCCGCTGCTTGGAGCCATTCCTGCGGCGCTGGTTGCGTTGTCTATTGCGCCTGACAAGCTGATTTGGGTCATCATCGCCACAATCGTGATTCAGCAGTTGGAAAACAGCCTACTGGTGCCACGCGTCATGAGCAAAGCGGTGGGCGTCAATCCCTTTGTCACATTACTCTCGCTTTTTGCCTTTAGCTCTCTGTTTGGCATTGCCGGCGCACTCATGGCAATTCCCATAGCAGCCATGATCCAGCTCCTACTCGATCGCTTTGTCTTTCATCCAGAAGCGATGGAACCTGAGGTCTCGGCGGGCCGCGATTATGCCAGCCGGCTGCGCTACGAAGCGCTGGATTTGGCGCAGGACTTGCGCAAGCAGGCGCGACTTAACAAGGGAGGCTCGGACCTAGGGATTACGCAGATCGATCACGTGATGGATGAGATCGAAACGATCACAACCGACCTGGACGCTCTTTTAGCCCAGGCCAGCACTCCGGACACACTATGACGAAGCAACTGGTAGTTTTTGGAACAGCTGTTATGACTACTTTGCTGGCACTGGTGGTGTTGCGGGAGTTTCGAATAGTCGTTTTTTACGTCTTGATCTCGCTCACACTTGCGGCAACGGTCCGTCCATTGGTTAACCGCCTGGAGCAACGAGGCTTCGTGGTGCGCATGTCCTGGATTTTGCTGTACCTGGCTGCCCTGAGTGGTTTCGGCTTCCTGCTCTTCCTAGCCAGTAAGAATGCGATCCATGAAATTCAACAGTTGGCCCATACTGTCTCGGTGCAGGACGAGTGGCGGCTGCCGATTTGGTTAGATGACAGCTCGTTCCAACAAGCGTTGATTGCTCGTCTGCCACCGCCAAGCAAGCTCTTCGAAGCTGTTACCGGTGACCAGGGTCAACGGGTGCTGCCTGCCATACTCGGTTTCACGCAGGGCATTAGCGGCCTCGCGAGTGGCATATTTGTTGTTCTGTTCCTGAGTATTTACTGGAGCATCAATCAAATTCATTTTGAACGGCTCTGGCTCTCGTTACTTCCATCTGAAATGCGCAAACATGCGCGCGGCATTTGGCGGACCATCGAACCTGACCTTGGCGCTTACATACGCAGCGAGTTAGTCCAAAGCCTGCTGGCGGCATTGCTATTGGGACTCGGTTATTGGCTGCTCGGCTCGCCCTACCCAACCCTGCTGGCACTGATGGGTGCGCTGGCATGGCTGATACCCGTAGTAGGAGCGCCGCTGGCGGTGATTCCGCCACTATTGGTGGGACTGCTGACCAGCGTGCAGTTTAGCGTGTTTACGGTTCTCTATACACTCATCGTCTTAATTGCCCTGCAGGTATGGGTCGAGCCACACCTTTTCAAACGCAAGTGGGATAACCCAATTCTGACTCTGGTCATACTCCTGGCCATGGCAGACGCTTTTGGTTTGCTCGGCATCATAGTAGCGCCACCGCTGTCAGCTGTGTGCCAAACTTTGTGGAACCTCCTGGTTAGCAACCGTCTTGCGACAGGGCCTGCAACTCAGGTTTCAGATCTCAACGAACGACACGCACACCTGTTGGCTGCCATAAGTGAGATGGATGAACTGCCTCCGCCCTTGGTAATGAGCAGCATGACGCGGCTGACCGATCTGCTGGAGAAAGCTGAACCAATTCTGCAAGCGGTTCTGCCAGCCAAACCCTCCGATCCATTCCATCCACCCCAGCCTTTCGCAAGCGAAAATGGGTCACCTTTATCCGCAAAATCCTGAATAAGAAGACACACGAGGAAATACATCATTAAGCTTCCCTATGAAGGAAGGGGTGCTGGGACGCTCTCCCCCAAGTGGCGGAGGCAAACACTCCTCGGCTAATAGATGCGACTGAGACATATTTGCTGTAGGATGAGTGCAGGAGCATGAATATCCACTACCAATTCACTCCCTGAAAGAGATTTTGAGCCTTGACCTTAACTTTGAAGGAGAAAAAATGTTACAACCAAATTTGCTGTTTGTGATTTTCGACTTGCTTATCTTGATTGCCTGTCCAATCCTACTTTGTCAGGCGAACTTCGCCAATATTCAAAATCAACAGAAAGTTTTACTCTGGCAGATTTATTAGTTGGTGGTTAGTCGAACCGGCAGATGACCAATCGGAAATCAATTTCATAATGAAAATTATGAGTATGCAAAAGCATGGGATGTATACGTACTCAGGCGAAATCTGCTTTAGCGGGATAATAAACAAGTAAGGGGATATGCAGTCGTCTCCAAAGAGGATTAACTACTTAGATATTGAATCCGCTTAAAAGCACTAAGCAAAGAGCTTGCGATAATGACTTTTGGCTGGTAAAAGTAGTTTCAACGATTGAAAATTATCTTATGAATTCAAATGTTAATCACCACCGTTCGATTTTGCGGAGCATTGCTGATCATGCAATGCTCGAGCGCGGATTGCTCCCAAATTTTTCCTTCGAGGCACTCGCCGAAGTTGAACGGCTTCCAAGATCTGAGTCAGCGAATAGCGATCCGATTCGTGACTTGAGGCAACTTCTCTGGTCGTCGATCGATAACGATGACTCGCGTGACCTGGATCAGCTTACTGTTGCTGAGGCAACCTCCTCTGATAATGTAAAGATATTTATTGCCATAGCAGATGTGGACTCGTTCGTTAATAACGGATCTGCCATCGATAAACATGCGCGTCATAACACTACCTCCGTTTATACGGCGGCAAAGATATTCCCCATGCTGCCTGAAAAAATTTCAACTGACCTCACATCCCTGAATTTTAACGAGGACCGTCTGGCGGTGGTCGTCGAAATGTTGGTGGGGC
>JAXIPJ010000268.1:0-3676 GCA_045402985.1 Anaerolineales bacterium
TCGCCCAAAACAACTTTCTCCACATCCGGAGTATCGGGCAGGTTCGTGAATATCACATCCACTTGAGAGGCAACTTCCTTTGGAGAGTCCGCAGCTGCAGCTCCTTCGCTTACCAATTCATCAACCGCTGCGCGCGAACGATTGTGAACGACAAGCGGAAACCCTGCTTTGAGAATGTTCCGCGCAATAGACTTGCCCATTAATCCAAGCCCGATGTATCCGACCTTGAGCATACTGACTCCGTTTATATGTGATAGAGAGCGTTGAGAATTTTGAGATTATAACCTCCACCCCCTCCGCCCGTCGGGCACCTCCCCCATTTTCCGACTGAAGTTCGTCGGAAAATGGGGGAGGCTGGGTGGGGGCCAAAACAAAAACCTGCCTCCATAATGGAGGCAGGCTCAAGCGTCGTAATGAAGCGAAGGTATTACTTAATCTGGTATGAGATGTGGACGTTCACCGTGAAGGTCAACTGTCCAGGTTGGATCGGAACAGTAGAGGCTGCAACATCCGCACCACCACCGCCCTTGCCCTCGAAGAAGGGGTAAGGCTGGCTGTCTATAAATTCGATCGAATGGATCTCACCGAGCTGCAGTCCAGCCGCTTCTGCAAGTTCCTGTGCCTTTGCCTGCGCATCCTTCACAGCTTCAGCGCGGGCATCCTTCAGCGCCGTGTCTTTGTCAGCCACATCGAATTGAATGCTGTTCACAGTATTCGCGCCAGCCGCCACGACTGTATCAAGCAGGTCACCAAGAGTATCGAGTGCACGCACTGTGACGTATACAGTGTTATCCACCATATAAGTTTTCTCGCCTGTAGGGGCGCCTGTCTGCGGGTCATACTTATCGTTGGGCCAGATGCTGAAGTTGGTCGTACGAATATCCTTTGCATCAATCCCGAAATCCGTCAGTGCCTTGATCATCGTCTCGGTCTGGGCATTGTTCTCGGTGACAGCCTCTGAAGCAGTAGGGTTCTCGGTATGCACACCAAGATAGATGTAGGCAATATCGGGCACGAGAAATGCCTGCCCCGCACCGGAAACACTGATGGTCCGCGGAGTCACTGGCGCTGCCTGGTTAACAGTGGTCGGCCCGCCGCATGCGCTCACCACAACTGCGAGCAAGAGTGCCGCTATAACAAAAATAAATCTAGTTTTCATTCATAAACTCCTTTTAATTATTCTTTCTGCTGGTTAGACGCCAGCCACCAGAAAAAGTTCCCCAAATATAACGAGTTTTTTCGTAAAAACGCAACAAAATACCGTGTGAGCGACATACCCAAATAGGGTAGCTCACCCTTAAGAATGCCCAGATTTAGGGATGTGACTCTTGTATTTTGGCACGTTTGCCTGTACAATCTTGGTACATTTGTTCTACTATGCACTTTGTACGTCTTATGTGATCTTATGTGGAGCCAAGAAGTTATGCCAATAAACTTTCAGCAGATCTATATGCGCATTAAGGAGATCGCCGAAGGGGCAGATGAAAGCAAAAGAACCCTGGAGGAACGGCGCCAAAAAGCCCGTGAACTGCTTGCCCTGTACGGCTCTGATCTGGACTTCCTGCGACAAAAAATGGAATCCGCCAAAGCAGTGGATGCGAACATTCGCTGTGCCGCGCCGCTAAAAGAGTCCCTCGCCTCCTTCCACCCCCCGCCGTCACCCGTTACCGAAGCGACTGTCATCGCTGCGGACGGTTCCCAGGTCAACCCGGATCGGCATGCTGGCGTCCAATTTTGTATTATCAATATCGGGCTGATCGCCATGAAGGTCCATTCTGGGGAGGCTCCGGAAGTTACCATTGAAACCGAATTACTGTATGGGGACGATCTTATGTCGAATGGCAACCCCCTCTCTGACGGGATGGTTGCCATGCGGCGCGACATTAGCGAGCGTATAAAACTCGACGAATTCTCAAAAGGCATCAGCGGACCAGTGGTCAACCTTACGGACGGGACCATCGAGTTGTGGGGCGCCAAGGGAGATGACCCACAAGCCTATGCAAATTTTGTAGAAAAATATCTGGGTGTGCTATCACGCCTGCATTCACGCGGCGTGGTCACCGCTGGTTATGTGGAAAAGCCCACTGCGGACCTGGTGGTGCGTTTGCTTGAAATTGCCACCGCCGATAATGAACAGATGCAACGGCTGCGCGAGTTTCATCCCCTGCGCGGCGTGAGCGATAGGTGGCTTTACGGCGAACGCGATATCCCACTTTTGCCGCCTTATCATCGCTCCTCAGTATTTGGGCTTCAATCCGGTTCTGAAAAGAAATATAAGGGGGCGCTATCCCTGCACTTCTTCTACTTGAATGTCGGCACAGAGGGCCATCCCTGGCCCGTGCGCGTCGAAATACCCAAGTGGGTGGCTGATGATAAAAAGAAACTGGATCTATTACATTGTGTCCTTATTGAGCAATGCAAAATGATGGGAAGCAGACCCTATCCCTATCTTCTGCACCGCGCCCACGAGACCGCGCTGGTGAAGTATGAAGAGAAAGGGCATATCGAACAATTGCTGACCCTGGAATTACGCCGGATACGCGCAGAGGTCGGTGATAGCTCACATAAGAGTTCCGCGAAAAGTTTAAAGGCAAGAATAAAAAGATAACATAACTGACTGGGCGAGGCGTTCTCGCTTTCCACCGTACGCAGTTCCATACGGACAGCACGCTTTGCGAGCTGCCCTTACTACTACGGAGGCATTATGACCCAAATCGAAATAGGAAGGCTGCTGCGTGCAGGCACAACAGGCTTTATCGCCGGGTGCCGCGTCTCGCAATTCACAGTTCCCGCTTTTGGCGAGTTAGTGCGCGCGCCGCTCGGTGACTCTTATCAGGTCTATGGACTGATCCACGACATCCACATTGACGATGACGGGCTGGTGCGTCAGCTTGTAACCTCTGAAAATATCAGCGTTGAGGTGCTGAAGGACAATCGCGAGCGGCGCATAGTGCCGGTGGAAATGTCTGTGCTGACCGTTGGATACGAGCAGGACGGGAAGATATATCATCTGCTGCCGCCGCGTCCACCACTTAGTCTGGACGTCATCTATTTATGCGATGACAGGGATGTGGCACGCTTTACATCCGTGGGGCGCTTTGGGTATTTCAGGCACCTGCTGGGCGCGAAGGATATGCCGATCGGCGAGGTGATGGCGGCGCACATGGGACAGGCAACGCGCGCACATGGAAGGAACGGTGATCAATGGAGAGAGAGAGCAACACATGAGTTAATCACGTTGTTGAGAGATGATTATCCATCCTTGATGGCAGTCCTTGGAGCATTAAGCGATCTGAGCGCTTAATGTAGAAGGCTCATAAGACAAAGGTACGGAGTATTATGTATCCATCAACACCATCAACACAGAGGGTTTTCCAACCTATACCGGCTGATGTTGAACGACTTGGAAAGATCGCGCTTAATGCGGCTTTCAAGGTTCATACTACTTTAGGGCCGGGCCTGCTGGAATCTGTTTATCAGGTTGCGATGAAGCATGTCATTGAAAAAAGCGGAGTGGCTGTTAAAACAGACGTCAAACTCCCTATTATGTTTGAAGGCATAAAGCTTGAATCTGGTTTGCACCTGGATATGCTGATCGAAAAATGTGTGATCGTGGAACTTTTTTCAGTTGAAAAAATGAACCCGCTTTATCAGAAACAACTGTTAACCTATCTAC
>JAXIPJ010000387.1:0-1836 GCA_045402985.1 Anaerolineales bacterium
GGGCGTATCTCCGCCAAAGTGGGTGTACATACGCACCTTGTCCCGTACCGCCCCACCCAGCAATTCGTACACGGGTTTTCCCAGGTCTTTGCCCTTGATATCCCACAGGGCTTGATCAATTCCAGAAATGGCAGACATCCCAATGACACCTTGCCGCCAGAAAGCTCCACGGTACAGAATCTGCCAGAGATATTCGATGCGACAGGGATCTTCGCCGAGGATCATCGGCTCCATATCGGCGACACAGCCAGCCACGGCGCGTGGCTTGGCATCCAGTGAAGCTTCGCCCCAGCCGACTAGTCCCGGCTGATCGGTCTCGACTTTGACGAAAACAAAAACACGGTGACCCCCATCGGCAAACAGCGTTTTGACTCCTGTGATTTTCATGGCATTTCTCCTTGTTCTTATTATTCTACTGCTTGTCTAATTGTTAAGTAAACTTTCGAACTGCTCATAAGCCGAACTCAAAACTTGGTGACGGTCTTATAATCATCAAAACGCAATTTGCGACTATTCACAAAGTATTGAACCCAATAGTGAGATAATTGCTTTGTGAATAGAAAGTCTTTATTCGATATCCGCGGCGCAAATGGCTGGATCATCGCACTGGGTGTGGCCGCCAACCTGCTCTGGTCGTTTTTTACATTCGTTGTTGCTTTTTACATTTTAGACGTGCACGACGACTCCATTGAGACGGTGCAAGTAGGACTACTACTCAGCGAGTTTATTGGCCCGTTTCTCATTGGCTGGTTTTGCGGATGGCTGGCCTTCGATGACCGGGGCGCGACATACGGAGTATTCGGCGCGCTGGGAAGTGTATTCATGATCCTGCTCACGTTACTGGCGAGCGGCGGAATCGCCATGCTGCTTTCGATTGCAGCCCTTGCTGGTGGATTCAATGGCGGCGCCTTAACCCGCTATCGCGGCAAGCGCCAGTAAGCATAGGTTTGCGCAAGCACACACTACAAAAGGATAGGAGTATGAACCGTAATTTGAAATCAGCTAGAATTTACTTGCTCTTGTTGATTAGCATGTTGCTGACTGGCTGTGCAGGCCTGAGCCAGACTCCCATACCGACCCCGACTCCCATTCCTCTCAGCCCGGAAGAAATTGCAGACGAGTTTGAATATGAGTGGCATGAAGTTTCATTCGACGATCTGATCCCAGATGATCTGGATGTGGAACTGGCGCAGTGCTGGAACGGCATGGGCATGGATGATCAAGGACGAATCTACATCGGCTTCACCAGTTTCCGCGATGGCGGGAAAAGCGAAGACTTTGTTGTATTCCGCTACGACCCGGCGAAAGAAGAGCGCGAATTCCTGGGCACGTTCCAGGATATTGCCGCAGCGAATGGCAATCTGCAGGAAGGGGAAAGCATTCCCAAAGGCCACACCCGTATGATTTTCGCGGATGGCGTGATGTATATGGGCTCCCAGGGATTCCATGATTTAAAACAGGAAATTGACGAGCTGCCTAATTATCGTGGCAGTCATATCTTTGCCTACGACACCCGGACCGAATCCTGGCTGGATCTGTCAGCGAGCCTGCCCGGTGGCGTGGTGACAAAAAATCAGGGGATTGTGGCCCTGAACATCCTGCGGACCGAGGGATTGCTGGTGGGGTTGGTTCATCCGCACAGTGACCTGGCGCTGTACGACTACAAGGATAGAGAGTTGGTCAAAGTCGTTCGCGGCATCCCATGGGAGTTGGGTAATCCTCTCAGCCCGGAAGAAATTGCAGACGAGTTTGAATATGAGTGGCATGAAGTTTCATTCGACGATCTGATCCCAGATGATCTGGATGTGGAACTGGCGCAGTGCTGGAACGGCATGG
>JAXIPJ010000321.1:0-3393 GCA_045402985.1 Anaerolineales bacterium
GTAGACCTGCGCCGTAAAGTGGATGAGGTTGCGCTGACGTGGGATCAACTCAAACAACTCGCTTCGGATCCTTTGGTGACCATCGGTGCGCATACTGTCAATCATTACGTACTGAGCAGTTTGAGCACTGACGAAGTGCAATATGAAATCCTTGAATCCAGGCGCATCCTTGAAGCAAAGCTGGAAAAACAAATCGATCACTTTTCCTATCCCTTCGGCAATCGCCGCGAAGCAGAGGCGCGGGAGTTCAGCATCGCCGCGCAATATGGATTTAAAACAGCCATGACTACACGTACTGGAAATATTTTCTCCGCCCATGACTCCCACCTAAATACATTACCCCGTTATGACCTTACTCAAATTGCCTTGCCGCGCGATCTCGATCTCGTCACCAGTGGCGCGCTGAGTATGCGGGTCAATCGTCTAAGGCGCGTCGTTACTTTTTAAAGGAATCTACTCACACCACTCGCTTTCTTACCAATACAAACAAATCCACAGGGGTGAAGATCCTTGCGATCTCAGATTCTTTGACAACAATATGATATTTCTCCTCCACTGCTGCAACGATATTCGCCACGTCCGCAGATTCGGCTCCCAGATCCTCCATCAGGCGGTCACGCTCCTCAACGACGCGGATGCCAAGCTGCAACGCTACAAGTTCCTTGATATCTTCGATTGAAATATCAGCCATAATGTAACACCTTTGCAATTCTACAAAGTGCTGTATGTATATCTTAATTCAAAGCTAGAATCTTAACCTGCATATCATTTGAAACAGTTTAGCAATTAATGACAGACGGCAAAACTCCAAAAACCCGTATAATATTATCATTATTCGAGGGGTGCGGAGGAAAATTTGACGGAACGCAAGGGAACGCTATTCCTCAAACACACACAGATCATCGTCCACTGGCCGGATGAAAGGGAGGAAACGGTCCGCCTGGGTGAGATCACGCGCATCGGCCGCGGCAAGGAAGGCAACGACCTGGTCCTGCCTGATCTTTTCCAATCCGTCTCCCGCAGGCATCTGGAAATACGACGCGAAAAAGATGGCTACAGGCTGGTAGACCTGGGGAGCCGCAACGGGGTACTGGTCAATGGGATTTATGCAAAAGACACTTATCTGCGAGACGGCGACGAAATTCGGATCGGTCAGGGTGACAAGGGACAGGAAGTCCGCATCGAGTTCCAGCTTGGAAGTGAAGCGCTCCTCACGAATCTTGAAGCGGAGGCACACGCCACCCTGCCACCCTCTTTGGGGCTATCCAGCGAATCACCTTCAAAGAAAACTCATTTCAAGATCCGCTGGCATAACGGAAGCACAAATTATTTCCCCATCACAAAAGATCGGGTGGTCATCGGCCGCGGTGCGGAAGCGGATCTACGCGTCCCTGAGACTCTGCGTTTCGTATCGAGCGCGCAGGCAGAAGTCGTGAAAAAAGAGGCGGGGTACTTCATCCGAGATTTGAACAGCACGAACGGCACACTGGTCAATAATCAACTGCTCAGGCCGGAACAATATTATCCGCTTGGGAACGAATCCATTGTGCGCATCGGCGATGACCAGTATGGCATTTCGATCGGGCTGACGTTTATCAATCCCACGGGGGCATCGGACCCTGTAGCCGGGTTGATGCAAGCCGCGCCTGCCACGCTGATGACGAAGACAAACATGATTTTGATTGGCCGCCTTGAGAATTGTGATCTGACTCTTGATGACCCCGAAGTCTCGCGCAGGCATGCCATGCTGAGGCAGGTCGGTGAGGCTTATGTCATTGAAGATCTCAATAGCAGCAATGGCACGTTCGTGAATGACCAGGCCATCAAACGCGCTGAACTGCACGAAGGCGATTTGATCCGCATCAGCAAATATGTGCTGCTCCTGCAAAACGGACAGCTTATGCCATACGAGAGCAGTGGCATGCGGCTGGATGCAAGCGGACTCTCTAAAGACGTGAATACGAAGCACGGCAAGCGGCGCATTCTCGATAATGTGAATCTATCCGTTCTGCCGCGCGAGTTCATTGCGGTGGTTGGCGGGAGCGGCGCTGGGGCATCAACATTGTTGAACGCGTTGATCGGCATCCGCCGCGGCGATGGGCAAGTGCGACTCAATGGATATGATCTTTATCAGCACTATGAAAGTTTCCGCTCACAGATTGGATACGTGCCTCAATCGGATTCGGATATCCTGCATACAAGCCTGACCGTTGAAAAAGCGTTGGACTACACTGCCCGTCTCCGACTCCCCTCGAGCCTGACTCTGGACGAACGGGCGCGCCGCATCGACGCGGTGCTGGATACGGTCTCGATGAATACCGAAGCGATCCGCAAGACGCGCATCTCCCACCTCCCGGGCGAACAACGTACACGCGTCAGCATCGCCGCGGAATTGCTATCTGACCCCAAGTTGATCTATCTGGATGAAATCAGTTCGAACCTTGACCCGGGGCTCGAAAAGAAGATGATGCACACACTGCGCCGCATGGCAGACGAGGGGCGGACGGTGGTGCTCGTCACGCATGCCACCACCAATATTGTGCAGACCGATCATGTGGCTTTTCTTTCTGAAGGCAAACTGGTTTATTTTGGTCCTTCAAACGAAGCATTGGAATTCTTTGAGGTGGAAGAGTTTGCCGATATTTACGAACGCATTGACCACAACGGAGAAGAATGGCGCAAGATCTTTGAAGAAAAGAAACCCGAACATCACACAAAGTATATTCTGGAACGGCAGAAAAATATTTCATCCACACCGCGGCGCGGGACGCGAGTCACGGGACCCAGGGTCAGTTTTGGGATCGCAGATTTCTTCCGTCAATTACTTGTGTTGACCCAGCGCGCGTTAAGTGTTCTTGCTAGTGACCCGATCACGCTCCTACTCATGTTATTGCTTTTCCCGGTGATAGCCATTCTCCAACTCACCATCGCCAGGCCTGATATTCTGACAGGGAATCTCGCCATCCTTGCGGACCCTGTCGCTGCGGCAAAAACGATGACCGAGAGTTATACGCCATTCTTTCAAACAAACGCCTTTGTCTACTTAATGGGACTGGGAGCCGTGTTCGTCGGTATGTTTTTACCGTTAAATGACCTGGTCAGGGAGCGTGCGCTCTTTTTGCGCGAACGCATGCTGAACCTCAAAGTCTCAGCCTATGTGTTGAGCAAAATACTGGTCTACAGTGCCTTTGCAGCCATCCAGGTTTTTCTTTATATGCTGATCCTTTCCTTCGGTGTGGACTTCCCCGCTAGAGGACTGCACTTCAACGGCGCGTTTGAAATATTCATTACCCTCTTTCTCACGATGCTGGTAGGCATTAGTTTGGGCCTGATCATTTCTGCGCTTGGCAGATCAAGCGAAATGGCAAATTACATTCTCGCAGGGGTGATGAT
>JAXIPJ010000384.1:0-3762 GCA_045402985.1 Anaerolineales bacterium
TAGGAATACTTGCATTAATTTTTATCATCCCTGGTCTTTTCATTCGCTAATAGTGCCTTTATCTATGCGAAATTTAGCTCAAGCCGCCGTCCCTGGCAGCGAACTGTTTTAATGCTAATTGGGTTATATGTAATAACAGAAAACCTGAAGCCAACTGAACCCCTACCTCGCCACCCTCCTCACCTTCCTTATCGCCCTCGCCTTCCTGCGTCTAATGGATTTCCTCGCGCATCGCGGAATCATCGAGAGCAAGTTGAGCCACAAGATCATTCACATTTGAAATAAGAACTAAAGTACCCCTTACACATCTTCCAAACCTGTTATAATATTAGTACCGATTATTTTAAATAATCGGAATGGATAATAGAAAGGCAGGCACATGACGAAGATCGTATTACACAAGGTCCTAAGTGCAGATTGTTACCGCGCAGTGTTTGGAGACTACGGTATAGGCTACGGAATCGGCCGGGCATATCCCATCGGGAGATATATTGAAAACGACATAGAAGTCTTAGAGGCGATGGTGGACAATCCAGGTGAAAACCGCGCGGACGCCTATCACTTTTCATTTGATGGCTCAAACTGGGTAACGAACAGTGACCCCATAACCCCAGATTGGAGGGCAAGGCTTTGGAACTTGATCTAATCCCCCTCCCTCAAAATAGCCCCATGGCGATTGCAGGCCAGGCTGCCAACAAACACGCGGCACGCGCTGTATTCACGGACTATCGGACACGCAAGGCAAAGAATACCACCCGCCGTCAGGATGCAGACCTTGGACTATTCGCACAATACCTGAAGGAGATCGGCCTGCCTGTTGGTAACTTCGCAGAGGATCCGAAAGCCTGGCAGGGTATCACATGGGGACTTGTTGAAGGCTTTGTAAAGTGGCAGCTACTGAAAGGCTACGCAGTGGATAGCGTCAACGTCAGATTATCCACCATAAAGACGTATGCCAAACTTGCCCTACGTGCCGGCACGCTGGATGTGTCAGAGTATGCCATGCTTCGAACTGTGCAAGGGTACGGCCATAAAGAAGGCAAGCGCATCGATGACAAACGGAAAGCAGACGGCCTCGGCACCCGCAAGGGCGCAAAGAAAGCCCATGCCGTAATCTTTACGCAAGAACAGGCCATCCAACTCATGGCGCAGGATGAAACCCCCAAAGGCAGGCGTGACGCGTTCATGCTGTGCTTGATGCTCGAACATGGTTTACGAGTCAGCGAGATCGCCGCCCTGCAGGTCCGCAACTTCGATATTCATAACCGGTGCATGACCTTTTACCGCGAGAAAGTAAGCAAGGAACAAACGCACAGGCTCACAGACCGCACTCTTGAAGCAGTGCGGGAATATTTCAAGATCGCACCCAATGAGGGCACTGTATGGCGCCGTGGAGCTCACAGAGGTAAAACGGATTTAACTCTGCAAGGTTTGACAGTCCGTGCCATAAACAAACGCGTCGAACTGCTGGGACGACGAATAGGGCTTGAAAATCTTTCCCCGCATGATCTGAGACACTATTGGGCCACCAACGCGTCACGCAAAGGGACGCCTGTAAAGACACTGCAAGAGGCGGGCGGCTGGAACTCCCCCGCCATGCCATTACACTACATCGAATCTGAACAAGTAGCGAATGATGGAGGAATAGTCTAAAGGAGATTTTAAATATGGATAAAAACAAATGTACGCATGAGCAATTGCATGAGGGACGTTGCTTGAAGTGTTTTCAGCAAGTCGTATCCGCTAAAAACCATAATGACCATCTGGATATCGCATTACGTGCGCTTGTCGAATGGCAAGCGGAAAAGGCTGGCTTGAGCGTTGATGCATATCTGGCTGCACGGGTGGTGGCCTAGTGATCGCCGAAAAGACAGTTCCTATTACGATCTACAATGAACACAAGATCGTTCTCAATCCAGGCTGGGTAGTTGTAGAAGTTTCTGATCCCAATCCCTGCCACTCCGCCCATTCCAGCAGTGGGACACGCGACAGCATTGTTGTCTTGCTGGAGAACGTCAAAGACATCGCAGAAAAGCGTGGGCGGGCCGCCGAAGAAGCGAAACAGGCAAACACACCATGAATACCCAGGACACAAGCGAACACGTATATTTCGCCCTCACGGCCATACAGGAATATGAAGAACGATGCCGTCTCGAAGCTGCAGCGGCGCGCAGGTTATCTGACCAGATACCCCGGACGATTGCTGAAGCAGACAGCAAACTCATTGCCGAAAAGATCCCAAAAGCACATCTGCTAACAATAGAATAACAATAACGAGCCCAACCCAATCGCTGGGCTTTTTGTTGAAGGTTCGGACACGCGTCTGCAAGTGCAGGATTGTCCCACTTCCTCCGAACCGCTCGGAATTATTGTTCCAGGTCGTTTGAAGTGGATCGCAGGGAAACCCCTGTAATGTCCCCTTCGATTGTCAAGAGCCACGCCGCGACCCAGCCTGCTTCGTTTTCTTCAGTAACTATATAAACCCAGCTCGCATCCTGGTTACGCCCCAGGATCTGCATGCAAGTCCCCGAAACCAGCCCGCCCATAATTTCGAAATCTGTACCTGGTCCCTGTCTTATTCTTATCGCTGAATCGGTGACACAACCCTTGAGGCTTACGAGCCCGGGTGTTGCCGGTAGCATGTGGCCTGGTGTGAGTGTTGGAATGGGAACAAGCGCGTGCGTGGAAGTTGGTGCCGTGAGAGTATTCAGGAAATTGAAAACCAGAAGTAGAAGAACAGTAATGGTCCCTAATATCCCAAAAAGACTGGCAAGGTTGTCTTTATGCGCTGGTGGTACTGGCTTTGCAAATGGGTTGCGCATCGGCTGTACTGCTGGCGATAGATGTTTTTTCATGGCTATCTACCTTCCCGAAGTGTTGAATGTCGCTTCTACCATGACCCCCTGAAACCATGAAAGATACATTGCTAGAACATATCTGTAACATCGCGCAATGTTTTAAGCTTTTTTTATTTGCAGAAGATAAAATTCCCCAGGTTTTACTCCAACAAACTATTGATTTCTTAGTGCGGATTCTGATTTTAGTTTGCGTACTGAAATGCGGTATTTTGTGTTAATACAATTTATGAACCCCTACCTCGCCACCCTCTTCACCTTCCTCATCGCCCTCGCCTTCCTGCGCCTCATGGATTATCTCGCACATCGCGGAGTCATCGAGAGCAAGTTGAGCCGTAAGATCATTCACATCGGCACGGGGCCGATCTTTGTTTTATGCTGGCTGATGTACCCCGATATACAAATTTCCCGCTGGCTGGCGGCGCTGGTCCCATTTGTGATCACTGCTCAATTCGTTTTGGTTGGGACAGGGATTCTCAAAGACGAGGCGGCAGTCAAAGCCATGTCTCGCACAGGTGACCAACGCGAGATCCTGCGCGGCCCGTTATTCTATGGCATCATTTTCATCGCCATGACGCTGATCTACTGGAAGGATTCCCTGATCGGCATCCCTGCCTTGATGATGTTGTGCGGCGGCGATGGCATCGCCGATATCGTCGGGCGACGAGTCAGTTCGCCGAAGTTGCCCTGGTCACGTGAAAAAAGTGTAGCTGGCTCTTTTAGTGTCTTTGCAGGCGGATGGCTGCTCACCATCCTCATCTTCGCCATCTATATTTGGATGGGAGAATTCAGTGGGCCACTCAGTCGTTTCATCCTGCCTGTCACATGGATCGCCCTCGGCGCGACGCTTGTTGAATCTCTTCCGTTCAAAGATGTGGACAATGTCACACTACCCGTCGTCGCTGCT
>JAXIPJ010000368.1:0-11999 GCA_045402985.1 Anaerolineales bacterium
CTTTCCTTGACGAAAGAGGCAATGGTTATACTGTTAGCGTTCACGTGGTGTTACCACACCATAATTTATTGCAACCGCAACAATGGGTATGTAGTAAATAACATTGATTCTTTGTCAATCACATACTCCTCTTCACCCCAAACTCCTGAAACTCCCCCGTTGACTCATCCCATTCCACTCGTAAGTTTCATTGAAAGAACAAGGCTTGGGATTTGTCTAAAGTCGAGGGTCAGCGATCTAGCCGAAATGGAGGAGGAAGCGGTTCTTCATCCCGTGATATGATGTCCTGAGCGTTATCAATATCCACACATGGGAGTGAGCCTCATGGATTTCTTCTTCAAAAAACGCAAGCCAGCAGAACCACAACAATCAAACATCTCAGCGGGGATTCCGAAAATGGGCGATGCGATTCCCGAGTCGTTGAAAGCGCACTCGCGGTTCATCAAGCGCGTGAGTTGTTCGCAGTGCGGCGCGCCCAAGTCGCGACCTTCAACGACTGCCTACATCTATTGTGATTTCTGCGGCTCGCTCATGGACTACGACTTCCGTATGGCCAACGCCAACACGAACGCGGGCATCACCAACACGATCTATTCCCGCATCATGCAGACGGTGCAATTCCCGCTGATGCAAGCCAAAGCCCGCGGCGACCGCGACGCTGTCCGTCAGATCTACAAGCAGGTGTTCGCCCAGTGGTTGCAGGAATGTCCGAATGCCGCTTCGCCGCGCGCCATCAAAGACATGGACTTTCGCAGGCGATTGATCGACTATTTCGCAGAGTGCGCGGTGGTCAAGGACATGGACCCACACCAGGCCACGCTGCAAGTGAAAATGGACGCGCTCGTCGCCGCACTGCAACGCATCCCCACCCCCGGCGGTGCGTGGATGGTCTCCGGTCCGTTTTGGGAATATGCCGCGTTATTCAAAGAACAAATGGAGGGGACGTACGCGCTGATCCGCCAACTGGGTGCGGATCAATTGGACCCCGATCACGCCTCGCCGGAAGTTGCTCTGCGCATGGAATATACGACCTTCTGCCAAGCATGGCTCCCCCACCTCTCCCCCACGGACGGAGAACGCCTCTTGAAATTCTACGGCTTGAATGCCGAATACGATGAAGTCAAATCGCATGAATCTGAGCAACGCCATTGCGGCAGTTGCGGCTCGGATATCGAAGCGCTCCCTGGCGCCAAGCATGTCGTCTGCGAGTCGTGCGGCTTCACATTGGATGTCCGCAGCCAAGCCATCCCCTGCCAAAAGTGTGGAGCGCTGTTGTCATTCCCGGTGTCAGTCAATCATGTAGTCTGTCCGTATTGCAGTACAGATACGCGGAGGGTATAAATACCTTCACTCCAAAGCAAATGGGTATCGTTGAAGGAACGCGGCTTGGGCGTTGTGTGAAAACAAAACGGTTTATGGTTGAATTGTAAGGAGACCACTCATGAACAAAACCCGACTCAGCCTATACTACCCAGCCACCTATCTAACTGTCGCCGGGGCGTTGTTGCTTATCGCACCTCAGTTTTCGATGCGGCTTCTGTTCTCGAACGGCGATTACGGTGATGTGTTCCCACGAGTCGCTGGGATGATGATCCTGGGACTGGGCTTGATCGTCATTCAAGTTATCCGGCTGAGGCAGGAGCAGCTCTATTCCACACTCTGGGCGATTCGACTGCTCTTCTGCATTGGTTGGCTTGGGTTCTACTTCTACACTAGAGATCCCTACTTTCTCGTCCTGCTCGCTATCGTGGGTGTGGGCTTCATCTGGACGGGCATCAATCTTTTGCAAGAGCGCAGGGACAAGACAATGTGAGGGTGTATCAATTATTTGGACTGTGTGCGAGATTGCTATTCCGCATAAGACTCCACACAGGAATGTTAGACGGAAGGTTTCCTTATAATACATATTAGCTAACATATATTTGGTTACCGCAACAGCATTGAAAGGATAAAAAGAAATTTATGAAAACCATTATTTTACGCCCTGCCGAGCCGGAACGGGATTTCGGGCAATTGGCAGCTTGGTTCTCCATTCTTGAAGATGATACGTCTTCAGAACAGGGACTCAAGGAATATTACGAAAAGCGACGGGAGCTAATCATCCAACGAGTAGCAGAGGGTGAACAAGGGGAATTGTTAGGATTTTATTGGACTCATCGGAGCAATATGGAATTATGCCACATTGACTTATTCGTTAAGCCAGAACAACGCAGACAAGGGGTGGGTAGACGATTATATGAGGATTTGGAGCAGGCCGTCAAAGATGTTCAGGCGAAAAAACTACATGTCAGCATTCTGGATACCAGTTCAGAAAGTCGGGCGTTCGCTGAACAACGTGGATTCAGTGAAAGGTGGCATTTTATTCCGATGAGATTGGATCTAGAGACTTTCGATGATCGACCTTATGATGACATCATTGCCAAGCTTAAAGAAGATGGGTTTCAGTTTACTTCGATGGAGGAATTGGGAAACACAGAAGAAGCACAGCGCAAGCTGTATATCCTGAATGATACGACAGATTTGGACGTGCCGGGCAAGAATGGTGAACATTCATGGAATTCGTTTGATGATTTCCAGAAAAGAGTGTGTCAGATGGATTGGTATAAGCCTGGCGGACAGATGGTGGTAATTGACACAGCCACTAGCGACTGGGCGGCGATGAGCGCAATTTCCCGCTTTGAGAATCACGCCTACAACCTGCACACTGGTGTGGACAGGCGATACCGCGGGCGCAAGCTGGCACAGGCGGTGAAGGTGCTGGCACTTCGCTATGCACGGGATGTGTTGAAGGTAAACACAGTTCACACCCATCACAATACGATGAATCAGCCTATAATCGCTATTGACCGCAAGTTCGGTTATATTCAAATGCCGGGAACTTTCGTGATGAAGAAAATACTTGAATAAGATAGGTGATGTGCGATAAATTGAGTTCGTGAATTTACAGGGAAGCGAGCCTACGCCCGCCGCTAACTGTTACGCATCAATCACATACTTCTTCTCATCCCAAACTCTTGAAACTCCCCAGTCGGCTCTTCCCATTCAACCTTTGACTCATCCACCCGCGAGCCGCGCGGACCTTCTTTCATCATCTCGATAAATCGTTCCACTTTCTCGCGCTCCCCTTCTGCAATCGCTTCGACAGTATCATAGCCAACGTTTCGTATCCAGCCTGTCAATCCGCTAATTTGACGGGCGGAATATTCCACATGGGCGCGAAAACCAACAGCCTGGACGCGTCCCTTCACCCATACATGCGCGCGCATCGTTCGGGCTTCGTCAGGTATAGGATTCTGGTTCATTCTGACTTCCCTTCTTACGCATTACACTCAAGATGCCAATGAACGGGATCAATAATATCAAACACAACAGGATCAAATAAGGGGATAAATTTCTAAGAGCAGGCAGGATGGCGTTCTGTCCTAGTGCGGATGCGCGCCAGTCCATCTCCAGTTTTGAAAGCGAAACACCATAGGCATTTTCCGCGCCGCGCTCACAGTCCACGCCATCGGCATAAACAGACACAAGGCTCAACAACTTTGCCGAACCATACGTGCTCTGCAAGTAGTGGATAAAAGACCGGGACTCAGCATACGCCAAAAAAGCGGTATCCGCATTCTGCGGGAAAGAGGCGCACAGATCCTTTATCGGGATCATTGTATTATTCGCGCCAGCCGCCGCAAGCACGCGGTCATAATCCGGATTCGGGCTCACCTCCGTCAGAGTCGCTGTGCCCTCGCGCAGCCAGGCGGGCAGGTCCTTATATCCCGCGCCGATGCTGCGATAAAGCATCACGTGCATAAGCTCGTGCGGAATGCGCTGCTCCATGAAAATGCTTTGGTTCACGCCTGGCTCGATCACCACCATCACAACGCCCACCGCAGAGTTGGCATGCCCCGCCACCCATGCCTCGCTTTCTGAATATAACGTGCCGCGCAGGTCGCTCACATTTGCATAAATAAAAATATCAACGGGCCGCGCAAGATCGAGAGGCAAAAGTGCACTGATCGATTGCAGACCAGATTGCGCGCTGTTCAACGCGGCTTGACCAAAATTTGCATCACCGTTATACCAGTGCAGGCGAATCGAGCCCGCTTCAAGCGTTTGCCAGGTGAAGCGGTCATCATCGTAACGGATAAAAAAAGTTTCGCTTTGAAAAGTGCTTCCGTCTGTCAATGTAAATTGATAGCTCCATCTCACATTTGTGAATGGGCGCAAAATATTTTGCCTGGTATCGAAAAAATATTCTGTCGTACCGTCTGCCCTGATCTCAAGCGGCTGCACATGGGTAAGGCCCTGCGCTTCATCAAAAATGATAATCGACACGTTTTGGATCTGGATCGAAGCCCTGATCGTGGCGAAGAACGTGATGCCTTCCCCAAACCTCACCGAAGCGTGGGCATTTTCCAGCTCGACTCCAGCCTGGGCTTTAGCCGGCCGCGCGTTATATAGAGTTGATACTACAACCACAACGCAAAGAAAAAGAGCTTTTGCGGCTTTCATACCCATCTGCCCAAAAGCACCAGCAACGGCGTCAATGTAAGCGGGCTAAGCAATGTGCCAATGAAAACAATCGCGGTGACGAGCGATGAATCCAATTGATATTCCGCCGCCAGGATGGTTGTATTTACTGCCGCGGGCATGGAGGCCTGGATCACACCCGCCTGCCATACCGCACCTTGCAAACCAAATGGAATACTCAGCAGCAAAGCGACCAGCGGAGCCGCCAGCAGACGCAGCGACACGCTCAAGCCAACGCCACGCAAACTGGTGGACCATTGCACGCGCGAAAGTTCAATGCCAAGCAGAACGATCATGAGCGGTATGCTGCCCCCAGCGGCCAGGTCAATGGTGCGCATCAATGCTGAGGGAATTTCAATATGGAATACATTAATGAGCGCGGCCAGTGCAACACCATAAACGATTGGCACTTTTAGCAATCCAAACAGCGCCTGCTTGAAATTCATATGCCCCAGCGACGCAATGAGAATACCCACTGTGTTGAAGAGAATGGAGGTGGTCACAAAATAAAGCCCGGCATATTTCAAGGCATCCTCCCCAAACGCAAAAGCTACGAGGGGAAGCCCATAGTTCCCGGTATTGCCAAACATGGTTGTGATCAAAACGGACATTAGAGTCCGTCTTTCAAGTTTCATTGCCAGCGCAGAGATCAACGTGAGGATGCCCATCATAAGAATCACCGTCGCCGTAAATGCCATCATAGTCAGTGCTTCACCAAGCTTAAGGTTATTCTGCACTAACAGATCAAACACCAGCATAGGCGCAAAGATATAAAAGACAATGCGGCCAATGGTGCGCGAATCGATGGAGAAGAATTTGCCCAGCGTGAAACCTGCTGCACTTAAGAGCAGGATGGGCAATAGGTTATTGGCGAAAGTGGAAGCAAGCACGGGAAGCGACACGCTATTTACCTAATGAAAAAGTCACAGAGATTATAACGTCTCCGTGACTTTTGTTATCTGAGTTTGCTTACTGCGCCGCCGAGGACGGCGGCTGGAGCGAAATACTTAAGGCTTGAGCAAAGAGTGGGCGTTAGAGAACGCCTTCTACACTCGAATTATTCATCGTCTTCTTCAACTTCTTCCAGCTCATCAATTTCTTCAAGATCTTCGAGTTCCGCATCCGGGTCAATGGCCATCAACTCGAAGCGGTCCAGGTCTTCGGTAAACGAAAGATTATCGAGCGCCTCTTCCAGAAACTCGATCTGATCTTCTTCATCTTCCTCGGTCTGATCGAGCAGGGCTTCGATGTATGTGCGCGCGTCTTCGCCGCCGATCTGCGAGAGGGACCAGATGGCGGCGTTGGTTAACTCGTCATCATCCTCTTCTTCGAGCAGCCGTATCAACACGAGCCGCGCGGACTTGAGGCTCAGTTCTCCTGCCGATTGCACCGCCACCCGTTTCACATCATCATCTTCGCTGATGAGCGATGTGGTAACTTCGTCCTCCCAGCGATCATCGGCGGAACGTCCCATGGCGACGATGGCACTCGCGCGCCAGCTTGGGTCTTCGCGATGGAACGCGGAATCGATCAGTGTGACGACTTCAGCACGTGAGGAATATCCCAACGACTCGAGCGCTGCACGTCGGACGCGGCCATCATCTTTGCCATTGGCAGCCGCGAGCAGGGCATCTTCCACCTGATGATAGAGGTGCTCAGGGATCTCCTCCAGCTCGCCCATATCCACAAATAGACTGAGCACACTTGCCGCTTCTGCACGCACATCTACATCCGTATCGTTCTTGAGCATATCAAGAAATATAGCCACAAGCTTTGGGTCTTCCGATTCATCCAACAGGCGGACGGCGCGCGTCCGCACATGAGGATCGGGGTCGGTGAGGAAGGCGTGCGCAAAATCGTCAAAGGAGACGAGGGTATCGGCCTCAGCCAAGGATTTAAGTTCCTCGAAGAGAGACAACTTCCGGCGTGGTTTGACGCGGGGCCATACATCCAAAAGAGTCTGCAGTTCCACAGGTCCAATATCCGAAAATTCCTTCAGGTAATGGCGCGGGAATTCGGCTCCCTCAGAAAGCAGGGCATCCAATACTTTTTGAAATGCAACAGGGGTGGTATTCATTATTATTAACTTATGGAATAGTGACGGAAACCGGGTTGACGAAATCCATCACGTTGACGTAGACCATGAAGGCCAGCAGGAAAGCCATGCCCAAACCGTGGACAAGATTCTCCACGCGCGGTGACACACGGCGACGGAAGATAAGCTCGGGGAGGATAAAGATAATGCGACCACCATCCAGGGCCGGGAAAGGGAACAAGTTGAATATACCCAGACTAATGGAAAGGGAAGCGATCAACTCGAGTGTGCGGATGGGTTGGTCAAGAGGATCTGTGGAAACAGGCGCAGTGGTGGTCGCATCCACATCACGACTGACAGTTTGCGAAAAGATATCGTAAATTCCTTTTAGCCCGATGAGGCGGCCCTGTTCAGGCGCAAGCGATCCGCGTATCATTTGGGCGGGCAGGGAAATGAGCGTGCGGATATTTATGTATGTGTATCTTGCGCCCAGGTTCAAAGTTTCTACCCATGAAGTGGCTGCTTTGAACGGGAAATCCAAGCCGACGCCGATCATAACGCGTTTTTCTGTTTTATTCAAAAGCGTCAAAAGCGGCGTGGCAGTCAATTCAATTTGCTCGCCGTGGCGGTCTACAATGAAGACCACAGGCTTGCCATCATTCGAATCCACAATGGCCCGCAGATCATCAACGCTGCGAATCGGCTGACCGTTAGCGCTGATGAAAATATCATCCGCTTGAAAACCTGCTTGTGCGGCGGGGCTTTCTGCAACGACTGAAGAAACGAGCACGCGAGTTGTATCAGGGACTCCAACGCGGGTAAAGATGATGCTATAAATAACCACAGCCGTGAGCAGGTTCATGAGCGGACCCGCGAACAGTACGGCAAGCCGTGCCCATGGGTTGGCAGCAGCCAAACCACCAGGCACCGTTGGGTCGTTCTCACCCTTTGGCCTAACAAAGCCTCCCAGTGGAAGCCAGTTTAGAGTAAAGCGCGTGCCTTGCCAGGTGAACAACGTGATTGCACCGGGTGTGGGCAGACCAATGCCGAACTCCTCCACTTCGATCTTGCACAAACGCGCAACGATGAAATGTCCAAATTCATGTATGATGACCATGCCACCGAAGGCAAGGATAAATACCAACCAGGTTAAAAGTGTTTCGTTCATAGATTTATTCCTTCGCGGCGATTATATCGCCTTTTATATGGACAATATGGCAAGGTAAGATATTTCTAATATCACTCATATGTACTTCATACGTTCTGTCATTGCGAGCCTTCGGGAAGCAATCTCCCTCACCGTGTTGGGGATTGCTTCGACCCCTCGCTTCGACTTCGTTGCACTCCGCTCAGCGCGAGGATCTCGCAATGACGGGTTAGGTTATATGGTAAGTTATGCTTAAGTCCTATCTTATCCATCTCATAGCCCAGTATTCAAGGATCAGATCAAAAATGACCGATTCATGCATCTTCTGTAAAATTGTCTCAAGCGAAACCAAAGCTGATATCGTTTATCGCGATGAGCAGGTGACTGCCTTTCGCGATATCCACCCTGTGGCGCCAACCCATATTTTGATCGTGCCGAACAGGCACGTTGAATCGGTGAGCACACTTGAAGTGCAGGATGATCAACTGGTGGGACATCTCTTCACGGTGGCGAGTCGATTGGCGAATGATGAGGGGATTTCCAAAGGCGGTTACCGCCTGATCACAAACACCGGCGTGGATGGAGGGCAGACGGTGCTGCATTTACATTTGGATTTGATCGGGGGACAGAGGATGCGCTATCCGATGGGATAAAGTCATCTCTTTGTTAACGGGCTTCCTTTTAGTTTGCTCTTCGGCTGGCCAGAACGATATGCATAATATCCAAGACCTACGCCGCCAAGCAACAGAAGAACTCCAAAAATGCCCAGCACAGCTGACCTTCCGCCTTGTTGCGGATCTGCCGACTCGCCGGCGGTAATCGTCTTGGACTGCGCGCCGAAGTCGATCGAAGCACGGTCACCCGCTTTGACAGTTAGTGTATAACTTAATAACATGGTCGGGTTGTAGGTATCGGGCACCGCGATACTGACATTGTATTCCCCTTGCGGCACATCGATAAAACATGAACGGATCGGCTCCACCAGATCCGGGTCAATGGCGGAGGTCGTATTCTGTGTTTCAGAATAGGATCCATTTAGATTCGTGAGACTGACCGCGCCGCCGTCTATGCCGAACTCGGTCTCCTGGCGCAGCGCATCTCCATTCATATCGTCGAAGAGCAGAACGCAGACTTCAGTTGTGCCGCTGACGGGAGTCGCTGTGGGGGTGACAGGCGGAAGTGTGGGCGCGGGCCCGGCAGTTGGGGCATTTGAAGACGCAAGCCCGACAACGAGTTGCTGCCCGACAGTGACCGTGCAGTTTTCATCCAAGCGTGAGTTCAGCTGGCGTAATTGTGGAACACCGATAC
Source organism: Anaerolineales bacterium (assembly GCA_045402985.1). Classification (GTDB taxonomy): domain Bacteria; phylum Chloroflexota; class Anaerolineae; order Anaerolineales; family Villigracilaceae; genus Defluviilinea. The sequence continues at coordinate 9,012 of JAXIPJ010000368.1, forward strand.
CATGCAGTAGCGCGATACTTGAACATGAATCCCCCGCCACCACAATGTAAATGATGCGCCCATCTGGTCCCGGCGTGGCTGTGACAAACTGCGCGTCCGGCGCGGCATTTGCATCACTATTAGGAAGTGTTATTCCAATAAAAAACAATGCCAGGACGAACAAAACAACAAAGAGGATAGCGCGTATTTTCATCGGCGCGGATTATATCAGGGTTAGCCCTCACCAACGCTCACCCTGCCCTCTCCCGAAGGGAGAGGAAAAGCCGAAGCAAGAAACTTCCATCGTTGATATTAGGGAAAGTTGCAACCAACCCTCAATCTCCAATTCTCTACTCTGTCTTCCCTACTTCCCATATCTCTTTCTGATCTCAGGTAGGAAGTAAGCATCAAAGAACGCGTCTGCATCGTAATCAGGTTTCCAGTTCCATTCCGCGCGGGCGAGCGAGTCATCCACATCTTCGGGCCACGAGTCGACAATTCCCTGCCGCCGCGGGTTGGGCCGAAACTTGATCTGCGCGCCGGGGAAAGCCTGAAGCGCACGATCACGGAATTCACCGGCAGTCAAAGCAAAGGCAGAAATGTTATAGACCTGATGATTCAATTTCTCGCGCGGCACATCCAAAAGCATCAACAGGGATTTGATCGCATCCGGCATCGCCATGAAGGATATCTTCGTATCTTCACGGACGAAACAGGTATACGCGTTTCCCTGCGCGGCGGCGTGAAGCATTTCAGGACCGTAATCACTTGTCCCGCCACTGGGCAGCGTAAAGGCCGAGATAAGCCCCGGGAACCGAACCGCGCGAAAGTCCAGCATGCACGGCGGGTTTTCATCCAGATGCTTTTGCCCAAAGAACTTGCCATAATACATCCCCAGCTTTTCGCAATAGAGTTTATTGCATCCATACATGGTTTGCGGCATGTTATATACATCCTCTTTCACCGCACCTGCTGCCTGCTTGATCCCTAAACTTGGCATCCCATACGCCGCAATCGAACTTGGGAACAAAAATTGCACAGGCTTGCCATATTTCTCCGAACGATATGCAGCCAGCATGAGCAATTGCATTGTGCCTTCTACATTGATGCGGTGGGCTTCCTCACTTGCCACCTCGGCTTTCGAGGAGAGCGAAGCCGCGAGGTGAAAGATCACGTCAAAATCATAATCATAAAAATTCTTGACCTTGTAAACCAGGTCTCCCTGCACATGCTCAGCCGAGAGCAACTTCACACTCTCAGGCAAAGGGGAGAGGTCCGACGTTACGATCTGATAACCATCCCTGCGTGCCAATGCTTGAATAAGAGCCTGACCCATCTCACCACATGCGCCGGTTACCAGCACTCGCTCCGCTCGCTTTTCGGTCATAGAGTCTCCTGACGTGCTAAAATGATATTGATAACATTTTACACCTTATGAATTTTCTTCACGAAGTTTGTCGTTATTAATTATGAAACACCTACACCACATGTCATTGCGAATCTGCGAGAAGCAATCTCCTCATGGACGAGGAGATTGCTTCGTCGAGAAAAGCCTCCTCGCAATGACATTACTTTTGGCGGCTTGCCTGCCATTGGACTCTGCTCCGCCGACCGAGCCCCCTCTGCCAACGGATACGCCGATTCAAACCCCGACTATTGTCTGGTTCCCTCCATCAGCGACTCCCACACTGTTAGCCTTCCCCACCTACACCGCGACTGCAGATATGAAACCCGGCGTTGGTTCAGTGACTCTCACAGACGATCTCTCAAACAAGAAAGTTTGGGACACCGCCGTTTCAAATCAGGGAAGCGCCTCGATCAGCCTGAATAGATTAAGTTTAGCCATCCAACCGGGTGTATATCTGGCAAGCTTTCGCCGCGAGGTAACGTTTGCAAACTTCTATGCAGAGATCACTGCAAAGCCGAGCCTGTGCCGCGGCGCTGATAATTATGGCGTCATCGTGCGCGCGCTGGGCAGTTCTTATTATCGTTTTGTGCTGTCCTGCGATGCACAAGCCCGCGCGGAACGAGTTAACGGAGGCATTCGGCTGCCCCTGCTCGAACCACTCGCCAGCGGAGATGTCCCGCGCGGTGCTCCAGGTGAAGTGCGCATTGGCGTCTGGGCTGTGGGCGGTGACATGCGACTCTTCCTGAATGGGCGCTACCAATTCAGTATCCAGGATAAAAGTTTCCCTAGCGGCGCCATCGGGGTATTTGTGCGCTCGGAGGGAAAGATGCCCATGAGCGTTACATTTTCTGACCTGAAAGTGTATGATGTGGATTATGTCCCGCCGACGAGGACGCCGATTCCGTAGGTAAGTTACCCTGAGCAACAGCGACACTTGCATCGCACTGCGTTCGGTGCAATGCAGGTGAGGGTCTCTTATAATTATGATTGAGATGCTTCGTCGCTATCGCTCCTCAGCATGACACTATGAAGATGAAAAACAAACTCAACGACCTATCCAATAAAGCATGGCTGAAGTTCCAGAAATCCTGGTTCATCCATAACCCGCCGCCGCGCAAGAAGGGCGTGCTGGTGCATCCCGCTAAATTCCCTGAGACGATGGCACAGGAATTTATCGAGTTCTTCACGAAGCAAGGCGAGGCCGTGCTCGACCCGATGGCGGGGACAGGTTCCACGCTCGTCGCGGCACTGCGCGCGGGACGCAATAGTTATGGCATCGAGCTGAATCCCAAATACGCGCAGATCGCAGAAAAGATCATCAGCGAAGAACGGGCTCTGCTGGATGAGCAAGTCAAAAGTCTGACGTCGAATGTCATCACCGGCGATGCTGCAAAAATTGCCGACTTTGGACTTTCGACCTTTGACTATGTTTTGACATCTCCGCCCTACTGGGACATGCTGCGCGCGAAAGGCTCGGACACGCAAAAGAAGCGCCGCGCCTCTGTGGATATGGATGTTCATTATTCGGATGACCCAAATGACATGGGGAATATTTCTGATTATGATGAGTTTCTCGAAAAGCTGGTAAATATATATAAAGG
>JAXIPJ010000315.1:0-2476 GCA_045402985.1 Anaerolineales bacterium
TAACTATTTCGATTGCAGGCAACCAATCAAATTATTCACCACACCCTGCGGCTCGGTTTGCGTGATCGCCAACACTGGAACCGTGGCGACAGAAAAAACCTCGCGCACATCTCCAACCTTCCAATGCCGCGGCAGGATTCCGACCGTATTGGCCTGATTGACCAGCGTATCAGACATCTCCTGCGGATTAATCGCCAGTCGTGCGGACGAAACCACGCTTCCTTCCGCCATGACTGTCTGGTCAAACACCCTTTGCACATCCTCCGCTGACGGGTACACCCAGACCTGCACCGACGCGTCTCCCTGCCCTATGAACAAGGCGCGCGCTTCTTCCAACGTCAGATTCTGCACCGGGCTCTGACGATGCGTGACGATCAATATTTCCTCCACATCAATTTGATAAGCAGGTGAAGCAAGGAACTCGGGTTCTCCTACACGCAAGCTAATATCTGCAATAGAAGGGTCATCCACGCGGGAGATCGCAGCAGATGATTCGGCACAGGCGTATAAATCCATCAGCCAGGGTTGCGCGGCAGAAGTCGAATAGACGGAAACAGGTTGAGGGGTCGGTTGAGACGTGCTTGTCGAGCAGGAGGAGAGCAGGAAAGAAGAAAGAAGAAAGACCAATATGTCATTGTGAGCAGCCGCTGGTCGAGTAGGTCGAGTGTTCTTCGAGACCGTATCGAGACCACGACCACTAAGCAATCTTCTCATCGCTCACTCTGTTCGCTTCTCGCAATGACATAGCACTTACCACTCGCGAATTAAGGCCGCGATCAATTTTGCTTTTTGTTCCATGCTTTCGGCAAAAATATATTCGCGTTCCGAATGATAGCCCTCCCCAACTGGACCCATTCCATCCAGCAATGGGATGCCGAGCGGCGCAACAAAATTTCCGTCTGAGGCGCCACCGGTTCCGCCTGCAGTGAGATGCATGCCAAACTTCGACGCGATACCTTTGGCTTTCTCAAAGGTGACTTTCATCGTGTCGTCAAACGGCATTGGTGGACGGTTCAACCCGCCAGTGACCTCAATGGATGTCCCTTCCAGAACGGGCTCAAGTTTGCCGATCTCAGATTCGAGACGTTCCCATTCACCGGGCTGCATCACGCGCACATCCACTTGAATGATGGCCTCCTCAGGGACAACATTCGAAACCGTTCCACCCTGGATGACGCCCACATTAAGCGTCGTTTGTTTTGAATAATCGGTCAGCTTTTGGATGGTGATCACTTGATGCGCCATCTCTTCGATGGCATTGCGCCCATCTTGATGCGCACCGCCAGCGTGTGCCGCGCGCCCTTTTGTTTTGACCGAAAACTCTCCGACACCTTTGCGCCACGTTTTGAGCGAACCATCCAGCAAGGCACCTTCCATCACCAGCACCAACGCGGACTCCATCGCCACGGTTTCGATCAGCGCGCGCGATGTGTGTGAGCCGATCTCTTCATCTGATGTGCAAAGTAATGTGACAGGGCGCGTCAACCCATCTTTTTGCGCATCTTCGATTGCAGCGAGAGCAATGACGATGCCCGCCTTCATATCCAATGTGCCTGGGCCAAAGATCATTTCATCCTCTTCACGATATGGAGTTTTTTGGATCGTACCAAGCGGGAAGACAGTATCCATGTGACAGAGGATCAAAATGGAAGGCTTGTCCTGAGCAGTGTCAAGGGGCTGGAAGCGAGCCAAAATATGGTTGCCTGTTTCATCGTTTTGGATACCATCAACCTGCGCACCGAGTTTGCGAGCTTCTTGGGCAACGATCGCACCGACGCGATCCACGGCGGCTTTATCGTGTGAAGGAGATTCTGTTTCGACGAGGGTCTTTAGGAGGGAGGTGAGTTTCATAGTTTTATAGAGGTTACCTTTTACCTTAGAAAAAATACAATCGCGCCAACCACCGCACAATATGCAGCAAAGACGTAGAGCGAGCCTTTGCCCAAGTAATCGATCAGCCATTTGATGGCGAACCAGCCAACAATTGCGGCAATGATGAATCCTATTGCCAACAGAGGCAGGAATTCGCTAAGATTCGGCATCTTGATCACGTCCAGCATTTCGTATCCACCTGCAGCGAGCAGAACGGGTACAGACATTAGAAACGCAAAGCGCGCCGCAGACGGACGGTCAAAGCCGCGGAACATACCACCGCTGATGGTTGTCCCACTGCGTGAGGCGCCGGGGAAAACTGCGATGACTTGCATGATGCCGACGAATAAAGCGTCCAGCCAGGTCATTGATTCAAGCGAACGATTCTTCTTCGAGAGCAATTCAGCAAGAGTGAGCAATACGGCTGCTGTAAATAAACGGATTGATGCTTCCAACATAGGCTGCCTGAAAAGAGCTTCCACTGCATCTTTCAAAAGATAACCAGCAATCAAAGCAGGGATAGTAGCGATGATGATGTAAAGGCCTAGATTTCTTTCGGGAGTCGAACGTCGAAAGTCTAATGTCGCTTTCACGATGGCGAGCA
>JAXIPJ010000198.1:0-7862 GCA_045402985.1 Anaerolineales bacterium
GATATTATTCGTGGCATGGCAAATATCAATGAGCGCGCAGAGATCATTAGCGAGAACAACTTTCCATCCGGTGCAGGGATCGCCTCGTCTGCATCCGCATTTGCCGCGCTGGCATTGGCTGGAAGCAAAGCCGCAGGATTGGATCTCAACGAGCAGGACCGCTCACGTCTGGCGCGACGAGGGTCCGGTTCCGCTTCACGATCGATCCCGGGTGGATACGTTGAATGGCAAATGGGAACAAATGACGAAGATTCGTTTGCCTTTTCGATTGCGCCTCCAGAGCATTGGAATCTGGTGGACTTTATTGCAATCGTCAGCACCTCTCACAAAAAGACTGGCTCCACGGAGGGACATTCCATCGCAGGGACAAGCCCATTGCAAGCCGCGCGTGTGGCAGACACGCCGCGTCGGCTGGACCTGTGCCGCAACGCCATCCTCAACAGAGATTTCAACGCCTTCGCCTCCATCGTTGAACTGGACTCAGACATGATGCACTCGGTAATGATGACCTCAACACCCGCGTTACATTACTGGAAGCCAGCCTCGCTCGGTGTCATGAATGCTGTTCGCCAATGGAGAGAAAAGGGAATTCAGGTCTGTTACACGGTGGACGCCGGTGCCAATGTGCATGTGATTTGCCCCGAAACTGAAGCACCTATCATTGATAAACGTCTGCGCGAACTCAACGGAGTCGAAAATGTTTTAGTCGCGCGCTCGGGCGGCGCGGCAAAGATCATTGAGAATGGTAAATAAAATCAATTCGGGATAAGCCAGGACTTTTAGAGACGAACACTCTATTGAAAGACATCCAGGTTTAGCTGTTGATTAAAAAACTCAGCGAAGGGCAAGCCCTTCGCTGAACAGGTTTAAAGCCTTTGTGTATTTCGTGACCTTTGTGTTAAATCCTCATTCCACAGAAACAATAAATTGATAGTGTGATTGCCCGCCATCCTGCACTTCAACTTCCTGGTCAGAATATTTCTCGCGGATCTCATCTGCGATGCGGTTTGCTTCAGCACGCGGCATCTCCTGCCCATAATACAATGTGATCAACTCATGCTTGTCAGCATCCGCTTTTTCAAGCAGCCCCAGGCAACTTTCCTCAACGGAACTGGTTGAGACTACCAGCTTGCCATCCAGCAGGGCAATGACCTGCCCTTCTTTAACATTCACGCCATCAATTTCAACATTACGCACTGCGATCGTGATCTCGCCAGTCTTCACTGCGCTCAAAGCTTTGGTCATCTTCTCAGCAACGGAATCCAGTTCCTCGTCTGGGTTGAGCGAGAGCATGGCAGCCAATCCCTGTGGGACAGTTTTGCTTGGCACAACCACCACTTGCTTAACAGTCACATCCTTTGCCTGGTTTGCCGCCATAATAATATTCTTGTTATTGGGGAGAATAATAATTTTATCTGTTGGTAAATTTTCGAAAGAATTCAAAATATCCTGTGTGGATGGATTCTTCGTCTGCCCGCCCTCCACAGTCGCGGCCGCGCCCAGGCTAGCAAAAATGCGGCTCAACCCCGCGCCCGGTGAAACCACCACCACTGCAATCTGCCCGGGCTCCACGGGCGCAAATGAAACGCGGCTGGCCTTGCTCTTCTGCACATCATCCATTTGAGCCATCAGGTTTTCCATGGCCACTTTCGTGATCGTGCCAAGGCCCATGACGTAATCGATCGGCTCATAACGTTTTTCAAGCGGCACGTGAATATGCATGCGATACATGCCTTCCCCCTCGCCCACCTGAATAGATGTGCCCATCACATCCAGCTGCCCATAAAATTTCTGCAGGTCAAAATCGTCCGCGGGCACAAAATCCACGATCACTTCATAATCCTGCCCCTCCTCCACTTCCTCCAGCGCGCCCTGCAAATTCATCGCCGAGATCGGCTGCACACTCATCAGCGGCGTCTCAAGCGACTCACCATATACATGCCGCAGCATCCCCTCCAGGATGAAGAACAAACCTTTACCCCCCGAATCAACAACGCCAGCCTGTTTAAGGAGAGGGAGAAGATCGGGAGTCTTTCGGACTGCTTCATCCGCCGCCTTCACGGCAATTTCAAGGATATCGATCGCATCCTGCGTGGACTTGAGGCCCGCCTCCGTTGCCTCGGCCACTTCGCGTGCGACAGTTAAGATCGTGCCTTCCACCGGGCGTACCACTCCTCTGTAAGCTGTATCACGCGCCTCTGCAAATGCTTTTGCAAATGTAGCACCATCCAGCACATCCTTGTCGTGCACACCACGCGCAAACCCGCGCCACAGCTGTGAAAGGATCACACCAGAATTGCCGCGCGCTCCCATCAACGCGCCTTTCGATACCGCGGCGGCCATATCACTGACCCTGCGATGACCAAGGTCCTTGATCTCATTCCATGCAGATTGCATCGTCAATACCATGTTCGTGCCGGTATCTCCATCCGGCACGGGGAAGACGTTCAACGCGTTCACTGTCTGTTGGTTTGTGCGCAGCCAGATCATGCCGGCTTCCACCAGCCGCTTCATCGATTGACCATTGATCTGCTTTTTACGCAATTTCTCAACGCGTGAGTTATCTACAGCCATAACGACTCTCCTTCTAATCTGTGTTGCTCACGCGTAGTCCCGCCACATGAACATTAATGGTATTTACTTTCAACCCCAACGCCTTCTCCACCTTAAAGCGGACAGTGTTCGCCACGCTCTCAGCCACTGAGTTAATACGTGTGCCATATTCAACGATGATATGGATCTCAATATCCAGAGTCTCGCCACTATAGTTAACAGTGACCCCGCGCGAAGGATCGCGTGTGATTGTCTTTACGATACCATCCGCAAGATTCCTTGGAGCCAGTCCCACCACGCCATAGGATTGCAGCGTGGCATGATATACAATGGATGCTACTGCGTTCGGGGAGATGTGTATCCCGCCCAGAGATGTGATTTCTTCGCCCATAGGTTCCTCTAAAAACATGCTCCAGCCGCAGTCCTCGGCGGCGCTTTGTGAGTAAATCCTGCGCCGGGGACGGCGCAGGAAGCAAACTTATATATGCGTTTAGTTCTACACTATTTTATCACCTGCCTTGAGAAAGGTAGTGATATATGGTAAAATGCCGTGCTTTCGTAATGGTACTGGCAATCGGAATTATAGCAAGAAAGGAAAATTATAAGATGGCTAAATGCGCAACCTGCGGCAAGACCACAACCTTCGGGCACAATCGCTCATTCTCTCAGCGCGCCACCAATCGCACGTTCAAACCGAACCTGCAAAAGACATTGGTATTGGAGAATGGACGCAAAATGCACAAAGTCTTATGCACCAAATGCATCAAGGCAATGAGCAAATCTGAAGTTTAAGTTTCGATCATACAGAATAAAAATCACGGCCGCTTTGCGAGCCGTGATTTTTATTTTAAAGTTGTGAACGTAACGCCTGGATACCCACCGCCGCTCCTTGTGGATGTTTGAATACTGCCGTCGCCGCCACAAAAGCAGTTGCGCCCGCATTTTTTACCTTTCGCACATTTTCAACAGTGATTCCGCCATCCACTTCGATCCAGGCAGATGAAGCCAGCGCATCCAGTTTTTTACGGATCTCTGCGACTTTTGCGATGGAACCTGGAATGAAGCCCTGCCCCGAAGACCCCGGGTGGACACTCATCACCAAAATTAGATCTGCCTGCGGCATAACAGCCGCAATGGCATCCACCGGAGTATCAGGATTCAGCGCCACCCCCGCTTCACACCCCAATGATTTGATCTGTTGCAAAGTGTCCATTAAATGCGGACAAGTTTCCACATGCACATTGAGTCTGCTGGCGCCGGCACTGGCAAACGATTCCAGATGCCGTTCGGGTTTTTCGATCATCAAATGGACATCCAGCGGAAGTTTCGTCACACGGCGGCAGGCCTCCACAATAAATGGCCCCATGGTGATATTAGGTACGAAATGACCATCCATCACATCAATGTGCAGCCAGCCTGCACCAGCGGATTCACAGGCAGCGATTTCCTCTCCAAGACGCGTGAAATCCGCAGAGAGAATGGAGGGAGCAATAATGTATTTTGTCACTGTGCTCTCGGTGGCGTCCTCGCCGCCGAGAACGGCAGCGAGAGCTATTTTTAGCGAGGGTTAGGGTTATAGAGGAAGAAAATATAGATCCAGAATGGAATTAATCCACCTACTGCCAGGAGCGCCATGAGGCCGAGCCCAACGGAGGCCCAGTCAATTTCGGGGACGTTGATTTCAGGCAGGGAAATTTCCGGGATGGAATATGTAGGCTGAGGCGTGGGAGGAGGCGGTTCTGGTTCCTGAAAGGAATTCGCAGCTTCAGGAGTCAAGCTTAGAGAGGCCGGTGGAGAGGCGTCACGCAAAGTTCCAAAGCGCAGGAGGACGCGTCCAAGTTGATCGGCAGTACGATAGCGCGCGGCGGGTTCCTTTGAAAGCACCTTCAGCATGATCTCCTCCAGTGCTGAGGGGATGTCAGGAATGTATTCACTGGGGGGAACTGGGCTTGCTTCAAGATGCATACGCGCAAGCTCGTCGCTGGAGGGAGCTGTGAAGGGCAGCGCACCTGTGATCACTTCATAAAGCACAACACCCAGTGAGTAGACGTCGGAGGCGGGCGAGGGCGCTTCGCCCACAGCCTGTTCGGGCGAGAAGTATTGCGGCGATCCCCAAACAACATCCACGCGCTCATCAGGCATAATAGTGGAGAGGGCACGGGCGATGCCAAAGTCTGTTACCTTGAGGCGCGCATCCGGTGTGACGATCATGTTGTGCGGCTTGATGTCGCAATGGACAAGTCCTGCGCGGTGGGCGTAACCGATGCCTGCGCAGGCTTGCACCATGAGTGGGATGGCATCTTCCACTGAATAGCGGCCGCGCTGACGGAGCAGAGTCTTCAGGTCCTTGCCGGGAATATGCTCCATGACAATAAACAATTGGCCGTGATCGAATCCGAAATCATGGACGGTGACAATATTTGGATGTGAAAGATTTGCCGCAGCGCGCGCTTCCTGGCGGAAACGATCCTGAAAGGCGTTATCATCTGAATATGTTTCGTGCAGGATCTTTATCGCAACTGAACGTTCGAGCATCAGGTCACGCGCGCGAAACACATCTGCCATGCCGCCGATGCCAAGGCGTTCAAGCAGTTGATAACGATTGTTGAGCAGCATGCCTTCGTTCATATCTGCAAGAATTATATCATTTTGATTCACCGCTGGGAAAACGGAGCCATGGAGTCTAAAAAATCCTTCATCCCTTCGACGTTGCTCAGGGCAGGCTTTCTTCTTTCGCAGCCCTGCTACTGCGATGTGAAAATTTTGAGAGTTGTGGAAGGGTATAATATCTACATGCGTAGTGCGATCATTGTCTATAACCCCAGCGCGGGACGTTTCCCCGTAAAACCTTTTATCAAATCTGCTGTACGCGAATTGGAATACACCGGTTGGCAGGTGGAGGCGGCAGAGACTCTAAGCGGCGAACACACCATCGAACTGGCGAAACAGGCCGCGGCTGAGAAAAAAGACGCGGTGTTTGCCGTCGGCGGAGATGGAACGATCGGTAATGTCGTCAACGGTCTGGTGGATTCCGATACTGCGTTGGGCGTCCTGCCTGCTGGTACGGCAAACGTCTGGAGCGCGGAATTGGGATTGCGCCCGTTCGCATGGACTCATCCTTGGGTGCTGCGAAAGAACGCATCTATTCTTGCGAATGCGCCAACCTATGCGGTGGACGTGGGAATTTGTAATCAATTTTCTTTTATGATGTGGGCGGGCATCGGGCTGGACGCAATGACCATCCAGTCCATTGAGCCACGCGTACGATTGGAAAAATTTTTCGGAATGCCCGAATATGCAGCAAGGACGATCTGGAATGCCACACAATGGAGCGGCATCCGTCTACGGTTATGGGTCGATGAACACGAAGTGGAGGGACATTTTCTTCTTGCGGTCGCGACGAATATTCGTCATTACCTGGGCGGCCTTTCGAATCTTTCGCCGGATGCATATCTCGATGATGGTTTGCTTGATTTATGGCTGTTCAGCGGAAGCAATCTCGGCGATGCGCTGCGTCATGCCTACGACATGTGGCGCGGCAATCATGTCAACTCAGGCGCGGCACACCGCATCACGTTCCACAACCTGCGCGTAGAAGCGGATTCTCCCTACTGGATACAGACCGACGGCGAACCGCGCGGCTCAACACAACGAACACAGATTACGGTCAAAGCGCGCGCGCTAAAACTGCTCACACCGCCGCGTGCTCTGGAATTATTGAAGAATGCATCAATATCTTTATCTCAGTAAGGGCGACCCATCATTGCCATCGCGCACCGTTAGGTCTCAGATTGTTAAGCAGAAAGACATCGTTCTTAAATGCTGGGCGGGTCGCCCATACACAAAATATCACGGTGACAAATGAACGTGCGCCAACTCTTTAATAGATGGGTGATCCTGGGCGCGCTGGCCTTTGCAGGATTACTGCTCCTGATCACTGCAATTTCCATTAGCAGGGCAGGCACGCCTCAAAACGCGGAAGTGGGGTTTGCTCCCGCGGACGTCACAGTCATCGCCGCCCCAACTTCTACCTCTGGCGCGCCACCCACACCGACCATTGACCCGTTCGCGCCCACTGCCGCGCCCACAGGGATAGCACTGGGCAACTACGTGCAGATCACAGGCACGAACGGCGAGGGACTTCGCATCCGCTCTGAGCCGGGCTTGAATAGCAACCCTGTATTTCTTGGTTTCGACTCGGAAGTGTTTATCATACAGGATGGGCCACGCACTGCGGATGGATATACATGGTGGTATCTCGTCGCTCCATACGATCAAGCGCGCGCAGGCTGGGCCGCCGCTGATTTTCTAACTTACGTTCCGGCACCATAATTTCACCGCTACCCTCACCCCTACCCTCTCCCAACAGGAGAGGGGGAAGAGTTGAATAATGAACGAAAAACCAACTGGTATTACCGCGAACAAACAGACAAGAGAATTCACGATCACATGGAATGATGATCACACGAGCATCTATCCGTTCGGATTATTACGCGCGGCCTGCCCATGCGCCTCCTGCCGCGGCGGACACGAGAACATGAAATCAGAACCCGATGCGGATGTATTCAATATAAAGCTGGAAGAGTCGCCCTCCACGCGCATTGCGAATGTCGTCGCCGTGGGATCATACGCGTTGACCATCGTCTGGGAAGACGGGCATGATTACGGCATCTTCAACTGGCATTACTTGCGCGCCTTGTGTCCATGCGCCGAAGATCGCGCGAAGTATGGGAAGGTGTAATCTTCTACTGTGATGAACTGATATGAACACCAATATCATTACTCCGCTTGACTGGTATGCCCTTGGTTCATTTGTTTTTTTGACTTTAATCTTCTCGTATCAAGCCTGGGTAAATCTTTTTTATGGCAAAGTGTCCAGGTTTTCAATAGATGCCATAATGGTCTATTTGTTTCTTAAATTCGGAAGCGAAAAAGCCCGCAAACGTGTCAAAGCATTTACCAAAAATACAGATAGGATTCTTCTTTTTGGAGTTTATTCGATACTTTCTGCTGTTGGGGGAATTTATGCAATTATTCGTTGGGTCGAAAGAATCATTCCATAATTTTTTAAGTTCCACCAGAACGAAACTTTCAGTAACGAAATTGTCTTGTAAACGTCAAGTTATCAATTCTATGAATTTCAACCATCTCGCAATGTAAAACTGCGCATCCACCAATCAAATCACATATAATTTAGCCAGAGCGATCCCAGCATCGAGCCAGACTTGGAACCTGTCCATCCTCCCCTTTCTTCAACCTCCACGAACTTGCAGCTTGCAGGCACGCAGTTGCCGTTTGCACGCGCCGCT
>JAXIPJ010000423.1:0-2527 GCA_045402985.1 Anaerolineales bacterium
CCAAAGAGTATGGGCAGGTCAAAATTATCCAGCAGGTGTTTGACCCATAAACGATCAAAGCCTTCGCTGTAAATACCATAGAACAAACCAACACCGATAACGCTCATCAGGTGAGGCTTCGAACGGACAACACCCATGCCCTGTTTGAATGTATGCCACATGTGTTGCCAGGTATTGCGGTCTTCGCGTGAGGCAGGGTGAAAACCTGTTTCAGGCATAACGAGCATGAGCGTGACAGCGATCAGTATGACGCCCACAGCACCAACCTGGATGGGCAGCGCCACATTATTCGCGCCAATCAAGATGGCCAATCCCATTCCGAGCACTGATGCGAACAAACCCACCTGCGTGGCGCGCAGAAAAAGTTTGTTGGCCTCATCCTCACCGATCTCGTCGGTGATCCATGCCTGCGTAGCGCCAGATCTAAAGGTGTGGCCCAAACCCCAGATCACCTGCGCCAGTAGGATCGTGGCAAAGAACGGCAGGAAACCTTCGATGAGAAAGCCAAGGCCCATCAGAAGATAGCCGATAATGATGGAGAGTCTGCGCGAATAGACATCCGCGACAATACCGGTTGGCACCTCAAATACGAACGCGGATATTTCAAGCGTTGTACCCACCAGGATCAGCTGGACAGGAGTCAGCCCGGCAACAGTGGCTTCATAAAGCGAGGCAGTGACAAACATCATCGAGAAGAACGCAGACGCGCTGAATTCGATAAAAAGATAAACTGATCTGGGATTTAACTTTAAGTTGCGAAACATAGGCTCCTAATTGATAATACAGACATCCCGCAGGTTCGGATATAGCGAACCTGCGGGATTTTTGCATGAAGGAAATAACCTAATCTGCGGACTGTAATACAGGCTCAGGGATTTCCATGTCAGATCTTTGAATGCGATTCGCCCGTTGGATGAATAGCAGTGCAGGCGAAAGCAATAAGCTCGATATACCCACTGCCAATCTTACCGAAAACACATTGGCAATCACCCCGATGACAGGCCCACCCGTCATTTGACCAATTGCATCCACCTGCCCGAACATGGAATGAATAGTGGCACGCACTCTTGAATCGAGCTTCTGGTTGATCCATGCAGTTTGCAGTGGCCCACTCACACCACGTAGTAGACCCACAGCGGTCATGGATATCACAGCCAAAAAAAGAGTGGGCGAAAGCGCGAAGCTGAGGATGCTCAGCGTGATCAAGCCTGTGACCAGCAGCATGGCACGACCAATGGCAAGCGGACTGCTGGTATCGAGACGTTTCTCCACGAAACGAACCACAAAAAAGTAGAGTACAGTCCCGACAACTTCCAGCATGATGAAGAAAGGCAGCTGGTTGCTGCCAAAGAGCACGGGCAAACGAAAGTTATCCAACAGGAGTTTGACGCTCAAGCGATCCAGGCCTTCACTATATAACCCATAGCACAGACCAATGAAAACAATGGTGCTCAAGCGAGGGTGCCCGCGCACCGCACTCGCGCCTTGTTTGAAAACGTACCCCATATGCTGCCACGTGTTACGATCTTCCTGCGGCGTGGGATGAAAGCCCGTTTCCGGCATAATGAAAGCGAGCACGATCCCAGTCAATACGATTCCAATCGCACCGACCCGGATAGGGATTGCGGTGTTGTTGGAGCCGATCAGTACGACAGCTGCCAGCGCTAATAGCCACGCATAAGTACCCAGGCGTGCGCTGCGCAGGAATAGCTTGTTTGCACTCTCTTCTCCGATTTCATCCGTGATCCAGGCCTGCTTTGCACCGCTGGTAAATGTATATCCCAGACCCCAAACGACCTGAGCCAAAAGGATCGGTCGGAAAGCCGGGAAGAACCCTTCGATGAGAAAGCCCAGGCCTATCAGCACGTAGCCGATAACGATGGAGAGCCGTCGCGAATAGACGTCCGCAACAATGCCTGTGGGCACTTCGAACAGGAATGTTGAAGCTTCCAGCATTGTTCCGATCAGGACGAGTTGTAAAGCTGAGAGCCCGGCAACTGTCACTTCATAAAGCGAGTTCGTCACGACCACCATGCCAAAAAACACCCCCATGGCGATCTCCATAAAGAGATAAACCCGCGTTGCATCTAATTTTAATGTGCGAAACATATTTTCCTTTGTAAAGTTGGCGCGGAAAAATATCCGCTATCGCGAAGCTGCAATTCTTTACAAGGATTGTCAGGCCCGAATTACAGCAATATCAGGCAGGGAGCGGGAACTCCTTTTGCCAGAGACTGGTCATCGGAATTAGGACTGTCATTTTTGCCTCCAAAATATTTTTCAACTATGCGATCGGCAACACGTTCGATAACTTTTTCGGGAATAGGATATTGATCAGAATATGCACATCTTCATGGTCACACCAGCAATCTGCAAAGGCCTGGTGCAGTTCATCATAGCTGCGATAGCCGAATAACACCTGTAGAAAAGTGAGACCGGGAAACGCAATGTCACCTTCTGCATCAGGCGAAGGCAGCCAGGGTTGAATGGAAGTGATACTTCCGTTTTCGATAACCATGCGCAGACC
>JAXIPJ010000177.1:0-9821 GCA_045402985.1 Anaerolineales bacterium
AGAACAGCATCATAATGGAACCCACACCGAGTTGGAGTCCTTGCGGAGTGACAAGACTCCAGTTGAGCATCGCTCGAATATTATCCAGTTCCCGCTCGAACCAGGTCAGCCAATGCAATGCTTTTGATGAATAAATCTGCAACCCCGCCTGGTTGAGAATGATGTTCGCGAAATATTGAGCGTGGCTCGCCTGCATGACTCCTGTCTCGCCGCTTTCAGCGAGACGTTCCACCGCATAGGTACGGATGGTTTCCAACATGCTGAAACGCGGCTCGCCGTTGATCCCTTCCTGCCGCAACAGACTGTTATTCACGAGCGAAGTTAAACCTTCAAGAATATCAAGCTTGCCATCTTGATTGCAAATCGCTTCAACAGCTTCGAACGTGAATCCACCCACGAATACGCTGAGGCGCGCGTATAACGTTTTCTCCTCTTCGTTCAACAGACCATAACTCCATTCGAGGGTCTTGCGAAGAGTCTGATGACGAGGCGGCAGGTCACGCGCGCCTCCTGTCAGCAGTTTGAGGCTGTCATCCAATCGGGAGAGAATCGCCTGCGGCGGCAAAAGTTTGACGCGCGCGGCGGCAAGTTCAAGGGCGAGGGGAAGTCCATCGAGACGGCGGCAGATGTCGGCTATGGAAGAAGCGTTGTCCTTCGTCAAAGCAAAATTTGGACTTGAGGCACGTGCCCGTTCCACGAACAAATTCACAGATTCGTTTCCAGTCAACTCTTCAATCGTCGCTTCACCGTTTTGAGGCAAATCCAACGGCGGGACGGGGTATTCGCGTTCACCGTGCAATTTGAGCGCGATGCGGCTGCTGGTAATGACCTTCAGTTGCGGTGTGGCGGCGAGGATTTCGGCAACGGTAGGCGCGGCGGAAATGAGCTGTTCAAAATTATCGAGGACGAGCAAGATGTTTTTATCGTGCAAATAATCTTTGACATTTTCGAGCAGGGGTCGCCCGCCTTCTTTAACTTCAAGTTGCTGGGCAACGCGCGAGATGAATTGATCGGCATTCGTATCATCGGCAAGCGGCACGAAGAATGTGCCGTTTGAAAAATGCTCCAGCGTTTCCTGCGCAACCTGCAAACTGAGGCGTGTCTTGCCCGTGCCACCTGGTCCCATGAGCGTGACGAGACGCACATCTGGATTGAGTAACAGCTCTTTGAGCGCGGCAACTTGCACAGCCCGCCCAAGGAACGGAGTCGGTTGGACGGGAAGGTTGTGCTTTGATTTCTTCGTGGATGCGCCAGGTGAATCTTTATCCGACTGATTCTCGTCGTAGAGCAATTCAACATTGGTAGGCTGAGGCAGCTTGAACACTGCGGCATAGCGTTTGAGGTTGGCGGCGGCATAGATCAAACCCGCGAGGCGCTGCTCATCAGGTTGACCTGCCTTGTGTGTATAACTCAACCCTGCCGCGACTCCTGCCAGCCAGTATTGTCCCCACAGATCGTCATGCAGACTCGGATGATTCGCTTCGACCCACGCCGAAAATGCGCTTCGCGCCGACCCGATCACTACACTGACCCCCGACATCTCGATCGGCACCTTGTGTGGGTCTGGCACATCTGCCACTGCCAGCACGGTGAGAAAGTCCACGCATTTCGCAAATGAGACTTGCGACATGGCGCGCATCAGATAGGACATTTCCAGATAGCGCTGGTCATACAACAGAGGCATGTTCTCTTTGAACAGCGCGAAGTCGATCAGGTAATAGCCTTCAAGGGATTCTTTATCGTCTGCAAATTTGACAAGAATATTATTGGTGTTCAAATCACCATGGATGAAACCAGTCGCAACGTCAATAGCGCGTGCGTTCCCCCAAGATTCAGCTTTGCGGGAATGCAGCAGTGGATTTGGGAACACGTGTCCATTGATCAACAAGCCTGCGACGTCTGGATTCCCTCCGCAAATCTCTTGTAGAAAACGTTCGATATTCCCACCTTTGTCCAATCGAAAACCGAGCCACTTGTGCAGCACCTTTTGTGGATGTACGGCTTGTTCAAAAGTCGCCTTGCCATTCCACTCATCAAGCAGAACTGTATTGGTTTGGGTAAAAAGAGTTTTAAGTTGGCTTTGGCGTTCGTATTTAGAAAGCGGCAGATACTTGAGCAGGGACTGACCTGCTATGCGATAAAAGATCGCGATGGCACCCTCATGCTCGACGCGGTCGAAAACCAATTCGGCGATGTGATCGCGGGCAAACTCAGGCGTGGCCTTGCTCATCACAGTATTATGCCGCGTGACCTCATCCGATTTCGCGTTTTTGCCTTTGCGATCCAGTTTGAGGATGGAGTGCTCGACGCGTTTGGTCTCATTTGCCGAAACGCTAACCAGATAGACAACCGCGCCAGACCATCCACCAACTAATAATTGAAGTGGAGCGATAGTGATCTGGTGTTTGTCCTGTGCCAGATGAATGATGTGTTGGTATTCTTCTGGCAGGGATTGAAAGTCGGTGGTTAGCTCGGGCATTTTGTTAATCTCTAAGTTTGAGTTTGTAACAGTCTTTCAATCGAAGGCACTGTTTTATGATAGCACAAACTTTTGCATCTTGTGCTTTTATTACCTTTTCACCGCCCGCGTCGCAATATAGCTGGGATGATATTTGTACAGCGGCGATTCGAGCATGTAATCTTCGTATATATCTGTGATCACAAAACCTGCCGCACACTGTCCGCCAAGTAGATCTGTGAGGCTGTGTCCGAATTCAACAGGCAACCCCTTTTCAATCAGTTCATCCAGATCCTCCTGCGGAATGCTGGTAAGGTCTGAGTATGGGATGGAATGCGCGATCTCAAGAATGCCCTCATCCGCTTTGTATAGATCAAAAATGTAATGAACAGGATTCATCGAGCCGGTCATTAAGATGCCGCCAGAACGAAGCACGCGATAGGCTTCCTTCCAAACAGCGCGGACATCCTGCATGAAAACTGTCGAGCATGGATTGAAAACTAAATCGAACGACTCATCTGCAAACATAGAAAGATTCGCTGCGTCACCTTCCATTGTTTGGATGGAAAGCGACTCTCTCTCAGCGACAAGTTGATCCTGTTTCAGTTGGCTTGGAGAGTTGTCGAGGACGGTCACATGCGCGCCGACCGCCGCGAGGACGGGTCCCTGTTGACCGCCACCGGATGCGAGACATAAGATATCTGCACCTTTGAGTGGTGGGAACCATTTCTGTGGAACGGGTATATTCTCTGTAAGCAAAATTGAAAATTCTCCCTGTTTTGCTTTTGCGATAATTTCTGAATTAACGGGCCGTGTCCAGCGGTTATCGCCGTCGCTCACTTCTTTGTTCCAGGCATCGCGGTTGTAGGCTCGTATATCCATGATTGTCTCCGTATTCCCGGGTCTTCCTCAAGCTGAAAATATCATCAGCAAGCTGATTGAGTCCAGAATTTTTATGAACTGTTGAATGTATAGATTCTAAAGGGTGAGGAGTTGCTTGTCGAGACGGAAGCAGATAAAAGTCAAGTATGAAGTGCTTAAAAATAATAGGGACAGGTCCATGCGTTAGACCTGTCCCAGTGTGAGGGGAAGTTCTCGGTTTGCGTTAATCCGCAGCAGCTGGTTCGACGATTGGAACGGGGGAGTGATGCACTTTGTTGAGAACGATGAAGCCGAGGGTCGCCATCATTCCGATCACTCCGCATATTATCCACAGCAAATTTGGATTAGAGCTGTCAAGGATAAGCCCGGCGAAATAGGGGCCAATCGTAAATGCTATGCTCCATGTGAGACCAGAGGCGGCCATGTAGCGCCCGCGCATGTCTTCGGGCGCGAAACTTGCCACCATTGATTGTTGGAACGGTGAGACGATCATTTCTCCGATCGTGATGATGATCATCGCAATTGCAAACAGTGCAAAGGTGGGTACGAAGCCATACATTGCAAAGCCAATTGCATAGAGTAGTGAGCCTGCCGCCATCATCAACATCGGCTTGTATTTTTCAAGCTTGCGCGCCACCCAGAATTGGAAGAGCACAACGATGACGGCATTGAGGCTGAGTAGTGAGCCAAAACTTAATGCTGGCATTCCGTGTTGGTCGCGCATAAAAACACCCAGCGTTGAGTTCATATTCATGTAGACCAGAGTCATCATCACGGTCACGCCGATGAATGCCACGAAGCGAGTGTCTTTGAATACGCGTCCGTAGCCTGCGAAGGTCTGTTTCATGCTTTCGGGTTTGACGTGCGCGTGTGCCTGTGGTTTTGTCTCAGGCAGTGCGAAGATGACAATGGCAGCGGCGATCAAACTGATGACTGCGTCCACAATGAAGAGTGTTAGGTAGGAGTGGGCGATGAGTAAGCCTGCAATGGGAGGTGCAATGATAACCGCCAGGTTGAAGATCACGCGGATGATGCCGTAGCCTTCGGCGCGCTTCTCTGGTGGGAGCAGATCTGCAACGACGGCCTCATGTGCCGGGTGACCAATGCTGGAAAGCGTGCCTACTATCGCCACCACTGCGATGAAGATCGCCAGTGTAGGGGCAAAGCCCATGCCCAACGCGCTGAGCGAGGAGAGCACAAGGCTGACGATGATCACGACTTTGCGACCCATGCGGTCGGCCAGTGCGCCACCCAACGCGCTCCCGACCATCCCGGAGATCGAGAAGATCGCGAATAGGATCCCAACCGTGGACATGCCAATGTCAAACTTTTGAGTCAGGTACAGCGCGAAGAAAGGATACAGCATGAATCCGCCGAGGCGGTCTATGAACACGATGATATTGTAGATCCAGAATGCACGCGGGTATTCGTTATAAACTTTCTTGGTCTTTTCCAGTAAAGCGTTCATTATTCTCCAAGTTTCTTATGCTCCAGCAGCCGTCCTTTGCAAAGCATCCTGTGGGCGGCGGCGAGGACGCCGAGAGCAAAATTTCTAATGAGCCAGATTGCTTGAGGTTGCATGGTTACAATTAACCTGCGGAATTTCGTATCGTTTGCGCAGATGTTTGCCCGTGGAGATCATCCAATTTGCGAGCCTGAACATTGTCCGCTCGAACAGGCCGGGGCGATAAATTTGAGAACCGAGAGCCAATTTTTCAAGTTGTATCTGTTTTACTTCATCCAATATACGTTGACGGTTGTATTCAGCCGTTTGCTCATCCAGAAAGTAATTCATTTGATGCTCCTTCTACGAAACCAACTAGGTCCGACCCAATAAAAAGGCGCTGACCGCCTTGAGCGTTTTTTCAATACGTTCATCATTGAGCATATATACTTTTGCTCCGTTCTCTCTCCTTTCTTGTAAATATCCAGTGGCGGTAAGCTGACTCAGGTAGCGCGAAACACTTGGCTGGCTCAGGTTGATGGCTTCCATGATTTCCTGTGAGCGCATTTTGCCACTTTCCGCGATCATTTGTAATATGCTCAGGCGGGTGTTATCTGCCAGCGCTGAAAGCCGTGCTACGATCTCAGCGCGGTCCAACTCAGGTACACGTATATCGGAACCTTCCGGCAGATGTGCTCCAAAGTAAAGGTAAAAGTTATCCTGTATTTTGGCGTGACGAATATAAGGTCCAAGATGGGCGTTCGGAATAAAGATCAGGTTTTTCGCTTTATCCAGTTCATCGCCCCACTTGGCTTCGTTATATTCCTTGCCTGTCACAAATTGGATGGTCTCCAGCCGCGTCATATCACTGACGTCAATCTGGTTAAATGCTTTTGCGGTCTCTTCCAGTATGGGGCGCACGCGCGTCCACTCGACTTGCAGGTGATTCTTCCAAAACCAGCGGATGTGCCCTGTTACCAACTGTTTGAGTGCGGCAGGGTCGATCACATATTGATAGGCGCGCGTCTCTATTGCTTCATCCGTTAATTCTTCACCGAAACGATATTTCAAAAACTCCACGTAATTTTCAGCAGACAGAAGCACTTCATCCCAATCCACTGTTTGAACTTTATCTTTTTGGGCTTCCTCTGTCATACAAATTTTTGAATATGCCTCCAGCAAACGAGTGCGAAATTCTGAAGGCGGGGTGGCATCGAGGCTGGCTAAATAGGCTTCAAACGTTCCGCCAGTCATATCCGGCAAAATGGAATAATGAAAACCGATCGTCACAAGTTTGTGGCGAAACCGCTCCTCGCTCGACATCTGCGCGCGCGTCTTTGTCACCCATTCGTGAATGCCTGGGTCATCTTCACCCTTTGAAATTAAAAGCATACTTCCAAAGGCATTAATGGCAGGCTCGATCATGACAAGTGAATTTTCGGTGCGCGTTTTTTCAAGGTTAAGAGCAAAAGGGGACATGGTCAACTCCAGATTATTGAATTATGCACAAAATTGAATAATTCAGATATTTTACTCAATTTACGGATTCTGTCAAGGATTCCGAGAAAACGAAAAATCCCCGCCAAGCTATTCGACGGGGATCATAAAATTCACGCTTCTTTTCCGCACTTTCCTGGATTATGGGCCAGGTGAGCCTTCGACAGCCACTCCCACCCAAGTGAAGACGCGCTCCTCGCTGATGGCGCCCGCAGAGATGTAGATGGCTTGCCCCTGATCGTCCACGCCATTTTGACGGACAGTCGTCACCCACCAACGGATCACGTGTGCCAGGTTGTCATTCGGGCGGAAGGTGGTAGGTACGATGAACTTCGTGTCTGGGACATACTCGGTGATCCGTCGTCCCTGGCCAGAGGTTACGTCTTCGATGGTAACCTGATACCTTTCATTTTCGAGCAATGTGCCGATTGAAGCCCACTGCAATGTGACAATGTCATTTGCCAGAGTGAAAGCCGCGCCGTCGGCAGGCAGGAGCAGGTTTGCAGCGGGGTAGGGAGGCGGCAGAGTCGCTGTGGGGGTGGGTCCCGGCGTCGCAAATCTGGCACATAGCGGTATCAGCAGGGACTGTCCAATAAAGACGTTATCTGTAGATAGCCCGTTGTAAAACTTAATCGCATCCTGCGGCACGTTGTAATTTAGAGAAATGCTTGAAAGCGTGTCATTTGCCTGAACGTTATATGGAACCTTTTCACATGCATTTGCGGTCTGTGTGGCTTCATTGGGAACTTCTGTAGGCGGCGGCGCAGGGGTGGGGGTTGGATATGGAATTTTCAATACCTGGTCCACCGAGATGATACAAGTAGTCGGCAGATTATTGAGGATAACTATGCTTTGCGCTGAAACACCGAACGCGATGGCAATACCGCCGCATGTATCACCAGCACGAACAGTATATTCGAAAGGTGCCAGAGGGGTCTCAGTCGGGATCGATGTTAACGTGGCCACTTCTGTCCCGGTGGGCGTAATGGTTGCAGTTTCAGAAGGAGTGACCTCAATCGTCGGCTCGGTGAGTTGCCCACCGGATTGCAGGCTGAAATACACCGCGGCTGCACCGATCAGCAAAATGACCAGAAGCGCGCCGAGCGCCGCAGGCAGGCTGAGTGTGATCTCAGGCATGCGGCTGGCTTGTATGGTGGATTCAGCTTTCTTCGATTTTACGGCGGCTTTCGCGGTAAGTTCGGTTCCGCACACCAAACAACGTGTGGCACTCTCGCTTAGCCGCGTTCCGCAGGTAGGACATACTTTTGTTTTTTGTGAGGAGGGTTCTGGAAGCATACGGGCGGAAATTATACCATTGAACACACCCCATCAATTTGACGGCGATATGCCTGCATAAAAGGTCTTTCTTGCCTCCCTGGGATCCATCTGTGCTTCAAACTAGCCTCTTTGGATGCGCTCTTAGCTCTTTCTACACCTGAGCTTGTTTCTGTCTATTTGCATTGACTCTCGCCTTGGCCGCGTAGTCGCTATATCCGCCAAGGTATTCCGTGATACTCGCGTTTTCCAGCGCGAAGATCCGTTTGACCGTTCGATCGAGAAAATATCGATCGTGCGAAATGACGAGGACAGTACCATTGAAATCGTTCAGGGCGTTTTCCAACACTTCTGCAGAGGCGATATCGAGGTTGTTCGTCGGCTCATCGAGCAACAGGAAATTCGCTCCGGATAGCACCAATAATGCCAGCTGCAATCGGCTTCTCTCACCGCCTGAAAGTGACCCAATATGCTGAGTGGCCTGTTGATACGAGAACAGGTAACGGATAAGAAAGGACACGGCATTCGACTCGCTCATATTGCCGAAGAGTCGCACCGCATCGATCACAGTCTGATTGAAATCCAGGGTTTCATGCTCCTGCGCGTAATATCCCACTTTCACACTTGGCCCGATCTTGATCTCTCCAAATGAAGGCATTTCTTTCCCCAAGATCAACCTCAACAACACAGATTTGCCCGCGCCGTTCGCACCGATCAAGCCCACGCGCTCGCCATGCCGGATCAATAAATCGACGTTATTTAGAATTATTCTGTCGCTTTGTCTATTTGTGCTTACCGAAGCGGGCTGAGGGAAGGATTTCGTTACGTTTTCCAGCTCAAGCACCTGGTTTGACCCGCGCCAGCCATTGAGTTCAAGACCCATTTTTCGGCGTTCCAGAGTGGGGCGTTCGATCTTCTCGATCCTCGCAATGCGCGCTTCCATGGCATGGATGCGGCTCGCAAATTTGTCGTTGAAAATGACCCAAACCTTGTAGCGCTTCAGGGCCATCTCAAGGCGCCCAAACTCACGCTGCTGGATCTGATACAGCTCTTCCTGGCGTGCCAGGCGTTCCTCCTTGTCAACGATGAACTCTGTGTAGTTCCCAATAAAGGTGGTAATACGGCGATCTTCGATCTCAGCGATGTGCGTGGCAACAGCATCCAGTATATAGCGGTCATGCGAAATGATGACCACCGCACCCGGATATTCAGTGATCAATTTCTCAAGATATGCCTTCCCTGGCATATCGAGGTGGTTATCTGGTTCGTCCAGCAGCAACACGGACGGGCGCGCCAGCATCAGCCGTGCCAGCCCGATGAGTTTCTTTTGTCCGCCACTCAAGGCGCGGATCGGCTTATCGAAATCGGATTCAGGCAAACCCAGTCCGCGCAGCAGCTCGCGAACGCGGGATGCGTAATTCAAGCCGCCCAGCGACTCGAACTCTTCCAATAATTTGTGTTGGGCATCCAGCACGCGTTCGAGAGATTTTGTATTGTTGTAGACCGCGGGGTCACTTAATTTACTCTCGATTCCCTGCAACTCACTGTCTATTTCTGCCATGCGTGGATTGCCCTCCAGCGCAAGCGTCAGAGCTGTTTTCTCCGGCTCAAATTCCGGATGTTGAGGCAGGTAACCAACGGTCACACCTTTGGCGCGGATGACCGTCCCGCCTTTTTCAGGGGCATGCTCTCCAATGATTAATTTGAACAGAGAAGACTTTCCCGCACCATTCGGACCAATGAGACCAATCTTCTGGTCGTGCTGGATCTCCCAGTTGAGGCTCCGAAAGATGACGTGGGAACCAAGGATGAGGGTTGCATTTGAAACTGTGATCGAGATCATATGTGCTCCGATAATAATCCAACTCGGTGGTCGAGACGCAAGCAGTCGAAACCACATGTTACAGGGATACTTTTGTTAATTGTTGGTCTCGATATGGCGGCGGTGGTCGAGTGGACGAAGTCTGTATCGAGACTCTGCCGCCTACTCGACCAACAGATTTGACTTAAACAAAAACGCCGCAGGTTGCAACCTGCGGCGAAAGACTGAATGACAGAACGAACTATCTTTGAGCAACAGGCGCGTTTATAGAAGGAGCATTGAAGATAAATCCGCGCATGCCGATGTGCAAGATGCTATTGTTCGAGCGTTCGTATCGCATAATAGCGGGATTATAGCACATGTTATTGAGTATAATTGGCCTTTATGGGAGTTATTCATGGCGCGCATTGAAAAGACGATCTTCATCAGTTACCGCCGCGCGG
>JAXIPJ010000046.1:0-16749 GCA_045402985.1 Anaerolineales bacterium
GAAACAACTCCAGCACCTGATCGAGCATCTGCCGATGTTGAGCCGTAACGCAGACCCGCGATTCAATCCCTGTAGTTTGACTCAATAGTCGAACAATTGGAGCCATCTTTACAGCTTCAGGTCGCGTTCCGAAAACAGATAAGATACGTATGGTCATAGGTGGGAAGTTTACAGGAAGACAAGTAAAACACGTATATACGTACACAAGTTTGTAGATCTGTTTCCCTGTTTACATATGTATATGTTTACTTATTTACTCCGAGACGATTTAGTTGAAAACCTGCTTTTTGCCACTCGCTTGAATTCCACGCATTGACCGTGTCGATCGCGATACGGGCCTTTGTTTTTGATGCAATTTCATCTGGATTGAAACTGATGAATTCGGTATGTCTTACGAGTAGCAGAATCGCGTCTGCGTCATCGAGCGCGGCCTCCAGACTCGATGCCATGTTGATGCTGGGTATTTTTGCATCAGGCTTGAATGGCTCCCATACTTTTACTTGCGCGCCTTCTTCTTGAAGCAAGTGCACGACTTCTGTGGCGGGGCTTTCGCGCAGGTCATCAACATCAGGTTTATAGGCGAGTCCAAGCGCGGCTATTTTTTTGCCATTCAGTATACTCAAGCCGCCGTCCTCGGCCGCGTTCCCATCGACTGCGCTTCGACTACGCTCCGCTCCGCTCAATGCGAAAAACGCCTGCTTTACTTTCTCCACGACAAACTGCGGCTGCGAGTCATTGACCTGGCGCGCCTGATAAATGAGCTGAGTCAATTCGGGCGCGGCTTCCACAAAGAACCACGGATCCACGCTAATGCAATGACCTCCAGCCCCGGGTCCCGGGCTGAGGATATTGATGCGCGGGTGACGGTTGGCAAGGCGGATGGCTTCCCACACATCCACGCCGAATCGTTCAGCCAGGCGCGAGAATTCGTTGGCAATGGCAATGTTCACATCGCGTGTAGTGTTCTCCATCAATTTGACCATTTCAGC
Source organism: Anaerolineales bacterium (assembly GCA_045402985.1). Taxonomy (GTDB): domain Bacteria; phylum Chloroflexota; class Anaerolineae; order Anaerolineales; family Villigracilaceae; genus Defluviilinea. Next base: position 990 of record JAXIPJ010000046.1, read on the forward strand.
GGTGGTCGCATCTGTCTCGATGATCTCGCCTTTGACAAAGATTTGATAAAACGCGCGACCTGCTTTTGCCGATTCTGGCGTGACGCCACCGACAACCCGCGCGTTCTCGATCAGTTCGCGCATGATTTGACCGGGTAGGACGCGCTCCGGCGAATAGCAGAGGAAGAAATCTGAACCAGCCATGAGGCCGGATCGCTCCAATATCGGTCCGACCAGGTCAATCGTCGTGCGAGGCGGCGATGTTGATTCCAGAACGACTAGGTTCCCCCTTCGAAGATAAGGAACGATGGCAGTTGTTGCAGCGACCACGGCGCCCATATCGGCCAATTTATATTTCCTGCCGTCATATTCGCCATGTTTATCCTCGCGGAATGGGGTTGGCACCGCAATATAAAACATATCTGCTTCTTCCGGCTTTGTTGAGAAAGAAAGGTTCCCTGAATGAATGGCCTGCATGACAACATCGCGCAATCCAGGCTCATGGATGTGGATGTCGCCTTTACGCAAGGTCTCGATGATATTTGGATCAATATCCACACCGAGAACCTTGACTCCGTGCGTGACAAGCGTAGATGCGGTTGGAAGTCCTATATAGCCAAGACCGATGACACAGATTTTTTGGAAGTTCAATGCTGCTCCTAAAGGTATGGAAGATGCCGTTCGCTTATTATAAAGCCTGGATGGGAATACCCTTGTGCAACTTCCGTGCATGGAAGTTCGTAAATTGAATCAGAATCACTCTACTTGTTGTATAATGAATTGGAGGAGTTATGGATTTCTTACTTGACCCAAACATTGCCTATCTTTTTTTGATTGGGGGCGTTCTAATGGCAATGCTTTCGCTTGCCACACCGGGAACGGGATTTTTCGAAATCGGTGCATTCTTCTGCATCGCAGCGGCGGGTTACGCTGTTTATAATCTGTCCTTTAATTGGTGGGCACTGATCCTGCTCGCCCTCAGTGTTGTTCCCTTTATTTATGCAATTCAAAGACCGAAACGCGAGCTGTATCTCGGATTGTCCATTCTTTTGCTGGTCATCGGGTCGGTCTTCATGTTTCCACAAAATGGTGGGCTTGCTGTCAATCCGTTCGTAGCGGTGCTGGCCTCCGGATTGGTGGCAGGCTTCTTATGGATCGCTGTCCGTAAATCTATTGAAGCTGCCAACGTAAGCCCGTCCCATGACCTTGCTGGGTTGGTCGGTCAAATCGGCGAGGCCCGCACAAAGGTTGATGAAGATGGAAGCGTGCAGGTGGCCGGAGAGTTGTGGTCGGCGCGCAGTGATAAACCGATCGCGGCTGGCAGTCCAATCCGCGTCGTTGGTCGTGATGGATTTGTTTTGATCGTCGAAAAAAGTGGCTGATATTAGTTCACACAAAAAAGGAGATTGCAATGGATATTTTTAGCGGTGGTGCAGTATGTATTGGTGGTGCGGTACTGGTTCTTGCTTTTCTGTTTTTGGCCAATGCGGTCAAGATCGTCCCTGAGTATCAGCGTTTGGTGGTTTTTCGTCTTGGACGCAGTATCGGTCCAAAAGGACCTGGCATCATTCTTCTGATCCCATTCATTGACCGGGCCGTACGCGTGGACCTGCGTGAGCAATTGCGCGAGGTGCCGCATCAGGTTTCGATCACGAAGGATAATGCGCCGATTTCCATCGACTTCTTGTGGTATTTTAAGGTGCTGGACCCAGCCGAGTCTGTGTTGCAGGTGGGCAACTTTGAAGCAGCTGCGGCTGGTATTGCGGCAACTACATTACGCGCGGTCATCGGCGGTATCCCGTTGGACGATGTGCTTTCAGAACGTGAACACATCAACAACATGCTTCGTACCCGTCTCGATGAAGTGACCGAACGCTGGGGTGTGAAAGTGACTAATGTAGAGATCCGCGAGATCGTTCCGCCACGCGAAGTGCAGGATGCGATGAACCGTCAGATGTCTGCCGAGCGGATCCGCCGCGCGCTGGTGACGGAGTCCATGGGTGACCAGGAAGCCGCGAAAAATCGCGCAGAAGGTACCAAACAAGCCGCCATTCTAGCAGCACAGGGCGAGCGCGAGTCCAACATTCTGCGTGCAGAAGGTGAAAAACTGGCACAAGCCTTACGCGCGGAAGGTTTCGCTGTGGCGTTGGAGCAGATCTTTGCAGCCGCCGGGAAGGTGGATCAAAAGACGATGACTCTGCAATACTTCGAGACGCTCAAATCAATCGGCGCAAGTCCTTCTACAAAGTATATTTTCCCGATGGAATTTACCAGCATGCTCGAAAATTTCGTGGGCAAAAAATAGACGACTGATACATGGATAGGCAGAAGTGGAGAGGAAACTTTCCACTTCTGCTTTTTTATTGATAGAATTCGCACGCAATGGAAATACAAACAGCAACTCTGCTGGATCTTGGTGCACTGCGCAATCTCGAAAAGGCTTGTTTCGAAAAAGACGCCTGGCCTCTCTTGGATTTGATCGCTGTTCTCACATGGCCGGATGTGATCCGCCTCAAAGCCATGGAGGACGATGTGATGATCGGCTTTGTCGCGGGCGAACCGCGTTCATCTCAGAAGGAGTTCTGGATCGCCACCATTGCAGTTGATCCACGCCATCAGCGGCGCGGCATCGGCCGTGAACTGTTGCGTGCCTGCGAGGCACGCGCCAAGATTCCACGCCTCAAGTTGACCGTGCGCATTTCCAACCAGGCCGCAATATCCTTGTATGAGCAGGAGGGTTATCACTCAATGGATATCTGGAAAGGCTACTATGTGGATGGTGAGGACGGATTGGTAATGGGAAAGAAGTTGTAGAGGAAATGAGCTCAATACATTGTCATTCGACAGGCCGCGCCGCGCGCACTATTGAAATTGCTGCGATATAATCACAGTCAATGACCGTTGACATGCTCCCTCCACCGATTTGGGTGGATGAACAAAATTCCCTCAAGCAAATGATTGCGAAATTGTCTGTGCAGTCGCGTATCGCCGTTGACACCGAATCCAACAGTTTACATGCCTATCGTGAACGGGTTTGTCTGATTCAATTTTCAACGCCTGATACAGATTTTCTTGTCGATCCCTTTTCGATCAGAGATCTGAGTCTGCTTGCCCCTTTTTTTGCCAACCCCGCCATTGAAAAAATATTTCACGCCGCAGAATACGACTTGATCTGCCTGCGCCGCGACTTTGGCTTCAAATTTGCCAGGCTGTTCGATACGATGCAAGCGGCCCGCATTCTCGGTTATCCGTTCGTGGGTTTGGATAATATTCTCTCGGAAAAATTTGATGTGAAAATAGATAAGCGTCATCAAAAGGCCGATTGGGGCGCGCGCCCATTGACACCGCAGCAAATTGATTATGCACGGCAGGACACACATTATCTCTTCCAACTCCGCGATCTGCTCGAAGGTCAACTGCGCGAAATGGGACGCTTGGAACTTGCCCAGGAGGATTTTGCCATTGCCTGCAATGTGGAAATGCCGAGGGAAAGACTCATTGGCTCATCCTTAAGACGCTTCGCCGCGCGCAAAGACATAACGCCGCGCGAGCTGACCATACTATATGAATTATGTTATACCCGCGATCAGATCGCCGAAAGATTGGACCGCCCCGCCTTCAAAGTGATCTCGGATGATACGTTGCTATTGATTGCGCGCAAGGTGCCAGAAGATCAGGCCGCTCTGGCTGAGGTGGGCTTGAGTTCCAAACAGGTGCGCTTATGGTCGAATATGATCCTGGCTGCGATCAGGCGCGGGCTTGAGGCTCCGCTTGTGAAACGGGATCAGGTACAACGTCCGAGTGATCCGATGCTGAAGCGTTTGGATAAGCTCAAAACCTGGCGTAAAAATATCGCCAAGGAAATGAGCGTTGAGTCAGACATCATATTGCCAAAGCCTTATTTAAACCTGCTGGCAGAAAACCCGCCGAAAAATCTTCATGAACTTGAATTACTAATGTTGAATTCGCCATGGCGTTTCGGCCGTTATGGTATGCAAATTTTAAGCCTGTTAGGAGGCTGAGATGCGGCTCAATTTTCATGGCGCGGCACACACGGTGACGGGAAGCCAGCATTTGTTGGAGATCAACGGGCATCGCCTCTTGCTGGACTGTGGGCTGTATCAGGGGAAACGGAGCGAAACCTACCTTCGAAATTTGAACTTTGTTTATGACCCAAGTAAAGTGGACGCGGTGATCCTCTCTCACGCGCACATTGACCACTGTGGCAACCTGCCCAACTTTGTGAAGAATGGTTATGAAGGACCGATCTACGCAACACATGCGACAGTTGACCTGGCAACGATCATGATGGCGGATTCGGGCCGCATTCAAGAATCGGATGCAGAATTTGTAAATCGCAAACGGCTCGCGCGCGCTGAGGAACCGATCGCGCCTCTTTATACCGAAGCAGATGCGGAGCGCGCCGCGCAGCTTTTTCATCCGTTGGATTATGAACAACCGTTCGTTCCTGTATCTGGAGTGGTGGCGCGTTTTATCGAAGCGGGGCACATCCTGGGCGCGGCAGCCGTTTCGTTGGAAATCGAAGAAAGTGGAAGAAAGATTCGCTTCTGGTTCTCCGGTGATATTGGGCGTTATGACCTTCCATTGTTGCGTGACCCCATCCTGCCCACTGATGTTGATTATATGATCATGGAATGCACCTACGGTGACAAGGCGCATAATGACCCCGCCGTTACATTTGATGAATTTAGAGAAATTGTCTCGAGAACGCTGAAACGCGGCGGCAAGGTCATCATCCCTGCCTTTGCAGTGGGGCGGACTCAGGAGTTGGTCTATCATCTTAATATGATGATGTTTACGAAGGATGTCCCACCTGCTCCAGTGTTTGTGGATAGCCCTTTGGCGGTCAATGCTTCACAAATATTCAAAAAGCATCCTGAATGTTTTGATGATGAAACGCGCTGGTTCGTTCAGCAGGCGAGTCATCCGGCTCTGGATTTTAAATTGCTGACCTACGTCCAGTCAGTTGAAGAATCGAAGGCCTTGAATCTGCGCAAAGACCCAATGGTCATTATTTCGGCTTCAGGGATGGCTGAAACGGGACGCATTCTGCATCATCTTCGTAACAATATTGAGAATCCAAAAAATACGGTTTGTATCGTCTCATGGCAGGCCCCGCACACTTTGGGCCGCCGTCTTGCAGACCGTGAAAAGCAGATCAAGATCTTCGGCGAGCCTTACACAGTGATGGCAGAGATCGCCACGATCGGCGGACTCTCGGGTCATGCCGGGCAGGATCTATTGACGAAGTATGCAGTGAACATCAAGGATACCGTGAAGAAAATTTTCCTTGTGCATGGTGAAGCAATGCCTGCCGCCGCACTGACAGAAAAATTGAAAACTCAAAATATGCATGAGGTCTATTATCCTGAACTGCATTCGAGCGTGGAAATTTAGGATATAATTTCGCCCGCACGCAGCGGGAACACGCAATACTTTTATGGGAAGGTGCCAGAGTGGTTGAATGGGACAGTCTCGAAAACTGTTGTGGGCTCCGGTCCACCGAGGGTTCGAATCCCTCCCTTCCCGCTAATTAGGTTGGATCGCCAAAGCACAAATGTAACAAATCAGGGCGGAAATCGTTTCGAAGTATGTGGGAATTGCTTCCAATAAACAAATAAATAATGCTTGAAAACGATAACTTGCTTTTCTTAGTCATGTCAACAACATGGGGACGAGTATAAAATTATGAAATCATTCTCTGCCAGAATCCTTAAAATCGGAGTTAATCCCTATGTGGGCCTGCCTGAAGACGTTTTAGACGCATTGTTCAAACAAGCCGATAAAACGAAAGGTCCCATTCAGGTGCGCGGCACAGTAAACGGGAAAAGATTCAAGCAGACACTTGTGAAATATCAAGCCGCCTGGCGTTTATACATCAACGGTGAGATGCGCCAGGCGGCAGGGATCGATGTCGGGGATGAAGCACTTATCAAGATCGAAGATGACCCGGTGCCGCGCATAGAATCCGCGCCACCAAAGTTTGAAGCCGCTCTGTCAAAAAGTAAGACCGCAAAGGCTGCCTTTGAAAGTCTGAGGTCTTCACGTCAGAAGGAGATCCTCCGTTATTTGAACTCCATGAAAACTGAAAGCTCGCTTGACCGTAATATCGAGAAAGTCATCCAGCATTTATTGGGTGAGAAACCAAAAGGTTTACACCATTTGCTGGAAGCCAGAGATTAGCTTTTATCAAGTTTCCATAGTGCCACTTTTCTGCAGCAGAAGATATCTGATGTCAAAACTCTTTGTAGAAAGTCCAATTGAAATAAATGCCCCTGCTTCAAAAGTCTGGCAGGTTTTTACTGACCCTGCTATTACAAGACAAATCGGAGGCGAATACGTTTCCGACTGGAAGGTTGGCTCTTCATTCGGTTGGAAAGGACTGGATGGAAAGATGGTTACGAATGGAACCATTCTAAAAATCGAACCAGAAAAGCTTTTACAGCACAACCTGCTTAATCCCAATACCACGATAATATCGGTAATAACGTATGAACTGCACGAAGAAAATGGGCGAACAACTCTCCATGCTAGTGAGAATTTTGCGAACCCTATAAACGACAAAGAATATGCTGATGCAGTAGAGGGGTGGGATGCAGCGTTGATAGCGCTAAAAGAGGTGGCAGAGAAATAAAAGAATGGGTGCCAAAGAAAAACTTACAAAGGAAAAAACATGAACAATAAATATACCGCCAAAGCAACCAGCACGATCAATGCACCCGTGTCAAAGGTATGGGATGCACTTACCAAACCCGATCTGATCAAGCAGTATCTTTTCGGCACAGAAGTGGACACAGACTGGCAGGTGGGTAGTCCCATTACCTACAGGGGTGTATGGGAAGGCAAGCCTTATGAAGACAAAGGCAAGATTTTGCAAATTGAACCTGAAAACCTTTTGGTCTCCACGTTCTGGAGTTCCCTTGCAGGCCTGCCAGATGTCCCTGAAAATTACAAGACTGTCCACTATGAATTATCTCCGGAAAACGGCGGAACAAAACTGACTATTACCCAGGACAATAACGCCGATCAGGCAGAAGCTGATCATTCCGCGCAAAACTGGAGTACTGTGATGGAGGGTATGAAGAAATTGCTTGAAGGCTAAAAATTTAGATGAATTTGATTTTCAGGGTCTGTGACTTTTGCGTAGAACCTGAAACCCCATTGAAAAAATGGCTATAAAAAATAATTTTGGCGCGGCAATTTACGCAATGTGATTAATGTTTGGTGGTAAGATTCACGCAATGAGACTCAAACTTGCCCTAGCACAAATCGCAACCAAACTGGGGGACGTCGAATCCAATCTCGAAAAGCATCTTGATTACATCCGGCAAGCTAAATCCCAAAAATCCGACCTCGTCGTTTTTCCTGAATTATCTTTAACCGGATATGTGCTTCAGGATTTGGTTGCCACCGTCGCGCACAGACCGACAGAGGATGATCCCGTTTTCAAGCATTTACTCAAAGCCAGCCACGATCTGGATCTGGTGGTGGGCTTCGTGGACGAAGATGATCGCCACCGCTTTTACATTGCCTCCGCCTATCTCTCCGGCGGACGCGTTCTGCATGTCCATCATAAAGTCTATCTGCCCACTTATGGTTTGTTTGACGAAGGCCGCTTCTTCGCTTGGGGCGATTCGATTCGCTCGTTTGACACGCGTTTTGGACGCATAGGCCTGCTCATCTGCGAAGACTTCTGGCATGCTTCGCCGCCATATTTGTTGTGGCTCGACGGCGCGGATATTATGCTGTTTTCATCCGCTTCGCCTGGCCGCGGCTTGAACGATAGAGAAAAACTTGAATCCGCAAGATGGGTGGAGCGCGTCAGCAAAGCCTATGCCAGCATGTTCACTTCATTCGTAGTGCACTGCAATCGTGTGGGTTATGAGGATGGCCTGCTCTTCTGGGGTGGTGCGACGGTCAATGATCCAAATGGTGAACTAATTGCCAAGGGTCCATATTTTGAAGAGGGATTAACATTTGCTGAATTGGACCTCAATCAACTCCGGCGTTCGCGTGCACGTCTGCCTTTGTTGCGCGATGAACGAACGGCTCTCGTCCAAAAAGAATTGAGCAGGATCTTGTCCCGTGGCTGATTTGACGATCAACACAGATCTCGCTAGTCAAATTCTGAGTGGCTTCATTAAAAGCGAAGTTACGCGCGTGGGTTTCACGCGGGCGGTAATTAACCTTTCAGGCGGTTTGGATTCGGCCCTTTCCTGTGTGCTCGCCGTACAAGCCTTAGGCGCTGATAATGTGCTGGCTCTGCGTCTGCCATACCGCACGTCCTCGCCGGATTCGCTGGAACATGCTCAATTAATGATAGACCAGTTCAAGGTTCAGAGTGAGACGATTGATATCTCCGAGATGGTTGACCCATTGGTCAGTCGCGATCCCAGGATCTCGAACACGCGCAAAGGAAATATCATGGCGCGGGCGCGAATGATCGCCCTGTACGATCAAACGGAAGTATTCAAAGGTTTGCCAATTGGCACAAGCAATAAAACGGAAATCCTATTGGGTTACACCACTATGTGGGGCGATATGGCTTCTGCGCTCAACCCGATCGGAGATCTGTATAAAACGCAGGTACGCCAACTTTCGCGCGCGCTTGGAATTCCCTCTGCAATTGTAGACAAGCCCCCATCTGCAGATTTGTGGCTGGGACAAACCGACGAAGGCGAGCTTGGCTTTACCTACGAAGAAGTTGACAAATTGCTCTATCTTTTGGTGGATCAGCGTTACAGTCAACAGGAATGTGTTGAAGAAGGATTCGAAGAAAAATTTGTAAACTCGGTCGTCACGCGCATCCGCCGCAATCAATTTAAGCGGATGATGCCGCCCATCGCAAAGTTAAGCAACCGCACCATCGGTTATGATTTTCTGTATTTGAGGGATTGGGGCACATAACCCACAAGGAATTTGCGTGAATATTAATGCAACAGAAGGTGAGAGCCTTCTGTTCCTGGTTAATTGATCGAAAGGATTGATAAGGATGTTTCGTATTCCACCCGCGTTAAAATATCGCGGTTTTGCATTGATATGGGGCGGCCTGATTATTTCGATGATAGGCACCCAAATGCAACAATGGGCTTTGTTTTGGCATATCAGCCAACTGAGCAAGGACCCAATCGCTGTCAGCATTGTAGGCGCGGTTAGGTTTGTAGCTGTTCTTTGTTTTTCACTTATTGGTGGACTTGTGGCGGATCGTTATGATCGTCGGAAGATCCTGTTTATTACTCAAACCACCGCCATGCTGGTTGCCATTTGTCTTGGCTGGCTTACATTTTCTGGATATATCCAACTCTGGCACATCTACCTGTTGACTGGGATTCAAGCCGCAGCAATGGCCTTTGACCTGCCGGCGCGTCAGTCACTTGTGCCGAATCTCATCCCGCGCGATATATTGCCTAGTGCATTCTCGTTGCAGTCCATTGCTTTTAACACGGGAGCAATCGTCGGTCCCGCGATGAGCGGTATCGTGATTGGATATCTTGGGCAGGAGTTTGCCTATTTCATCAATGCAGTTACATTTCTTGCGGTCATCTTTGCTTTGATCACCCTGGGAGATGTCCCTCAACAACAGTCCAAATCACAGGCTGGATTGCGCGCGGCCCTGACCGATATCCGCGCAGGGCTGCAGTTCATTCGCCGCCAGCCATTGATCCTATCAACGATGATCCTGGATTTTATAGCCACATTCTTTTCGTCAGCCAACACATTGCTCCCATATTTTGCTCAAAATGTGATCCATGTTGGGGAAGTGGCGTATGGCTGGCTGGCAGCTGCTCCGTCCATTGGCGCGGTTCTCGTTGGCCTTATCGTGTCGCAATACAACAACATACGCCGGCAGGGTCCGCTTCTGCTTGGGTCAGTTCTAGTCTTTGGGGCGGCAACGATGCTGTTCGGCTTTTCCCGCCTGTACGTGCTCATTTTCCTTGCACTGGCACTGACAGGTGCCGCGGATTCGGTCAGCACTATCATTCGGAACACGATCAGACAACTAAATACTCCCGATTCCATGCGCGGACGTATGACGGGCATTAATCAGATCTTCTTCATGGGTGGCCCTCAACTTGGCGAAATTGAGGCTGGCGCGGTTGCCCAGTTTTTTGGCGTCCCTTTTGCCATTATTACTGGGGGAGTTGGCACCATTCTTGGCGTCTGGCTGGTGGCTTCCATCTGGCCCTCTCTGGCCAAATATAATGGGGATGAGCCCAATATACTTACCGCGCCTGCAGATTGATTGCAACCTTACGATTGGTGTACGATTCGACGATATAGCTACTTTTGGTGTTGACTTGCAAATTGATTGGGACTATACTCAAACCATCGAGGTAAATGTCCTTATGCGAACAGATACCTACATAGGATCAACAAATTAGCCGGAAGCACGCGTCCCTTCGCGTGCTTTTTTTATTCCCAATTCTGAAAGGAGATTAACAAATGGACTACGGAATGATTGGTAAGAGAGAGAAAGCCAGACGGTATGCTGAGGAAAGGAATCGATTCCTCTTCAACAAGTTTGATCTTACTTTTCATGGAGACAATAATAATCACCACGTCACTTTTGATAACGGCATATATGCTTGCGACTGCGAGTTTTTTGTAACTCACCATCGTTGTGCACATACCATGGCACTCGAGATTCTCCTTCAGGGTATGGTCCCCGAAACGATCGAGTCCTGAGCCGACAACTAATCTAATTATCAAATACCCTCCAGTTTCTGGAGGGTATTTGTGTTAAGCGCCGCTAAAGGCATTTAATGATCGCACTGGAGACCTGTTTGATCATCAAAGTAAATATTTAATGAGAGTATTTGAGAAACCACTGTTTTCGATTACAATTTTCCCACTATGTCTAAATTATCACGTCGCGATTTTCTAAAACTCGGCGGCTTGAGCCTGGGAGGCCTTGCGTTTTCGCCATCCCTGCGAAACCTTTTTGACTTTGATGATAGCAATCTGGTACGTGTAGCCACAGCTTCTGTAAGTGTCTATAAGAGACCGACTGACAAAAGTTCTATTGTTTCAACTTGGTTTCGCGATGAATTGTTGCATGTCTACGGCGAGGTGGAAGCGGATGAGCCCACTACTAACCCGATCTGGTATCGCGTGTGGGGCGGATATATTCACAGGGCACGTCTGCAGCGTGTAAAGGTGCTCTACAATGAAACACTGGCTTCACTTGATGAAGACCTGCCGCGCCTTGTGGAGGTGACGGTACCCTTTGCTCAACCCTGGCGTACCAGCAAGGCTTTTGGCTGGCAGCAGCTCGGTTTTCGTCTATATTACGGTTCTGTGCACTGGGTGACGGCGATTGAGCCAGGCCCAACGGGCGAGCCTTGGTACCGGGTCTATGATGATCTGACAGGTTTTCCATATCATGTCAATCCACTGCACGTTAAGCCCATACCTATTAATGATTTGGCAGCGATCAGCCCTGAGATTGAAATGCAGGATAAGCGCATCGAAGTGGATCTGACGATGCAGACGCTGACTGCATTTGAGTATGATAAGCAGGTTTTTAAAACCCATATCTCATCGGGCATCCCGAATGGTCCGCGTGGGGCAGATGGGCTCTCGACAAAGACACCCTCTGGCGATCACCATATTCTGGATAAAATGCCTGCCAAACATATGGGCAATGGGAATCTGTTTGCAGACGCAGACGATTACGAACTCCCTGGTGTTCCATGGACAAGTTTCTTCACCACTCAGGGACATGCCTTCCATGGCACCTACTGGCATGAAAATTTTGGTGTGCCTATGAGTCATGGATGCATCAATATGCGCACAGAAGAAGCCAAATGGCTATTCCGTTGGGCACTCCCCAAACATCAATTGGGCAAGTTCGTTAACCGCGGCATCGGCACCCTGGTTAGAATATTTTATTAAGCCATGCCCAAATTGACCTGGCACGGAAAGCGACTTGCGCAAACCGCGCCGGCATCAATAATTAAAGATTCCATTATCTATCCACACGGGTTGGGATATCCAACCATTGAGCCGCAGAACCGATTAATTCTTGGGGATAACCTGTCTGTGATGGCGGCATTGCTGCCAGAGTATGAGGGGAAAATCAATCTGATTTATGCAGACCCGCCGTTTTTTACAAATCGTAAATATCCAGCGCGTATCGGCCGTGGAGAAGACTCACGCAAACCTAATGGATGGAAACTCATAGAAGGTTATCGCGATCACTGGGATCACCTCGATTCCTATCTGGATTTTCTGTATCAAAGACTGGCGTTGATGTATCGCCTGCTTGAGTCAAACGGTACTTTATACCTTCATCTCGATTGGCACGCGGATGCCTACGCGCGGCTCTTGCTCGATGAACTTTTCGGCGCGGACCATCTGCTGAATGAAATTATCTGGGCCTATCATGGGCCGTCTCCCATTCGCCGGGCCTTTAACCGTAAGCACGATACAATTCTCTCGTATTTCAAAGGGGAGAGTTATACGTTCAATGCTGATGCCGTTCGCGAGCCATACAATAAAAATACGGTCAACACTTTTAAGTCTTCGCGCAAGGCAGGGTTTGGCAAGGTACCTAACCTTGAACGCGGCAAAGTACCTGAAGATTGGTGGTATTTTCCTGTGGTTGCCCGTTTGCATAATGAACGAACAGGGTACCCGACACAAAAACCTGTAAGCTTGATGGAGCGTATTGTTCGGGCTTCTTCCAACCCTGGTGATATCATTGCCGATTTTTTCTGCGGATCAGGAACGACACCATTTGCTGCGGCGAAAAATGGACGCAGGTTCATTTCGTGCGATGCGACCTTCCACGCAATCCACACAACTAGAGAGCGGCTGATGGATTTACAAGCTCCTTTCTCGCTCGAACGTGATTCTAATTTTGTCTTCCCTCATTCGCCCACGCCAAATTTGATGAAGGTTCATATTTCGAAAGATTCGATCTCTCTTGAAACGGAGCTGGATCTTGATTACTGGGAAGTGGATCCCGCCTGGGATGGGAAAATGTTCAAGAGTGCCGCGCAGGCTAAGCGTCCTGCGCGAAGCGGAAAAATTCCCTATGAATTAAAAATAAAAGCCGGGCGCAATAATTGCGTCCGACTTGTCACTGCGCAAGGCGAGCATTTCCAGCTAAACGTCCAGGCGATATCCGACGCCACGGATCGTTTTTAGGAATTTTGGATTATTGGGGTCAAGTTCAATTGCGCGCCTTAACCAGGAAATGTGAACGTCGAGCGTGCGGGTATCGCCTGTGTAATTAGTTTCCCAAACTTTTTTGAAGAGCGATTCGCGTTCGACCACTTCGCCGTGTTTATCCATCAACATCTGCAACAGTGTGATAAGCCTTGGGGTGAGCCTTGAGTTTTTGCCCAAACTGCGCACGCGGCGATGTTCGAGATCAAGCCGAATTGGACCGACGTTTATGATGTTATTGCCATCGCCAGGCATGAGCGCCTTGATACGGTTGACAAGTTTTTGCACGGTGAACGGTAATGCCACGACAGAATCTGCAAGTTCCGGGTCTGCGAGCACTTCCTTTTCCACGATCAATATGATCGGTATCTTAGGATCTTTTTTACGGACCGAGAGACAAATGCGTATTCCAGTACTTCTCAAAGATGGCGCATTGATCACTACCAGGCTTGCCTCGGTCTGTTTCAATTTGGAAATGGCCTGACTTCCATTTTGAACTGTGACAACATCAAATCCCTTCTTTTGCAAATCTGAAGCAAAAGAAGGGATTTCTGCGTGTCGTCCTTCGATAACCAGGAGTGTTGTGTTTTTCATTTCTTGAGAAATAGGCCCAACTGATAATTGCAAATGACTATAGTTGCCGTTGGAAAATCATTATACCTTATATCTTAACAAAAGTTTTCTTGCAATGGCATTAAACTTTTGCCGCCTGTCTTATTAACTCTGCTTCTCGAAATAATTTGCAGGCTAAAATTCAAACATATAGTTTGGATAATTATGCTGCACTCGGTAAGGGTGTCCGCCGATTAAACTACAATATCAAAATATTTTCAAGACAAAAATTGTGAATATTTACCCATGGCCCATTCAACAAATTTTGGCACATACTTGACTCTGCCACACAGATATGGTAATATCTCTTTTCTTCGATGCGGGGTGGAGCAGTGGCAGCTCGTCGGGCTCATAACCCGAAGGTCGCAGGTTCAAGTCCTGCCCCCGCTATATTTTGTGAACCATAGCTCATAAAGCTATGGTTTTCGTTTAACCCGAAGGTCTGTGGTTAACAAAAATCCCAAAACTGGAGGTTTTTGTATGAACCGTAGACCCTCAAACTCATTGCCACTTGAAAAGGCAATCTCAGGTTTTATCAATTATAAGACAGCCGAAGGATTGTCGCAAAGCTCCGTGGATTCCTATGAACGGATTCTGGAACACTGGGCGAAATACTCGGGGAATAAACATGTCGCTCAATTCACAGACCACGATATTAATTCCTATCTAGTCTATATGAGAACTGAATATCTCCCGAGCCGATGGAGCGACGACACGCGCAATTTGTCTCCGAAAACATTGCGGAATATTTGGATCACGATGTGTTCCTTCTTTCGCTGGGCAAATTCTGAATTCCGCATCGAAAGCCCGATAAAGAATGTCCCACCGCCAGGCTTTCAAAAAGTGGAAATTGGGCCCTTCACTCGGGATGAAGTCTCTCGCATGTTGAAAGCCTGCACGTATTCGAAGGAAGCGGATACGACTTATCGGCGACAGTTTGTGATGCGTCGGCCGACAGCAAATCGGGATCAAGCCGTCATCCTGACGCTGCTCGATGTGTCCGAGCTTCAGCAGCCTTCCTCCTTGAGCAAGGCATTTCGATCCTGGATACCGTTTACCAGGTTAGCTATTTCGACCAATCCCATCTGACCCGCTCACTGAAGCATTTCGTCGGACAGACGCCGAAGCAATGGATCAGAAATCCACCCACAGAGACTATACACTTGAACGTGTCTGAGTAGCTTGCCGTTTTATGCAAGACAGTCTCCTTCTGGCATGTTAGGATACGGATGATCTATCGAGTATCGGTAACAATAGCCAAAGGAGAAAGAAAATGAGACTCAAGGACAAACAATTTGATCGTGACGCGTCCTCAATTGTTGGAAAAGTTGTGGCAGGGTTCTCAATGTCACTGGATGGGTTTATCGCCGGATCGAATGACGATGTCCAACCTGTCTTTGCGTGGATGTTCAGCAGGCTTTGCAGCATCTTCTGGAGGAATTGCAGTTCTAGATTGAGCGCCACTCCGGCCCATAGGTTTGTTTGCCTGCTTGGGTCATCACACTCTCATCGCCTGCTAGGCGAAGGTATTGCTTTTCACACCCGCTTTTTATACACCCGCATCGCAAAGACATAAGCCACGAGCATAATCCCGACGCACCACGCGAGCGCAATCCAGATGTCATTACCGACAGGCTGACCTGACAGCAACGCACGGATGGATTCCACGATCGAGGTCACCGGTTGATTTTCGGCAAAGGCGCGAACACCCGACGGCATCGTCTCGGTCGGTACAAACGCTGAGCTTATAAACGGCAGGAAAATAATCGGGTAGGCAAAGGCGCCTGCACCGTCCACCGATGTTGCGGACAGTCCGGCAATCACCGCGATCCAGGTCAAGGCCAGCGTAAACAGCGCGAGGATACCGGCCACGGCAAGCCATGACAATACTCCTGCCGACGAGCGGAAGCCCATAAGGAGCGCTACGAGAATGATGACGACAACCGAAATCGCATTGGATACCAGTGAGGTCAGC